>JAJRYC010000088.1 GCA_024275975.1 Nitrospirota bacterium | reverse complement strand
CGAGATTACCCTTGCTGAGCAGTTTTTCATTATGAAAATATTCAGGGTTTCTGATTCTTGCGATCTTACGCGGGATATTAAACATCGCTTTTGCAAGGAGACACGCTATCATATTGGTCTCGTCGCTGTTGGTAACGGCAAGCAGTATGTCGGCATTGTCCGCCCCGGCCTCTTTCAGGGAAGAAGGGCTCCCTCCTTCGCCTTCTACGACCGCGACATCCAGTTCTTCACTGATTTTCTTCAGGTTGTCTTTATCCTTGTCTATGACAACCACATCAACGACTTCAAGTGCAAGGATCTTGGCAATCTGAAATCCGACTTCGCCCGCGCCTACTATTATTATACGCATGCAAGATTATATCATAAGTTTGGTTTTGTAACCATGCATAACAATGAGCCGGGGGGAAATCCTGGTGAGCGACATATTTGTAGGGAAATGGCCCCCCGTGTGTTTTCCGGGCTTACTCAAAAAAACTCCCGTAAAAGTGAATAAGTCACTGATTTTGCGCAAAATTCGAGACCCGTCAGAGAAATAACTGTGTCAGAGTCTTCCGGTTGAGTTAAAATAGTAATCGTCAGGCCGGGGACGACCGGCAAGGGCGGTTATTCAATGGGTATATCCCGGACCGGTAATATGAAAAAGTAGAATTTATAATGAAAAAAAGCACTCAATGTGTACACAGCGGCACATACATAGACAAAGAAACCCGGGGAGTAAACACCCCTGTCTTCACCTCCTCTTCCTTTGAATACCTGGATATGCCGCATAACGTGTATCCGCGATATTTCAATACGCCCAACCAGAGAGTTGTCATCAATAAGTTGTGCGCGCTCGAAAATGCAGAGGACGGGTTAATCTTCAGCTCGGGGATGGCGGCGATCAGCACGGTGCTGTTTACATTTCTCGGCAGTGGTGATCATGCCGTTCTGCAGAAGGACATATATGGAGGGACTCATCATTTTGTGACCGCTGATTTTGAGAGATTCGGGATCGATTACACCTTTGTATCGAATGATACGGAAGCGATTGAAAGAGCGATTAAAGAAAATACCCGGCTTATCTTTATTGAATCACCATCCAACCCGCTGCTCAGGATCACCGACATCAGGGCGGTAGCTGAAACAGCGAAGACAAAAAATATCATCACTGCGATAGATAATACCTTTGCTACGCCGATTAATCAGAATCCGCTGGACCTGGGCATGGACATCGTGATCCACAGCGGCACAAAGTATCTCGGCGGACACAGTGATATCTGCTGCGGGGCTGTTGTGAGTACAAAAGCCTTTATCGGGAAGATAAGGGGTTCAGCCACCAACTTCGGCGGCTGTCTGGATGCCTCAGCCTGCTCACTGCTTGAGAGGAGCATTAAAACACTGGGCATCAGAGTGGAAAAACAATGTGGTAACGCCCAATACATTGCGGAATCACTGTGGGATAATCCGGCGGTTAAAAAGGTCTACTATCCCGGACTGGAAAGCCACCAGGGCCATGATACAGCGAAAAGCCAGATGAGGGGGTTCGGCGCTATAGTGTCCTTTGAACTGGATGAGAGGAAGATCGCACCGTCCGAATTTATCAGGAAACTACGGCTGATCACGCCTGCCGTCAGCCTCGGCGGAGTTGAAAGCCTTATCTGTTCACCGGCTGCCACCTCCCATGAAAAACTGACCGGCGAAGAACGTGCTGAAATGGGAATAACGGATGGCCTGTTCCGTTTGTCCGTTGGAATTGAAGACAGCGCGGACCTTTTGTCGGATATTGAACAGGCGCTGAAGAAGGCTTCCGTTTAGGGCTCGGAAGCTGGGTGAATATAACGCGGCATGCAATATCTTGGCAGGGTGAATAAGATACTGACAATCACTGCATTTGTTCGGAGAGCGCGGATAAGTCAGCGCGGTCGCACATATTGAGGGAATAGAAGATCAGCTCTAAAAATCCAGCGGGCTTTTTACTTCCTTTAAAGTCCTGCTCGGCACGCAATGAGTATAAATCATAGTCGTCCTTACGTTGCTGTGTCCGAGCAGAGTCTGGATGGTGCGGATGTCGTAATTTGCCTGCAAAAGGTGCGTGGCGAAACTATGCCTGAAGGTATGGGATGAAACGCGTTTGGTAAGCCTGACCTTTCTGACCGCCCACCTGATGGCCCCCTGCACATGGGTTTCGTGGAGGTGATACCTTCTCAGTTCTTTCGTGTCGGGGATGGACGTCAGTGTCTTTGCCGGAAAGAACCACTGCCAGACCAGTTCCTTCGGCGCGTTCCTGTACTTCTTCTCCATTTGGTACTCAAGAAAGGTTCCGGCATAACCGGCATCCAGGTCTTTTTGATGTATCTCCTTCACCTGCTCAAGATGGGCCTTTAGTTCCTCAAGCAACGTCTGTGGAAGAGGTACGGTCCTGTCCTTTTTCCCCTTGCCGTTATGGACTGTCAGTATCCCTGCATCAAAGTTGAAATTGGCGACGCGGAGCTTCAGGCATTCAAACAGACGAAGTCCGCAGCCATACAGGAGTTTTACCACAAGATCATAAGGAGGATCCAGGTATTTTATCACCGCCTTTATCTCATCTATAGACAAAACGGTCGGTATGTAGTTTGTTTTCTTCGCCCTGACAATATCCTTATGCTCTCCAAAGTCTTTTTTCAAAACATGCCGGAAGAAAAAAAGAAGTGCATTGAACGCCTGGTTTTGAGAGGAGGCGGAAACCTTCTGCCTGACCGCGAGAAAAGTCAGAAACTCCTTAACATCCTCCGGAGACAATGTCTCAGGCGCCT
>JAJRYC010000087.1 GCA_024275975.1 Nitrospirota bacterium | reverse complement strand
TTTCGACACCCCTGAAGAATTGTGCCGGAGTTTGTTCAGTACCTTCGCTGATATCCAGCAACACCCTGAGGAAATCCTGGGATTGATGAAACCTTTTTTTTAGGTGCTCATTGTCTGGTTACTTATGCGCACCTATATAAAATATTATATTTTCGGTGCGACCCTAAATTATGATACAGATTAATAGGCTCGCTATGAACTATACCACAAGAGGCAAGACGTGCCAGATCACTGATATTCACCAAAGCTGCCTGGTGAAATTCTTTCTCCTCCAGTTCTTTATCATTTAAATAAATCAGGTAAGAATCAGCGGGGAGGTAGCTAATTGCATAATATTGTCTGTTCGGATTTAAACGAACTTTACCCAAATAAGTAAGGTGTTCACCTTTTAAGCGCATTCCCCTTACCGCAAAAATATACCTGTTATTATTAAAAACCATGGGCTCCGGCAAATAACTTTCAAGAGATAAAGCCGGATTATTCCGCCGAAGATAATCCATCCATCTTGTATCATTTTCCAGGTTCTCAGGCTTTCCGGATTCTATATCAAGTTCAGGACGATCTATTAAGAATTTTACAACTAATTTCCTATCATCTTCCGTAGTGATAATCAAAGAGCGGCCTGCTTCTTTAAAAGATTTTACGCCGGAAGATAATTTAAGCCATACGAGATCATCTATACTTTCATAGGTCTCGATAGTATCAAATTTGAACTCTCTATCCATTAAACCAGGGCGCGGACCTGCAAGAACTTCTTTAATCTTGATGCCATTGAGAAGCGCCATCGAAATTTCCCAATAGTTAAATACTTTTTTCTGGTAGCTGGATACTATTCTGTCGTAAGGATTAAGTCTGATATATGGCTCCGGATTCAAAAATAAATCGTTAATGCTGACGTCCTTAAGAGATCCCGGATGTCTCCTGGACATTTTATATAATGCCAAGGTTGCACCAAAACGCACACCACTTTCCTGGTATTTTAGTGCCTTAACTAAATCAGGCACCGCCGACCTGCCTATCTCAACGAAAATATCAGCAACAGTTTCGGGGAATCCCCCTCCCCAAAATTGAGTTCCGCTTAAGGAAGCAATCAAAGCGGAAATTATCTTTTTTCTGAAATGCAATGCTAACTGCTGAAAATGTTTCTTAACTATCGGTCTTAATTCATTTATCGCATCAACACGAGCGCCGGTATATAATTTTCCGACTAACTCCTCTAATTCCTGCCCTGGCGGTCCATCAATATCTTTTGAGCCAACTATGCTGGAGGACTCCTTAATTAACACCGATTCTCCTTTTATACCTCTATTCAATATTCCAGGTTTTCAGACAGGCTTCATATTCCATATTTTTCAATTTCAGTTTTTCCTACCTCCGCTATTCACTCAATCAATATAGTGCAAAAGTCCAACATAACAATAACTTTCTGAAACAAATGATTGACGGTTTCTGCTGAAGATTGCAGAGTATAATTGGTATCATTTGCTCCGGAGGGCTGTTCACATTGTAACATAACTATGCTATTTTGTTCGAATGGGTGCAACTATGGTTATAAGATCTGTGAGCTCTACACCATGAAACTTGTGCCAATCAACCCCTCCAATTTTCCTTAGAATAGTATATTCTTAACGAAATACAGGTGAAGGACATTTGCCGGAAGCACGGGATTAGCAATGCAACGTATTACAATTGAAAGTCGGAATATGGTGGTATGGAGGCATCCGACCTGAAGAAGATGAAGGAGTGAATATAATGGTATATGATAGGCTATAATAAAGAACGTCCGCATAACTCACCGGGGCATCTTACACCGGCAGAATACATGGAAAAATATGCCGAAAACTCTGACTTGGAACTGTCTGCTTAAAGGGGAAGCTTACGATAAATGACCAAACCGTGGCAAACCATTGACAGCGATGATACCGCCGATGGATTTCTTGAGCTTAGACAAAGGAACGGGTCTGATTTTCTTATAACCATTAACGGTCGTGTGCTGATGAACTCCTTCGCCAGTCGCTCCGAGGTGCTGCTTTCGAAACTGGCCTGCAATTCCATGGACAGCAAAAAAGATCCTAAGGTGCTCATCGGGGGACTGGGGATGGGCTGCACCCTGAAAGCGGCGCTCGATGAGCTCCCCGTCGATGCCAGCGTTGTTGTGGCCGAACTTCACCCCATAGTTGTCAAATGGTGTTGCGGGCCTTTATCCGCCCTTACCGGCAGGGCAGTTAACGACCCCAGGGTTACTATAGAGATTGCTGATGTGGCATCACTGATCCGGAACAGTGCAATGAATGGCGGAGACAATCGGTTTGATGCCATTATTCTCGATCTCTATGAGGGGCCCTTTGAGGCCGCCCGGGAAAGAGGTGATTATTTGTACGGAGATACTGCCCTGGCGATGAGCGGCTCAGCCCTGATGCCGGGAGGTGTGTTTGCCGTCTGGTCCGAAGACCCGGACAAGGCCTTTGAAAGGCGCCTGTTCCATGCCGGGTTTTCCTTTAAGCGGCATCGACCGGGCAGAGGGAACAGACATGTTGTATACATTGCAAAAAAATCCGGTCCTTCTCCATGAAGATATTAGCAATATTTGCCGGATTGTAGTACACTTAGGGTCTAATTTAGCTGATTGACGGGAAAATATAGGAATGATTGAAAAATTCCGACCCCGTAGATAATTTCATTTAAATCTGAATATGAAGGAGTTAAAAATGGCAGAAGCAAAAGGATTGAATAAACCGGTAAAGCTGAAAAAAGAACTGGCTGATCTTCTGGGAGCAACAGAGCTTCCCAGAACAGAGATCACCAAAAAACTATGGGACTATATTAAAGCGAATAAACTTCAGACAAAGACTGAAAATGGAAAGCCCGAGAACGCAGGCAAGTTCATTGTGGCTGATGCTAAATTGCTCCCGATCTTCAAAAACACAAAATCCAAGAGTAAATCAGGCAAGGTCACCGACCTTACAAAGCTGAAAGAGGGACAGACAATCAACATGATGCAGATGGCTGCCATTGTCGGCGCAAATATAGAAGAAATGTAGTGTGTAGTGTAGTAGGGGCATGGCGCGCCATGCCCCTACTACACACGTTGCCTGCATATGGATAATGCAGGCCCGAAACCTCTGTAGTTAAGATCGGAGCATACTTGTGACCAATAACGATATCCTGCGCCGTATTCGCTATACATTCGACTTTGACGATTCGAAAATGATCGCTGTATTTGGCCTGGCTGATCATCAGGTAACACGGGAGCAGATCAGCGACTGGTTAAAAAAAGATGATGATCCCGCGTATCAGAAATGCAGCGACACTCAGCTGGCGATCTTCCTGAATGGTTTGATTAACGATAAACGGGGCAAAAAAGAAGGGCCGCAACCCGAGCCGGAGCAGCGTTTAACTAACAATATCATTTTCAGGAAATTGAGAATCGCATTAAACCTGAAGGCCGAAGACATATTGGAAATTTTGAACCTGGCCGGTTGTCGCATTAGTAAACACGAATTAAGCGCGTTTTTCCGTAAGCCGGAGCATAAACACTACCGTGAATGTAAAGATCAGATTCTGCGTAATTTCCTAAAAGGTGTGCAGCTTAAATATCGCGCTACTGGGTAGTGTGCCTCAACCCCGGCGATATCCAGGTCATTTGTCGGCCCGTCATGGACGATTAAGTGCCGCTCTCCCTCATTTCATAGTAAAAATATCAAATCTGTCCGGCATTTTACTCTTAAAGCTTAACGGCTCCCCGGTGACAGGGTGATTAAAACTCAGAAGATATGCATGCAGCCCCAGACGCCTGAACGGGTCTGTCATTGCACCGTATTTTCTGTCACCGGCCACGGGATGTCCGATGTCCGCAAGATGGACACGTATCTGGTTTTTGCGCCCTGTTTCAAGCAGTATATCAAGAAGAGCATAACCCTGCCCCTGCTTGATGACCCGGTATTTTGTCATTGAAAGTTTCGCCTCACTCGAATTCTCGTTACTATACACCTTAAGCGACCTGGTCTCTTTCAGGTAGCTTTTTATTTCACCAGCTTTCTTTCCAGGGACACCATCAACAACTGCGTAATAGCGCTTCTCAACCTCCATCCAGCTGCCCTGAAGTTTCCTTTTTACCGCCTCACTCTTTGCAAACACAATCAGTCCCGATGTGTCCCGGTCCAGCCGGTGGACTATGAATATCCTCTCCCGTGCTTTTGGGTCACGCTGTTTGAGGAATTCATTTAACTGGTAATAGGCTGTCTTTGTCTTTTCTTTATCAGAGGCAATCGTCAGCAGCCCCGCCGGCTTCTCTATAACGATAACAGCGTCATCTTCATAAACAACTTTAATCCCGAGTGGAGGAAGGACGACCGTCTCTTTATTGCCTCTATTGACAGAGACTATGTCCTCAGCCAGTAAAACCCGGTCATGTCTTTTTACCGCCGCACCGTTTACCTTGATGGCCCCGTATTTTAAAAGCTGTTTGATCTTGGTCCGCGTGTATCCCATATTCATCAGATAATCAACAAGCCCGCCGCCGACTCTTGCTTTAAATTCAGTCATAAATGATATTACCTCATCAGGAACCGCGCACGGCGATCCAGATTGTGTGGTGTCCACCTCCGCGAGATCCGCGCGCCCTCGCACGCACCTCATCCACACTAAAGCCCGACCTGCGAAGACGCCTTTCAAAAGCACGGTCGGGAGCCGCGGACCATACAGCAAGCACGCCCGCGGGCCGAAGCGCTGCAAGGGATGTGTCAATCCCGGCCTGTGAATATAGCCGGTCATTGCCCACCCGCGTCAATCCATCCGGCCCGTTGTCCACGTCCAGCAGAATAGCATCATACGCCCTCTCCTTCTGCTCCAGCAGGTGACCCACATCAACTTCGCATACAGTGACTCGTCTGTCCTGAAGAGGGTTTCCGGACAGGTGCGCAAGAGGCCCACTGTTCCACTTCACTACTGCGGGTACTAATTCAGATACAACTACCCGGGCGCCTGCGCTTAGCCGCTTAAGCAACGATGCCAGTGTAAATCCCATGCCGAGCCCCCCGATCAGTACGTGGGGACTGACACGGCCTGTAATCCTTGCACAGGCAAGCTCGGCCAGTGCCTCCTCCGATCCATGAGCGCGGCTGTTCATAAGCTCATGACCGTTCACCCTTATCGAAAATTCTCCACCGCGCCTGTACAGGCAAATCTCCCCACCGTCTCCAGGCACCTGTGCGCATTCGAGCCGTTCCCAGGGGATCATGATTGCCTCATCTTTTAGCCCGAAAAATGCTTTTTATTCTAAAAAAAGCCGGCATATATGACTGTCTTGAATTCATTTCCCGGGCTAACCACTTTTCACAATCAGACCACAGTCTTCACATCTGTATCTCGATAATCCTGTATCTTCCGCTGTGACCTCTTCAAAATCAAACTGTTTATTGCCAGTCACTTCATAACATTCCGGACAATAACCCGCTCCAAGTTCATCGGCCTTTATAGTCAGATGGCAGTGCTGACACCGCAGCATGTTCTTCCTGTCAGACAATAGTACGAGTATGCTGTGCTTGCATGAAGACATTATGCTATCGCTTTCTCTGTTATTAGTGCTTCAAGATTATAAAAAACATTCATGATCTTTCGACGAAAAGCCGGAGGTGGATTTCTAAATAATATATTCATTAAGAAAATCTCCCCTACCCCCTCTTTATTGAAAATGGGGATAAATAAAATATACCCGATCAGTTACCAGTAAGATGAAAAATACATCATATGTCTTCTAACTTCTACTCGTAATTTTAATAAGGTGATATCCGAACTGGGTCTTGACCGGGCCATGTACTTTTCCAACTTCCTCCTTGAACACAACTTCATCAAATTCCTTCACCATCTGTCCCGGCGCAAATTCACCCAGATCTCCGCCCCGTTGTCCTGAAGGGCACTGGGAATGCTCCTTTGCCATTTTGGCGAAATCAGAGCCTTCTTCAATCTGTTTCTTGATGTTTGAACATTCCCCCTCGGTCGTTACCAGAATGTGACTTGCAGCAGCTTTAGCCATTGTTGTCTCCTTTTTATAGTGATTTTATTAATTAAAGTCTCTGTATAAATATAACAAATGGGCCGCCACTCCCGCAGTCTGTTAAGCGAAAATCCTGTATTTTCAGTGGGTTGTCTGATGCCAGGTTACAGACTTCGGCCACGACACAAATAAAAAAAGCAGCTTATATGCAGACGCCCCACAGCATTTAACAGAGCGTCCGTTTTATTTCACTTATCCCGATTTTGCCTGCTGCGAGCAATTCTTTTTTAATCTTCGTAAACTTTTTTACTCTGTCTTCAACTTTCAGTGCAAGGCCTTTGTCTCCTACCTTCTTTTTTAAAACCAGTTCCAGGGGCGCCTTTCCTCTTAAATATTTCGAGCCCCTGCTGCCGCCCTTATGTTCTTCGAACCTCCTCTTCACGTCAGTAGTTATCCCGGTATACAAGCTCCCGTCTCTGCACCTTATTAAATATAAAAACCAGATCTCCATTTTATTTTTGAGCGAGTCCTTAATAATCGACAAACATTTTAAAGCGGCATTATGCCTTCAGCCACAGCGGCCTTACCTGCCCGTCTTGGCCTTGTACGCTTGCGATAGTATTTTCCCTTTTCCTTCACAGGGACAAACTCGTAGCCCTTTGAAACGAGTGCCTTTAATTGTTTCTAATATGTGGTACTTCTCAAATTTCATGGATTCACCTTACTTCCCTGCTTACGTTCTTCCCAACTTAAAAATCACTTCTAATTATACTTGAATTGGGGGGCGAGTGGGTGGTGTCCGGGTGACGCCGCCCACTGTCGAAGGGTTTAGTGAGCCTGTATATATCATTTCCTTGCACATGGTTACTGCGTATATGGTTTAATCAGATGAACTGCGGGAGGAGCTACGTGTAAGCTGCTGTGCCCCAGGGAGGGCCATTCGAAACACATCAAGGTAGACATTTTCCTTTGCACCATCATAATTATCCTGTAGATACCCACGGGCAAGCACCGTGGCACTTCTTAAAGATCAAGCTTCGCTTGCCCTGAATCCTGGCTTTGCTGCCACTTAACATATTTGATTATCTCTTCCTCATTCAAACCTATTGTCGAAATAAAATATCCAGGG
>JAJRYC010000086.1 GCA_024275975.1 Nitrospirota bacterium | reverse complement strand
TTTGGTATCCACACTACATGGTACTCTGTCCGATATACGCTGTGTCCTGATAATCTGTTTTCCACAATTCATAAGTATACCAAAATATCTCCGGCGGCATTCACCCACGGGCAAGCCCATGGAACCCTGCTAAATGAGTGGGCGTTCAAAAATCCAATCAAGCCCATTTTCAATTTGTATTACAGTGTTAGAGCTAAAACCGTCTGTGTTTTTGGTTTGAAGTAATAAAATTTCAGCATTTCCTTTGTCTTGATTGTCGTCAATATGAATAAAATCAATTTGTTTATCTTGTCCACCATCTACTATGTCTTCTGCTTCAATATCTCCCGGAGAACAGTCGAGCAATAATGATGATGACAACCACAAGAAAGCTTCATCATTGTCTTTTATAGATAACTCTTTTTTCAGCTGACCTGTTTGTTCTTTGATCCAATTCTGTCGTATTTTGAAATTATCTGCCATCTTTACCTCTTAAGAGTTCTAACGCCGCAACAAAAGAAACTCGTTTTTTCCGGTTTTTCAATATTTCTGTGAAAGAACTTGTAATCATATCTATTTGAAATCTATATAAACGTAATCACCGGCCATTCGTATTTGCTCTTCATTATCATGATATATCACAGAGCATCTGGAACAGGTCCGCGCAGGCTACCGCCGGGCCGCTGTATCCGTGAAATCACAGCAGATAGAGGTTTGCGCATACGGCGGAAGCCGTTTCACGTTTCTTACTGTCTGTCTTCAACATATATATACACATGCCCTATCCGCATCAGCGCTCAGGGCATGCCCTGTAAAGGCTTAATTTTTATTGAGAATTAATTTTAGTCTGAAACATGAATTGCTGTATTATGCGATTTTACGGGCTGATATTTCAATGATTTTTTCTTTTCCGGCACGAATGTCCCGTTCTCCCGAGGGCCGCCGCGAGGTCCTCAAACGCCTCCTCAAACTCAACCACGAAATCCACGCGCAGGAAGTCACAGCAGGTCTGGGGGATAAAAAGAAAAAAGTACAAAAAAAGGTGAAGCCAAAAGCTAAGGCAGATGGAAAGCAGGGGTCGATGTTTTGAACATTAACAAATCAAAAAAATGCTTTGGATAGGCTTTAAGTGAGTAATGATTTATTTGTAAAATTTAAAGAAAAGTTATTGATTATTTAATTCTGTTCTCTCATCCTATCAAATATCGTTCTGGAAGGCCGGGTGGCAATGATGTTCTCAATGGCAGGCTGGGAAATTAGTAATTTAAGTACCTCAAAAAAATCATTATTATATTTAATACTGCGAAGGAAGAAATTCCCTTGCTCAATATCGGTTGCATCAAAAACCAATTCTATAACTGGCTCATCGTCAACAGAAGCAATCGCGCGCCATATAAACTTTGGCAACTTTTCAGTTAATATTCCCTTTTGTTGATCTGCTTTCAAGAGTCGGGACTGAAAAAATCCTGTCTTCAGATCGTTTAAGGAAGAAAGAAAAACTTCCCATTCCAATCGTTTTTTCAGTGCAGGAATCAAGTTGTTAGTTCTGAAGAATTCAATTAATACGTCAAAATCGATCAAGAGATTTTCTATAATCTCGAGAGGTATACGAATCTTATGATATAAAGGTAATAAAACAGTGTATGGAATGGCTCTTACCGATCCAAGATTTCCATCTTGTCCAATCCATGAAGAAGACAAAGAAAATAAATTCTCTTTATCAATTGTGACTGGCATATTATCTAACTTCATTCTTGCAAATGGTCCGACTTGATCATCATGCACATAGATTTTATTAATCCTGGAGGATTTAGATAGAAAGCCTGTGCCTTTCAGAGGAACTATATCAGTCCCGACGATGTTGTATCCTGTAACTGCTACGGCATGACGTCCTTTAAATGCATGTGGCTGAACGGATGTGTCATATATAGCAATCGCCATTGCTATAGGTATACCTGCTTTCAAGTATGAAAATATAGTGCTTTTCAATACATACTCATTCTGTACAGTTACTGCAAATGGTTCTAAACCTACATTGCGAATTGCATGAGCCATTTGCTCAAGCGTAAGGCCATCATTGGGCAGATTGCGACTCTGCGTTGGGGAATTAACAGTTGCTGCTTTTGTTATCTCTACAGGGGTTGGGATAGTATGATGAAAGATCATGCCGGTACCATTAAATATCGACCAGAGTGAACTTGTAGCACATGCTGCAGCCACTTTATCCTGTTCTTGATATGCTAATGTTTCAACATTCAGGTTCAATCCAAAAAGATTAACCTCATAAGTTCTTTTAGTAGGGAAATGCCGACTGGTTTTTTCAGAATAAGTTTTTAAACAGGTTCGCCCTATAATAGTTTTAGGAAGTTTTTTGACAACAATAAAACCAAGATATGATTTCGGCAGTTTTTTGGAAAAATCAACAGAGTTTCCGGATAACATTAGAGTGAAGCTTCTTTGAGAAAAGGGAACATTGAAAAAATGTAACCGGGTGCATTTTCGATTATATGTGTTGAAACATTTAACATAATAACTGGAAAAATCCTCGAGATAGTCATGGTCTATATAATCGTACTCAACAACAATTGTCTTGGCATTAATCCCGTTAAAATAATCTTCAAAGTAAAGCCTGTGGAGCTTGTCTTTAATCTGATCACAACTTGCCAGTGATTCTTCGGAAAGTAAACTGATCAGATTATCAATAGCATAGGAAACTACTTTGTAAGGAGCGGCTGGCATTAAATATTTAAAGGGATGCGAAGAGATTGAGGATCAACAAAGCGAGCTTCAGACAGTTTAGCTGTTGTTTCGTCTACTTGTTGTACGGCTTTTTTAAGAGCGTCACGACCTTCATCCGATGCTACTAAAGCAATAGCTTTTTCAGCTAAGTCTTGAACATTACATTGAGAAAGTACATTGACCTTTTTTCTCATGATTCCTCCAAAGTTACAGTATTATAAATTATTATATCAAACAAATTGTTTGCTTTGAACATAGGATTTTAAAAAGCAATTTTGACAAATAATTTAACTGACTTCGACTGTTTTGTCAATATATTCCCATGTCTTTGTCCATGTTTTGTTAAGCAATTAACAGGATTTCAATTTTATAGGCAGAAGATTATAGGCAACTATATTGCTGATTTTTTTACTGCCCAATCCCCATTTAATAAACTTACCATGTTCCACAAGACTGAACACTAGGGGAGATTTAGAGGGATAGTGAGTGCGGCTCAGCAGATCCGGGGTAGATGTTCACCTACCAGGAGTTCCAGCAGCCGGGTGCCGCCTGCGTCGGTCTCGAGAAGCACCCTGCCGTCGGCTTCAGTTCCCACCTCACCGATAAGGGCGGCATTACGGGCAAGGGGATGCTTCCGCATGACCTCCAGCAGACCTTCGGCCCCCTGTTTTTCGACAATAGCAGTCAGGACACCTTCGTTCGCCACGTATAGATGATCAAGCCCGAGAAGTTCACAGGCTCCGCGAACTCCGGCGAGGACCGGTATGGCATCCTCCTGCAGGAGAATGCGGCAGCGGGCTTCACCCGCGATCTCCTTAAGGGTGGTCACCAGACCACCACGCGTAGGATCCCGCATAACGCGAATGCCTGAACAGGCATCGAGCATATCGGCCACAAGGCCGTTCAATGGAGCCGTATCGCTCAGTATGGGAGGATCGAATGTGAGGCCGTTCCGTTCCGCCATGACGGCAATACCGTGTGTTCCTATCGGGCCGCTTACGATAATGCGGTCGCCCGGCCTTATATTCCCGGGGAGCATCGAAATATCTTCAGGAACCACGCCCACCCCCGCCGTGTTTATGAACAGGCCGTCACACTTGCCCCGTTCCACGACCTTGGTGTCGCCGGCTACGATCCTTACACCTGCCCGCCGGGCGGTTTCGGCCATGGAAAATACAATCTTCCTGAGATCGCTCAAAAGCAGTCCCTCCTCAAGTATAAAACCGGCGGTAAGAAAAAGCGGACGGGCGCCCATCATCGAGAGGTCGTTCACGGTCCCGCAGACGGCAAGCTCTCCAATATCTCCTCCCGGAAAGAAGAGAGGCGAGATCACGTAACTGTCCGTAGTAAGAACCATCTTCCCCGAAGAGCTGAACTCGAGCACTGCGGCGTCCGCCAGACTCTCCATCTCAAAGGCGGGTGCGATCAGGTCCCGTATAAGCCTGCTCATCATCAACCCGCCGCTGCCATGCCCCATAAGGATTCTCTCTTCCAAAATCACCTCTCGCTCATTTTATCCAAAAAATGTCTTTGATTATTTAAAAAGCCGGCATGTGTGCAGAAAAAGTCTTTACCTGCGCCACCTTTGTAAAACCTCTGTAAGTTAAATTTGCTGTATACTTTTATGTAAAACAAATCAAAATCTCTCAATAGCAGATTGCGTCATTGTAAAGGTTTTTCTGTATATATGACTGTCTTAAATCCCTTTTATCCAAAAAATGCATTTAATTATTAAAAAGGCAGGCATGTGTGCAGAAAAAGTCTTTACCTGCGCCACCTTTGTAAAACCTCTGTAAGTTAAATTTGCTGTATGCTTTTATGTAAAACAAATCAAAATCTCTCAATAGCAGATTGCGTCATTGTAAAGGTTTTTCTGTATATATGACTGTCTTAAATCCCTTTTTTGAGTTAAAGAATAAAAAAAAATTCACCGCGCGCGCTCTGAGCTAAATCGTTCCTCTATTTGTCCTGCGGCATATACTTATAATATGCCGCGCAGCTTCCCTCTGTACTCACCATGCAGGCGCCCACAGGGGTTTCGGGTCTGCATCTCTTTCCGAACAGGCTGCAGGCGGTAGGAAGCTTTATACCTTTCAATACGTCTCCGCAACTGCAGGCCGGCGGCTCTTCTATCTGAGGAGGTTCGATGCCGAACCGTTTGACAGCATCCCGCTTTGAGAATTCCGTGCCGAATCTTAATCCGCTCTGCGGGATAATACCGAGCCCGCGCCACTGTGCGTCCGCGATCTCGAAGACCTTCCGGATCATCGACAGTGCCTTTGGATTGCCTTCCTCCCGGACCACACTCGTATACTGGATCTGAACACGCGCCTCTCCCGACACGATCTGTTCAAGAAGCATGAGGATTCCCTCAAGTATATCCCGAGCCTTGAACCCGGTAATCACCGCCGGTTTTTTATACTCATCCGCAAGGAACCCGTAAGGCCGGCTCCCGATGATCGTGCTTACATGGCCGGGGAGGATAAAACCGTCGACCTTCACCTCCCCTGAACTCATTAATGCCCTGAGCGCCGGGGGAACCAGTTTGTGAACTGAATAGAGATAGAAATTTTCCGTACCCCGCTGTTCGGCTTCGTAAACCGTGGCAGCGGTTAAGGGGGATGTAGTCTCAAATCCCGTGGCGAAAAAGACGATATCCCTGTCGCTGTTTTCCGCCGCGATCCCGAGGGCGTCGAGAGGGGAATAGACGACACGGACATCGGCACCTTCGGCCCTGGCCTCTCCAAGAGACTGATTCCGTCCGGGCACCCTCATCATATCGCCAAAGGTGGTCAATACCACTCCCCTGTTCTTTGCGAGATCGATTACGGCTTCGATATCGCCCGCGGAAGTGACACATACCGGACACCCCGGCCCGCTTAAAAGAGAGAGGCTTTCCGGGAGAAGCGAACGGATTCCATGTCTGAAGATCGCCACTGTGTAAGTACCACAGACCTCCATCAGCCTGACAGGCCTGCCGATAGACCGGCTGACCTCATGAATTTTCCTTCTGATATTCTCCAACATTAATTCTTTTTCCCCTGCTTTCTCTGCGCCCTCGGCGGTGAATTCTTCATATCTTTCAAAGCCCCCTTTTCAGCCGCTCCCTGAGCAGGTAGGCCTGCCCGAGGGAAATTCCCCCGTCGTTACATGGCACCAGGGTGTTTATGTGCGGGGTAAGACCGGAGATATTCAGGCCGTCCGTTATTTTACGGAGCAGAATACGGTTCTGGAACACCCCCCCGGTCAGGACCACATCCGATATCCCTGTATCAGCGTGAATCTTCCGTATCATTTCAAGAACCGCCTTTGCCACGGTGTTGTGAAACTTTGCAGCGATGACTCCTCTGCCGGTCTGATTCTCCAGGTCGTTCAGGATATTGAGTATGGTTTCGGAGAAGTCGATCTCCGCGGGCATCGCTTCGATTATAGCATAAGGATAATGCTCATCAACACCGGATGACACCGCTGCCTCAAGCGCTATTGCAGCCTCACCTTCGTAGGTGTTTATATCCGAGAAGCCAAGAAGAGAGGATACAGCGTCGAAGAGGCGTCCGGCTCCGGATGACAGGGGGGAGAGGGCTGCGTCACCTGTTATCTTCAGTAAATTTTCTATGTTTCCCGGGCCGTATCTTTCTGTAAGTCCCAGGGAATCCATACGGGCGACCGCACTGTTTCCGGCCGCGCTCCAGACGTAACTTACGGCAGTCATCCACGGCTTTCTGACAGCAGCCTCACCTCCGGGCAGAGGCACAGGCCTGAACCGGGCTATGCGTTCGAACCCTGCCGGGCCGGCAAGCATAAACTCCCCTCCCCATACAGTTCCGTCGGTCCCGTAACCGGACCCGTCCAGTACGATGCCGATCACCCTGTTCCTCAGCCCCTTTTCAGCCATGACCGAACCGATATGGGCATAGTGGTGCTGTACTCCCCATTTATTGACCTCTTTCTGTTCAAGCGCCCAGCGTGTCGAAAAGTATCCGGGATGCAGGTCATGGGCTATGGCCTCGGGAGTCACCCGGTAGACGGCCTTGAGATTCCTGAGTGTCTCTTCGAAGAACCCGAGGGTCTCAAAATTCTCCATGTCCCCGATATGCTGGCTGACTATGGCGGCGTCCCCTCTGGTCAGTGCAAAGGTGTTCTTAAGGTCAGCACCGCAAGCCAGGACCTGGGGGCCAGTGCTTCCGAGCGATATCGAGGCCGGGACATATCCCCTCGCACGGCGCAGAAAGATGGTCTGGCCTGAATTGTGGCGGACCACGGAATCGTCCACGCGCATGAATATATCCCTGTTGTGGAAGAGAAACGCATCAGCGGATCCGGAAAGTTTTTCGACCGCGGCTTTATTCTCCCTGACGATAGGTTCTTCGCTTATATTGCCGCTGGTCATAACAAGCGCGCTGAAGTTCGGTCTGCCGGGGATATCACCGGCTATGGGCTGAAAGAAGAGGAGGTGATGGACAGGAGTATAAGGGAGCATGAAGCCGAGGCACGGGGTAGCGGGGGCAACATGTTCCGGGAACACCACGCCGGTCTTTCTCTCGAGCAGGACGACCGGACGTTCTTTTGCCTTAAGAAGCCTCTCCTCTTCATCAGACACGGCGCAGAACCGTCGTATCTGTTCGATATCCGGAGCCATCAGGGCAAACGGTTTATTATTCTTCCTCTTCAGTTTTCTGAGCCTCTCAACAGCCTCCGCGGCTTCAGCATCAACAGCAAGATGAAAACCACCAAGCCCCCTGATCGCCAGTATCCGGCCCTGCTTCAGCGCCCCGATCGCAGCGTTCACAGCAGCCTGCCCGGTGTGACAGCGGTCCTGATGCCAAAACTCCAGATGCGGTCCGCATTCAGGACAGGCGTTCGGCTGCGCGTGAAAGCGCCTGTCTGCGGGATCGTTGTATTCCGTGAGACACCGACTGCACATGGAGAAGGCGGCCATCGTTGTGTTCGGACGATCATAAGGGACAGACATGGTGATGGAGTAGCGCGGACCACAGTTTATACAGTTAATGAAGGGATAAAGGTAGCGTCTGTCAACAGGGTCCAGCAGTTCCCCGAGACAGTCGTCACAGATCGAGATGTCCGGCGATACATGGGTCGAGCCGCCTTCATCCAGGCTGGACGTGATAAGAAATTCAGTCGCTCCGCATGGAGTTGTCTCCTCCTTGTGGATAGTCATGATACGCGCCAGGGGAGGAAGATCCAGGAGGAATTCGTCAACAAAAGCGTCGGCGGTCCTGCCTTCCACCTCGACCACCACGCCGCCGGAGGAGTTCATCACGAATCCGGTAAGGTGGTTTGACAGGGCCAGTTTATAGACGTACGGCCTCAGACCCACACCCTGGACAACTCCGGTTATCTCTATCCGGATACGTTTCACACTGGATGATGCGTGAGGGTTCATAGGGCATAACCGGTTGTCTGGAGTCATTCAGGCAGACCTAAGCTGAGACTTTCACCTTATCTTCAAGCCATGCAACCCAGGCATCGAGTCCCTGTCCGCTCTTGCAGGAGATCTCGAATATCCGGAGGCCGGGGTTCAACGCGATGGCATCCGCCTTGATCTTCTCCATGTCCACATCCAGGTAGGGCGCAAGATCGATCTTGTTCAGAATCAGCACTTCCGACTTCTGAAACATGAGCGGGTACTTAAGCGGTTTGTCTTCACCCCCGGTGATACTGAAAAGCATCACCTTTATTTCTTCTCCTACGTCAAATTCAGCCGGACAGACAAGATTGCCGACATTTTCTATCACAAGAATATCTATCGCGTTAAGCGGCATCTCCGGAAGGATGTCGCTGATCATATTGGCGTCGAGATGGCAGGCCCCTTCGGTATTGATCTGGATTACAGGGACATTGAGCGCGGAGATGACCTCCGCATCATGGGTGCCCTGAATGTCTCCTTCAATTACACCGAACCGTATCCTGCCGTCAAGTGCCTTTATTGTCCTCTGCAGAAGGGTGGTCTTGCCTGCGCCGGGCGCGGACATGAGGTTCATGGTATATACCCCGGCATCCGCAAGTTTCTTTCTGTTATTCTCCGCGATCCTGTCGTTCGCCTCAAGGATCTTCTTCACTAACCTGACCTTCATTAATCCACCTCCAGTTCCACTATCTACAGCTCATCTCCCGAACTTATCCGGAAAGCCGTTCCTCCGCATACCGGGCAATTAAAGACATAAGGTTCATCCACGGTAAAGTCGGAACCGCAGTCGCTGCAGGCCCCTCCCACAGGAACTTCATCTATATCGAGGGCCGCTGCTTCGGCAACTGTTCCACTCTTTGCGCAGTCAAAGGAAAAGACCAGGGCGTCTGTCATGATGCCCGCTGCATTGCCCACTTTTATACGCACGGCCCGGACAGTGGAATAGCCCTGTTCCCTGCATGTTGATGCAACTATATCAAGGATGTTTACGGCGATAGAGAGTTCGTGCACGATCAGCTCCCCTCTTCTTCCTGCTCGAGAAGGGGGGCCAGAAGTTGCAGGACTTCGTGGGCGGATTGCCGATCCACCTTCTGTATGGCAAAGCCCGCGTGAACAAGGACAAAGTCGCCTTCCCGGACCTCCTCCGGCATGATCATCAGGCTGACTTCAAGCCTTGCACCCATGACGTCAACAGTAGCCATGAGGTCGTCTTTCTTTATAATCCTGGAAGGTATGGCCAGACACATAATTACCCGTTACCGTAAACTTCTTCCGACTCCCAATGCAGAGGGTCTCAGAGCAGGCGCTGCTTGCACTTGCCGCATTTTGGTTCCAACATAATCTTTGAACTCCTGAGCCTGTTTTTGACACCACAAACCGGGCACGTCATCGTCACTAACTCATCCGCCATGGGGTCGTCCTCTTCCGTTTTCTCCGGTCCCTTCTTTTTCTCCGGTTCATCGATGTCATTTCCCAGTCTTATCTCCACCGTCGCCGCCTTATTGACAAAAATACGTTCATTGTTGCAGTCCGGGTCTGCTGGAATGACATGAAACCCTGGCCGCTCCTGAGAAAATCCCTGGGTATAGCCGGACAGCATCTCACCATCCCTGAATTTCACGCTTATCCTTTTGCCCAAGCCTGTTCTTTTAATATCAGTTTTTTCTTCATAAGCAGGATTTCCCTCAAAGCTTTTCACAAAATAAATCGCCTTGAGGGTTTTAATATCCACGTTGATTACTTCTTTTGTTTCATTCAGTATTAAGTGCATGTACTGCTTGTGAGGGAAAAAATCGCTTGTCGTTCCCTTCAGGAGTTTGTGATCAAGATAACGGATAATAACTTTATTCTGCATTCCCGGCCTCCCTTTTTAACAGATTAAGGAATAAACATAGGGAAGAACCATTGACAGGCTGCCCAGTGCACTGAATATCAATCGCAGCAACCGGTCTTATCGGATTCATAACAGTTTTTCCCCTCTTTCCAGGTATAACCGGACTTACAATCTTCTTCTAACACCGGCACCGCGCATATGCACGTGTTTTCCTCCTTCTTATAGCAGCAGCCCGTCCTTATTGCAGCGCCTTTTCCAGCCTCATCCGACTGTTTCCTCTGTATAACATCGGAACTATCCACTCTCGTCTTCACGCACTTACATTCGATATCTGAAACCTTTTTGCACTCATTCCCGTCAGAGCACGCGCTTCCGCCGCAGGACCCCGCGGCAGTAATGCTGCATGCCCGGGCTGATTGCATATTCAAACATATTGAGAACAAGACTATTACAGACAAGACAACCAATTTTTTCATTTAAGTTCCTCCGCCCCTAAAGTCTACATGAGTTAAAGCCATTTGACAAGGAACAAGGGAGGGGGCATTGCCGGTGGAGAAAATACATGTTGTACGAGAACCGCAAGCGAGCCGGTTGTAGGGGCGTGGCACGCCATGCCCCTACAGGATGAATTCCTCGCAGCCACCTTTTCCGCTGAAAGTCAGGTTTTAAAAACCTGAGATTAACGACGCCTTTGCATAGCATGAAACACAGTCCCATGGGCCCTGGATACAATTCCTGGATGATTTTGACTGTAGCCCACCGTCAAACCGCTCAATTCGCCGTTGAAGCTGTAGAAAAAGTCCGAAAAAGATTATAATATTGCCATGCATTTGAGGGGGGGGGGAATACGGGGCCATATCCCCTATTTATTACAATTTCAGCAGGAGGAGAAAAAGTGCAACGAAAAAAAATTGAACAGGCTGAAATTAAAGCTGCGGATGAGACGAGAGCATTCCCCAGGTACAGGAAAAAGGAATCTGTATGCATAGCCTGCAAACAGACCGTCAGATTCGCATGGACGTGCTCCTGTGGCTTCGCCATGTGCCAGGAGTGTATGTATGAAAACCTTTGGGGCATGACATGTAACAATATTACATGGGTATGTCCTGACTGCGGCAAGGACAACGGCTTCGGTAATCAGTAGGTGCTCCGTCTTCACCTGACTTCTTTGTGAGATAACCTGAAGTTAAGCATTCTCTTTATATTGCGGAAATTTCAGTGTAACGGTAGTACCTTCACCCAGTTTACTTTCAACCTCAATTTCCCCGTTATGCTCCCGCACCAGGCTGCGGCAGACAGATAATCCCAGCCCCGTGCCTTGACCAACCGGTTTGGTTGTAAAGAAAGGCTCAAAAATATTCCTGATTTCCTCTTCGGGTATTCCCTGTCCATTATCACTTATTTTCAGGACAATACGATTGCTTTCCGGGTCAGGCCTGAGGCTTACGCGCAGCGTGCCGTTCCCTTTCATCGCCTGGATGGCATTTGTTAATATACTTACAAGTATCTGCTCCAGTTTGCTGTGGTTGCCTTTAATAAACAGGGGCTCATCCGGGAGGTCCTGCTCCAGTTTTATATTGTTTATTCTCATCTGGTTGGCAACCAGGTTGAAAGATTCCTTTACGATGCGGACAATATTCTGTTTTTCCATTTCAGTGGATTTTCGCGCCCTGGCGAAGTCGAGTAGATTATCAATAATATCGTGGGCGCGTTTACTCTGCGATGAGATGTCCTCTATATACTCGGAAATTTTTTCCTCAGTAAGCTCATTCAATTCATCTTTCATCGCGTCGACAGTCAGCGAGATGTTATAAAGAGGATTGTTTAATTCATGCGCGACTCCGGCAACAAGCAGTCCTATTGAGGCGCGTTTCTCGGAATCGACAAGCTGTGCCTGCTTTTCATTTAAAAGTTCGATGCTCCTTTCGAGCGAATTGTACGTCAATTGCAGCTTGTCCAGCATTGTATTAAAAGATGTTGCAAGGAAATATGTCTCATCGTGTTCCCTGAGCGGTGCTCTCAGGGTCATGTTCCCCTCGGATATTTTCTTTGTAATTTCGGCAAGTCTTATAATAGGAGCAACTATATAAGTGGCGGTTTTATACACGAACAGAGGCCCTAGTGTACTCAGCAGAACAAGGGCGGCGGCCAGGAGAAGCTTCGTCTTTGTGAGAAAAGAGCCGATCCTCTGTCTTTCCCTCTGGGCCATCCTCCGTGTAATCTCCTCAAGCCTGTCTCCCGTCAACTGGATTTCAGCCACCAGTGCGTCGCTTTTTTTATACGTTTCAAAAAGATTATGGATGGCTTCAATGTACGGATTACACTCGAAGCAATGAGGGGTCAATTTTTTCATTTCAGTAAGCTTGCTGTTTAACGCATTAAATGATTTTTCGTTACGGAAAAGCATGTAATTTTTTTCCAGAAGCCGCAGATGAAGAATAAAGCTCGATGTGAGTTCCGATGTGCGGTTCTTTTCGGCCACAAAGGATTCTAACTTCCTGCCCTCTGCCCTTACTTTTTCGGTAACATTTGTTTCCTCCAGATAATTATCATACAGGTCGTTTATGAGAGGGGGGTATGTTCGGATGGCATCCTGAAGCAGTGCGAAATCTTCTTTTCCTATCTCTTCAACGGTATATGAAGATATTTTATTAACTGAATTTTTCAGATCTAAAATTGCTTTGTGAAGTTTATCAAGAAACCGGCCATTCTTAAAATGAAAAAAATAATTTTCGTTCTGCCTTACTTCAAGTACATGGTCATTTATATTATCAGCTATCTGTTCATAACCATGTCTTTTCTGGACATCGTCTATATATCCATAACTAAGCAGAACGCCGAGGAGGGCGATAAAAGACGGGATGGCCATGCCGATAATCATCTTATGCCAAATTCTCAAACGCATTTATCGCCCTGTTAAGTTAAATTGATGTTTAATCGTGCACAAAAGAATAATTACCCTCCAGAAATGCCTTAACATACCAGTCCTTTGCTTCCATGCTTCTTATCGCCATATCAAGCTGTCTGGAGCAACCGAGCAGGCGACCGAGCATATCCAGTCTGTATTCGGTATCTTTCTGTGAAGCGCCTTTTATGTCAGCTATAATCATGTCGTCCTTGATTTCCACTCTGAAGTCAAGGAATTCGAGTATCTCTTTTATAAACAATGCCCGACGGTGCCTTCCCTCTATGCTTGCGCCACCTCCCTGGAAGCGGAAATTGATATAATTGTTTATATAACTTCCCCCGCAAAAGGCGTCAAACACAGTATAATGATATGCTAATTTTACGCTCATATTTACATACTGGTCAGTAAGAATGACATATACCTTGCCACCTTTTTCGGCAACTCCAGTTCGGACAAAAGATCTCGCCATAACCGAGGCAAGTCCCCCCATGTCAATATCAACGGGGCCGGCCCATTTCACCCCTTTATAAGTCATCCCACGCCATAATGCCCTGAAAGGTATGGAATTGATATGCTCAGGCGAAATTTTCTTCAGAAACCTGGCCTCATCCACAACCCCTCCGTCAAGGTCTATAACATAAAAAACCATAGGGATCAGATCTGATACCAGCATCTGCGTTGAACTCTCACCTTCGGAAAGCTCTCCGATGGAGAACATCTCCCTGACAGAGACTTCGTGAACATATCTGATAATATCATGGATCGTCTGAAAATCTTCCGGGCTTACCTCGATTTTGTCGAGATTGACCAGATTCAGGGGCGTTATCTTTTTCATTACGCTGTTTAATATTCTATAATCGCTGTTGTCTTCATGGGGAATATCCCCCCAGCCGGCATGAAGCAGGCCGTCAATACGTCCCCGATAGATACAACCCTTGTTTGCGTCCACGGTAACGACTCCTCCACTGTGAAGGACTTCTCCAATGTTCAGGGCATTAATGATCAGAGGGACACGAAATTCCCTGGCCACAGTCGCCATATGGCTGGTCGGGCTGCCTTTCTCGGTTATAATGGCAGAGGCCGAATTCATAATCTTTACCAGCTCGTTGGAAGTATTTCTGGTGACCAGAACGGCCCCGGCGGGAAAATCCTCTAGCTGGTCAAGGCTTTTCATGAAATACACCGGCCCAGCCCCGGCCCCCCCGGAGGCAGGTTCTCCTCCTGAATAAATAAGATGTTTATTGTAATCCGTATCCGGCCGCTCGGTAGCGATTACCCTTTTGATATGTAGTGGACGCGCCTGAATTATCCAGAGCCATCCTTTCTCATCTATAGTCCACTCTATATCCTGGGGCGTGCCGAAATGTTTTTCAATCATACGGCTGAAGTCATTAAGCACTTTGATGTTCCGCTCGGAAAGACACGCCGCAAAACGGTCTTCATCCGGGACGGGAACTTCTTTTACACCCTCGGGATAGTCTAACACCAGCTTAACGTCTTTGGGCGGCACCGTTCTGTCTATAATTTCAGCGCTACGTGCTCTGTCCAGAACATACATATCCGGAGATATTGTCCCGTTAACAGCGTAGGGACCCAAACCCCAGACAGCGCTTATCAGGGTTTCATCTCTTTCCGACCTGCCGGGATTCAATGTGTAGAGAACGCAGGAAGATACCGCATTGATGACCTCCAGGACAAGCACAGCCATGGGAACATCCCTGTCTTTTACCCTCTTGGCGAGGCGATAGAAAATCGCCCGGCTGTCATACTGGCTGGCTATTACCTCCTGATAAGCCCGTATGAGCCCGTCCCTTTTTACATTCAGAATACTTTTGAATTGACCCGCGAAAGAGAGTTTTCCGTCTTCACCTATAGCGCTTGACCTGACGGCGAATCCTATGTCCTTTCCCATCCTGTCCGCTTCCCTGTGGATTTGGTCCTCAACGGAAGGGGGTATCCCTGATTTCATGATCAATTCACGAACTGTCTTTGAAACTTCTTCTATCTTTCCGGTATCGCTGATATCAAGAAAGGCGGTAAGACTGCTGATTCTGTCTTCAAGATCATTGAAGGTCATGAATTCCCTGTATGCCCGGACGGTTATTGAAAATCCGGAAGGGGTCGGCAGTTTCAGTATATTCCTGATTTCTCCGAGATTGGCCGCCTTTCCGCCCGTCTCTTTAGTCAACTCCGACGTTATTTTCTCAATAGGCAAAACAAAATCCGTCACTTCCGTCCCGGATAACTGCTTGAAGTGTTTCTCTGCGTCCGCCCTGATACGGTCAAGAACATCATAGAGCATGGAATAATCGCGCCCCGCCATATCATTTAAACTTTGGATGAATTCGAATGTCGTATCAAATATACGCGCTAAATATGACCTGAACGCAGGGATTGCTATGGTCTTTGTTTCGATGCCCTCTTTTACCTCGGAAAGGATATCCAGAAGTTCGTTATTTTTAAGGAGGAGATTCTTGTAGCTGTAATACCGTCGCCGGAGCATCAGGTAATCATCTCCAGGTATCAGAAGTTCAGGTTCGGCCGATTTATCCCTTCCGCGCAGACTTTTTTTGATCTTTTCTGAAAAACGCTCAACCCTTTTTATGATAGAATCAAGTTTCATATTATAATTATGACCCCTTACAGTCTCTCTCTGCCGGGCAGCTGACCCGGGAGGCCCAATTCTCGGATAGATGCCGGAAACGAGAGCGGAAAAGGGCATTTATTCCAGCCGGTAATTCTCCTCCAGAAAATTCCTTGCGTAATACTTGACAGCCTGCTCGTCGTAAAGCAGGGCGTCAAGCTGGCGCGTATAGGCGATCAACCTGCCCAGATAATCCAGCAGTTCTTCCATCTCCAGCCGGGTAATATTGTCGGTACGCGCAATAATCAGATCACCTTTTATATTGGTCCTCATATTAAACTCTCTTAAAATCGAGCCCAGCAGTTCGGCCCGGCGTGATCTCTTGGTAATATCCGTCGCGCCTCCGACAAACCTGAAATAGACATGGTTGTCTTTTATGTTTTCGCTGCAATAGCAGTCCATCATATTGAAGTGGTAACCAAACCTCAGGCTGAGATTGACATATTCACGGGAAACTACGGCCACATTTTCGCCGAGATAGCTCATGCCGGATATATCCGGCATTTTCAACATACTCGACATAAAATCATTTATCTTCATCGATATCGCCTCCGAGTGCCAGACGCCGGGATGCATCATGCCTTTAACAATCGCCCTGAAAGGGATGGAGGTTATTTCGTCAAATGAGGCCTCGTTTTTGTCTTCTTTCAAGTCCAACCCACCGCCGATATCAATTATGAATATTCCTGTCGGCACCGGCACATCAAGCCTGACGGCGATATTGTTCCGCAATACTTCTTTATATCGATCAATGTCAACAAGTTCGGCAATAGCTTTTTCGTGAATAAAGCGGATAATGTCGTGATAGGTCTTACAGCCTTCTGGTGTAAAGCTTTCCAGAAGCGGGTCAATAAGGTTTAACGGCGTTATATATCTGAGTATCTTTTTAAGGAGCCTGAACTCATCGGTCTCCATCAGGATCATGTCCTCTGTAATCCTGTACTTTAAAAGCTCTTTGACAATTCCCGCATAAATCCTGTTGTCGTCCGCGTCAACTGTAATCTCGTCTCCGTGTTTCAGTATACTTGTACCTATGCCGGTATTTACTATTGTAGGCACCTGGAATTCCCTCGCAATATTCGCCATATGGCTTGTGGGAGTCCCTATGTCGGTAATAATGGCGGATGCCTTCGGCATTATTTTAATAAAGTGGGATGAATCGTGTCTGGCTACAAGCACCGAGCCGGGGATGAAATTCTGAAGATCTTCCATTCGCTTCAGGATAAAAACCCTGCCCGCTCCCACCCCCCTTCTTGCAATCTTCCCCTGATTTTCCATTATAACGGAATATTTTTCCAGGCTGGCTGTAATATTTATCGCCGCACCGCTTAAAGGGGCGACAATCTTTAACGGTCTCGACTGTAGTATGAAGATTTCGCCTTTTTCGTCTATGGCCCATTCTATATCCTGGGGTTTTTTCATGTAATGTTCTATAAGGACCGCCTGGCGGGCAAGGTCCCTTATCTGCTCATCGGCGAGGCATTGCGCTCTCTGTTTTTCCTCGGACACTCCGATCTCTTTAATACCCCCGTCTTTAACGGCAACGGCGGCCAGCTTTTTTCCGCCGACCTTCCTGTCGAGGATTTCATATGGTTCCTCTTTCAGGACGATGTAATAGTCCGCATCAACAGAACCGTCCACCACCGTCTTTCCCAGTCCCCAGTTGGCGCTGATAATAACCACATCGTTATTTAAATCATTTGGATCCGACGAATACATTACGCCACTCACCTGGGAGTTCACCATTTTAACGCAGCCCACACTCATCGCCATCATCGGCTTGTCCTTCGGCATTATCAGATCTTTATATGATATCGCACCTGCGGAATAAAGACTGGACAACACCTCTTTATACGCCTTCTCAATCTGCTTAAGATCGGCCGGCACATTAAGCAGCGTCTCAAATTGGCCCGCAAAGGAAAACTCAAGATCTTCTCGTTCGGCGCTGCTTCTTACGGCTATTCGGCAGTTTTCTCCATTTTTAGCCCTTAATATTTCCAGGGCTTTTTCAAGTTGCGTTTCGAGATATGGCGGAATCTTGCCTTTCCTGAACAGGTCCTGAACCGCCCAAAAAAAGGAATCGTCAAGGTAGTCTTCTTCGCGGAGAATTTCTTTTGCGGTTTCATGTTCGCCGGCTTCGGCAAATGTTATGGCCGACATAACACTTTCCTGATGGGAGCGTTTTGCGGCCTTCCTGTATTTTTGTTTTAAAGCATTGATCTTTTCTTCAATGCGGTTATATTCCACGAAATCCCTGAAGGCGCCCACGGTAATGGCAAAACCCTCCGGCACATTAAGTCTCAGATGATTGGTGAGTTCCGCGAGCCCTGCGTTTTTGCCGCCGACTTCATCAGACATTTCCCATGAGATCTCCCTGTAAAAAAGGACCGGTTCTCTCAGGTCCAAAGGAGCTTTTCCCTGCAATATCCTGCTGATCTGGTCATTAATTTTTTCGAAAATACGGTGGAGATACAGATATTTGTTCTGTGAAAGCAAATTAAGATTATATATCGACTGAAATACGGAATCGGAAAGCTTAGAGTATGATTTCTTTATATAGTTAATATCAAAGATATAATTACCGCCGAGCTTGTCACCCATATCAGCCATAATTTCGAGTGAACGGTTATTGCTGTCCAGTACCTGGCGAAAACGGTTAAAAACGATTCTGACAGACAGCTTGACATCTGTTGCAGGTGTCTTCTTTACAAAATATTTCTTAAAGCTTTCTAAAAGGTTCTTCATTTTGTCCGTTTTGAAATATCCTCTTGTCGCGAAAGTTACCTATTGTAATGCATTTATCTATAATAAAGGGTGGAATGAATTTTACTCCTACAGGTCTGATTTTATTTTATCACACATAATCGGCATATATAAATGGGGATATGGGAGTCCGTGGCTGTATGGAACATATACCCGCACAACATGCTGGATGTTTCCGTGTTCAGGCAAAGGACCTTTTGCCCCGGGATAGACTAAGACAGGCGGCGGAAGATGAGATGTTCTTCTCTGTTACGTTTTTGACCCGGAAATTTCCTTCTGGGCCTTAATAATCACCTGCTTGATTGTATCAATCTCGACAGGCTTTGAAATAAAGTCAAAGACGCCTTTCCTGAAAGCTTCCCTGGCTGTTTCCGTCTCTGCGAATCCGGTAATCATGATGACCCTGGTATCAGGATTCTTCCTTTTCGCCGTCTCAAGTATCTTCATCCCGTCAACGCCTTCCATCTTCAGGTCTGTAACGATAATATCATAAGATTCCAGCTCAAGTTTCTTCACTGCGTCTTCGCCGTTATTAAAGACAGTCACATCATAACCGGCTTTTTCCAGTATCTGTTTAAGCCGTTTGCATACAATAAGTTCGTCATCCACCACCATCAGCCGGCAGCCCTCATTGATCATGCGCCATCCTCCTTTTCTGGGGAGCGGAAGTATTTCCTCTCTCTGTTTTTTTGTCTTCCAGTAAATTCCCCCGCCGCAGGCAGCGGGGGATAAACCATGGACGGATTCAGGCTGTAACTAATGACTGCCGCCGCCGCCCTTGAACATTACACTTACGATAAATCCTGCTGCAAAAGCTATCAATATGGAGACTATGCCATAAATCGCTGCCTTATTATAGGCCATATTCGACAGAAACTTCAGCGCGCCGACTTTCTCAACATTCAGGGACGCCTGATTGTAATCCTGGACTGCATTGTTTTTAACCGCATAAACACTCACTGTGTATTCCTGCGGCTGGGCCTGATAAGGCCAGTCAATAGAAAGTTTGAATGTTTTCCTGTCGCCGTCTGTCTTTGTCTCAATCTCTCCCGTGAAAATACCGTATATCCTGTTCTTTTCCTTGAACCTGATAAACTCATTCATCCACGTTGCCTTTTCGGCTTCGTCGCTTACCGGCGACACCTCCACACGTCTTCTGAACGCGTCATACCCAAGCATGAATTTATCCTGCTGATCAGGGCTTAAGATTGAATTAATGTCTTTTGTCGAATATATGAGGTAGAGGTCCGAGACCGGATTAAATTCAAGTTCCCCCACATTCATCCAGAGCAGTCCGCCCTTCTTGCCCTTTTTGCGTAAATGGGCCTTTTTACCCGGAGAGTTGAACTGGATAATAATATCTTCTCCTGCTTCCACCTCGCCGGTCACAACGACGTGGCCGCCATGATAAAACGAACCTATATCTATCCTGTCCGGAACAACTTCCGATGTCACTGAATAGGCGCTCGCGGCAAAAAACACAAGCAGAAAAAATGCCCCGGCTAATCCGGACATAAAAGTTTTACTCGGTGTTTTCATTAGTGGCCCCCTTTCAGAGAAAGAAGCAGGGATGGCTCAAGCACCAGATCCATCAGAATCTTGACTGTAACAACAAGCACGATTACAGATAGGATTACCTTTAACTGGTCTCCATGCAGTTTTTTGCCGAGCTGAGTTCCTATCTGCGCCCCTACTGTGGAACCCGCAAGGAGCAGCACCGCAAGCACAAAATCGACTGTGTGGTTAACATATGCCTGCAGGAACGAAACCTCCACACATGTAAACAATATCTGAAACAGACTCGTACCAACAACCACATGCATGGGCATTCTCAGAAGGTATACCATGACCGGCACCATAAGAAATCCACCGCCTACGCCCATAATGGCGGCAAGCACTCCTACAATCGAACCAAGTACGATGACCAGTAAGGCCGAATGGGTGACACCGGATTTCTCAAACCTTGTCTGAAGAGGAAGGCTTTTGAGAAACCTTACGAAGCCCGATTCCTTCTTTGGTTTTGAAGGAGTTTCAACCGCCGGCGCACCATTTTTCTGTTGTTTGGCCTTTTTAAGAGAGTTTATGCTTTCAGCAAACATATACGCGCCAACAATGCCGAGCATCAAAACATAGGTTACTTTAATAACAAAGTCGGCGTTACCCATCATCCTGAGCACCTTGATCAACTGAACACCGGCAAGACCTCCGGTGAATCCGCCGATCAGAAGACATATACCCATCTTGAAGTCAACATTTCCGAGCTTCCAGTGAGCGAATGTCCCCGAGGTGGAAGCGCCGACTATCTGCAGAGAATCGGAAGCAGCGGCCACCGTAGGGGGGATGCCGATCATAATTAAGAGAGGTGTCATCAGAAATCCTCCTCCAACTCCGAACAAACCCGATAAAAGACCAACCAGAAGCCCAAGTCCAACAATAAGCGGCAGACTGATACTCGTTAATGCGATCGGTAAATAAAAATACATCCTTTTTCCTCCTCCTTAAATATTTATTTTTTTGTATCTTATTCCGTAAATTCAGGAAATATCCTGGAATCAAACAAAATTATTGCCGTTTGGCAGGTGGCTTCGCCTAAAAAACTTACACCGCATATTTATCCCCACTTGAACCTTTTTTCAAAGGAGGTAAATGTTTTAAGGTAAGGTCACCTGGCGTATTCATACAAAGTTCAGCCAAAGTTCAGCTGGAATTCTCATCACGCAACAAATCGGGCCGCGCATAATATCCGCCAAGCTTAACTCTCATTTTCATCTATAATTGAAACCCACTTTTTATATCTGGGGAAATATATCATGTAATAGATAATTGACAAACCAAAAAGGAGGTAAAAATCCACGAGGTCACCTGATAACAGAAAAAGTATCAGCCCATAAAAACAGGGCAGTCCACATATTATCATTGAAACAACATCAGCTTTTGCTAAACGCCCCACAATTGTCTCGAAATTATCGGGACCCGGTGCAATGTAAATCCGCATTACAGCATATCTCACTATCATGACATTAAACATCGCCATCAGATAAAGGAATGTCCTCAACTTGGGGAACCAGATGTAATCAGCAAACCCGTTGAAGTTGAGATACGCGCTTCTTATCCATTCAACCGCCGCGGCGCAGACAAACAGACCCGCGGTAATCGCCGCTGTTATCAGTAAAACCCTGTGAAAAGCCGCTTTAAGTAATGATCCCTGGACGCGGGATCCCGAAGACACGGAGCAATGCTCCATATTTTCCCGCATCTCCGCGTCTTCATAGCTTTGAGCCATTTATAAGACCTCCGTTTATTCGATTAACCAACCCTGAAAGCAGGCAGATAAATTGATATGCTTGCCGCCTATCTGACTACAAGCACTGGACACGTCGCCCGGCTAATAACTCTTTCCGTAACGCTTCCGATAAGCACCTTCCCGATACCTGTGCGGCCGTGACTCCCCATGATTATAAGGTCGCAACCCAAAGTCTCGGCGACTGCGGATATTTTCTCAAAAGGGATACCCGTTTCTATACTGGTTTGAACTTTAACATCAGCCTTTGCCGCAAGCTCATCGACCTCCGACAGTATCTTTTTTCCCTCTTCTTTAAGGCCTTCCAGGATCTTCTCGGGCCTGAAAGTCTCTATATCCATAACATCAATTGGAGGGATAACGTGAATAGCGATGACCGTACCCTTGCTCTGTTTTGCAAGCTCAATAGCGTATTTAACGGCATTTTTGCTTATTTCAGAACCGTCAACCGCCAGGACAATTTTGTTGAATAAAACCATTTACAGCCTCCTTGTATTTTTTTTACTCTTAGTCGGACCCATGGGAGAAACTCAAGTCGGACGCCCTCTTTTTCGCCTTTGCCTGGAATGTCCAGAACAGAATCAAAAATGTGGCCATAATGCCACTACCGAAGAGAAATATTTTACTGCAGATCTCGAACATTACGGAAGAGCCTTCGCTGAACTCTACAATATTCAACTCCTGTAAATATTCAGGGATGGCAAAAATACGTGATACTACGCATAAAATAATAAGCACCGCCGTCACCAGTCGTATATAAAGCTCTTTCACCAGATGTGTACCGATTGCACCGAAGTAAATGCCGGTCAGCGATCCAGCATAAAGAAGCAGCACCAGTCTGAGGTCGACATATCCCTGCATTCCATAGTTGAATGCTCCCCATGCACCCATGAACATTGCAAGAAATAACTCCGTACCGGCAGCCACGACTGTTGGAACGCCAAAAACATAAATCATCGCCGGCACGCCTATAAAACCACCGACACCGATCGTCCCCGCCATGAATCCGACACAGAATCCTATCGCCAGCAGGACAACTAAAGAAACATGAACGTTGGCCACCTTGAAGTGAATAAGAGGCTTAAACTGGAATTTTCTGGACAGATTCAACAGCTTTTCGGATGGCCCCGCGCCCGGCTCCTTCCTGGATTTCAGTGCGTCCTTGAGGAGTGAATAGCCGATAATACTCAGTGTAAGAACAAAGAAGAGACTGACATAAAGGCTTGACCCGGACTTACCCAGCTTCTCAAAAAAATATCCGTTTACAACAACCGCGGCCCTGATGCCGACAGCAGCTGTTGCGAGCAGAAAGACCGCCAGTTTTTTATCCACATTACCCAGCTCACCATGCTTTTTCGAACCCATCATCGCCTTCCCGAATTTATGGGTTATATTAGCACTGACAGCCATGACTCCAGGCACGCCTAGATTCATCATGCCGGGGGTCATCAAAAACGCCCCCCCCGAGCCGATAAACCCCGACAGGGTGCCTCCCATGAATCCGAGGAGTACTACGCCAACCATCGTCCATACGTTGGCGTCAAAAATCTGAGTTACGACATTAATTTTATCTATAGCTTCCGCGGCAACTTCATGCATTATATGTTCACCTCCTTTTTTAGTCTTCGAGCTTAAATATTTTGGGTAGAATATATGTTGTATTACCCCATACCCATGCATGTACAATGACTACGGCCATGATAGCAAGTCCACCAAGAACGGTGCCTTTCATAAATAGCGACCCGTTAAGCGTCACGATCTTCGGGTAGAAGATCCCATACATGAATATCGAGCCTATGGCATACATTATAAATTTGCCCCAGTTAATGCCTTTCGCCGCTTTTTTCCCTGCCTGCGCACCGGCTAAATTTCCGGCTGTAGTCACCGGACATGTCAGTTTTTCTTTCAGCGCTTCTATGCTTGCGCCGCCTTTTTTCATTTCCCCTGTGAAGTTTGCCTCGCCTATCAATACAAGACTTGCGGGCATCAGATCGTCAATCCTCCGGATAAACGCACCAGGTTCCGGGCCTGTTACATATGAGCTAAAAGTAATTCCCCCAGCCGCAAATTCCTGCTTAATGGCCTCCAGCGTTGCCTCGGCATCCTCGAATGTTTTACTGGTGCTGTCGCTGGTAAGAAATATGCCGGCGATTTCGGTGTCCGTGCCCTTTGCGGCTGTCAAGGCATATTGAAGCGCGGGTGACCTAATGTCCCATATACTGTCAATCAATATAATCTTTTTCAATCGCCTCCTCCTTTTTTATAAGATTGTCTGAATCTTCAAATCCGATGTTATTGAAAACTTTAGCTCATCGCATGAGCATGAGAATGGGACTCCCGCCTGACATTACTTTTAATTTCATCCAGCCTGGTCTCTATCTCTTTCAGGATTTCCACCGCCTTTTCATGTTCTCCCGCCTCTGCAAAAGTAATCGCCACAGATGTAAGGTCGTCAATTGTTATATCCACCTCACGTTTAAGGATTTTAATTTCCTCGTCTAAAGGTGCTCCTTCCAGCATAATTTCCCTGGCCGTATCAAACTCTCCCGCCTCCGCAAAGGCAACAGCTGTCATCACATCTTCAAATTTCCTGGTAAATTTTTTCATCATCTTTTCCTCCTTTCCTCCTTTTATGTCCAGGCCTTTAATTTCCTCGTCTAAAGGTGCTCCTTCCAGCATAATTTCCCTGGCCGTATCAAACTCTCCCGCCTCCGCAAAGGCAACAGCCGTCATCGCATCTTCAAATTTCCTGGTAAATTTTTTCATCATCTTTTCCTCCTTTTTCCCTTTATGACTTGGCATTTGCCGGTTTAGACATGGTAACGATCGGCCTTGAAATATTTTTCAGAAGTTTTCTGACACTAATACCGCCCTTATTGCTGAGACTCGGACTTAGTAACACCATGTCTATAGCCGGTTCACTTTCCGCTATTTTTTTTATATTGGAGACTATATCTCCAACAACTGCTTTGTACCTGATTTTTAAAGGTCCTCCATTTTCGCAGTATTTTTCAATCAATGTATCTGTTCTAATCTTTGTATCCGCCTGTATCTTCCGCAGCTGCTCCTCTGAAAACTCTTTAGCTGTTTCAGCCTCACCGGCCTCCGCGAATGCAACAGCCGCCATACTATCCTCGAATGCTTTAATTAATGGTTTATCGTAAATCATCAACATGAAAATATTTGTCCTCAGTATCCTGGCCAGTTCAACCACATATGAAAATCCCTCTTCATAATCTTCAATGCCCTTTGTTACAAACAGGATTTTTTCTTTTATGCTCGTATCACTCATACATCAAGTGTATTCAAGAAGCATGCCACTTGCAATAGCCTGAAAATAAAGGATTTCAAAGGTTGGCCACAAAAAAAGGTGTTTCAAAATTAAACAGCTGTGAACGCTACGCCCAAAGCAGGTGAATTATTTGTTCAGGAGTCTCCAGAGGCTGGTTCTTGATATGCCCAGTATAGCCGATGCCTTGGCCTTGTTATTACCGACAAATTCCAGGACCTTCTCCGCATAATCCTTGCTGACTTCATCAATTGTCCTGACTCTATTGGGATCTATAGTTTCAATTTGAAACAGGGATATGCTCTGCGGCAGGTTTTCAGGTCTGATAAGGGATGTTTTTTCTAATATTACCGCCCTCTCCGTGATATTCTCCAATTCCCTTACATTTCCCGGGAAATTGTATGTCATAATCTTATCCATTGCCACCTTGCTGAACCCGGTAATCTTCTTGCCGGCCTTTTTGGAGTGTTTCTCCAGAAAATACCTGCTGAGAGGTATAATATCTTCCCTCCTTTCCCTGAGGGGCGGGATGTAAATATCCATTACATTGAGTCTGTAGTATAAATCCTCCCTGAACTTGCCGCTTAATACATGAGTGGTGATGTTCTGGTTTGTGGCGGCGATGAATCTGACATCAACCTTAACACGCCTGATCCCTCCAACCCGGAGAAACTCCTTGTCCTCTACTACTGTCAGCAATTTAGCCTGCAGGGTCGGAGACATCTCTGCAATCTCATCAAGAAATAAAGTCCCGTTGTCGGCAATCTCAACTAACCCCTGCTTGGCAGTCAAAGCTCCTGTAAAGGCCCCTCTTTCATGACCAAAGAGCTCACTCGCCAAAAGTTCTTCCGTAAAGATAGCACAGTTTACCGCTAAAAACGTACTGTCCTTTCGTAAGCTTGTATAGTGAATAAGCTTTGCCACAAGCCCTTTGCCAACCCCTGTCTCTCCAGAGATCAACACGTTACAGTCGGACCTGGATATGCTGTTTATAATATCAATTACTCTCTTGATTCTCTTGCTTTTTGCTATAAAGGTAAGTCCTCCTATCGAAAACCCCTTATCAAAGGGAGCTGCCGGAGGGTTCAGGGAGGCCTTAAGTGCTATGTTTTCCCGGCTTAATCTTTTTTTTTCCTGAATTTTTTTTGTCTTCAGAATCAACTCATCAAGACTGAAGGGTTTTGTTATGTAGTCGGAAGCGCCTTTTTTCATTGCAGCGACAGCGGATTCTATACTGCCGAAGCCGGTAATTATTATTACATCAGTAAACGGATATTTTTCTTTCACCTCATCAAGCAGGGACAAACCGTCCATCCCCGGCATTTTTATATCAGCTATGAGAAGATCAAATTCCTCTTTTTTGATCTTCTCCAAAGCATCAATCCCGTTGCTCACGCCTGTTGCTGCATAACCTTCCGTATTCAGTGCGTAGAGAAGGTGTTTTAATGTTATTTCCTCATCTTCCGCAATCAGAATTTTAATGGCTTTCACCTCCCTGCAAAGTTATTGTAAATGTAGTGCCTTTATCAGGTATACTCCTGACGTCAATCTTTCCATTATGTTTTTCGATTATATTGTAAACAATCGCGAGCCCCAAACCGGTGCCTTTTTCCTTTGTAGTGAAAAATGGGTCAAAAACTTTTGAAATATCCTCCGGCAGGATGCCCTTGCCGGTGTCGGAAACTTCAATCCTTACGTTCGTGTCCACGCGATTTATTGTAACGTTTAATGCACCACTGCCCTCCATAGCATCCACGGCATTAGTGAAAAGATTAATAAAAACCTGTTTAATGAGATTCACGTCCGCATATAATTCAATATCTTCCAGTGCTTCTATGTTGTATTTCACATCACCAAGTTCCCCGGAAGCCTCCATCCTGTTCAACACACCCGCTATCACATCAACCATGTCAACCATTGCGAATTCAGGGGCCTTCTCTCTTGCAAATTCAAGAAGATCGCCAACTATTCTTTTCACTCTGAGCGTCTGGGAAAAGATATCGCTGACAGTCTCTCCAATGATGCCGGAACAGCTTTCCTGTCCAATTTTCCTGGACAATATCTGCGCGGAAAGATAGATGTTATTCAGGGGGTTGTTGAGTTCATGAGCAACTCCGGCGGCAAGTGTGCCTATTGAGGCAAGCTTCCTGCTCTGGAGCAACTCCTCATTTTTTTTCCTGAGTTCCTCTTCCCTCTCTATCAGATCGTTTTCCATTTTGTTGAAGGTCTTAATCAGTACGCCCACTTCATCCTGTTTGGCCGGAATCGCCAGGGACGAATAGTCACCCTTGCCGGTCTTTTCTATTGCACCAGTTAATATTTTCAGGCGGTTCACAATACTGTGACTGATAATAAATGAAGATCCCAGGCCTACAACCAGGAACAGAGGGAACAGGAACAGCGCGGCGGTGGCTGTAACACTGATATATCTTTCCACTTTCTCCCTGGCTGATTTATCTAGCGCCTTGGAAATAATCAATATTTCTTCCCCGTTTTTTCTGAGAGCACTGATTTCAGTATTTAACTCCAGAAGACTCCTGACCGCCGGACTGTCCGCTTTCAGTAAAAATACCTTTTTCAGAATCCCGGCATTTACGAGAGGTCTTTCCAGGAAAGTCGATTCAATCAGCTTAAAAAAATCAGCGTGTTCCGGAAGCCCTGGTTTAAGCCAGTTAAATTCTTTTTGGAAATTCCAGGCGATTAACTCAATCCGGTTGAATCTCTGTCCATATTTCTCTATCTCCTTCTCAAGGCTGAACAGTTTCCCTGTTTTATAAGAAGTTTTGGCTTTGGTAAGTATTGTCTTCAAGTCTTTTAAATAGTTGTGAACTTCTTCAATCTCCTTAACGTCCCTGTAGAGGAAAAAGTTCTTTTCATGCCTTCGAAGCTGAAGGGACTTGCTGCTTAGTGTGTCGGACAGTTCGAGATAGCGAATTTCTTTTCTGATTTCTATGAAATTAATATATGCAGCGATAACAAGGATAGCTATAATTATTGAACTTATTAGAAAACCGAGGATTATTTTCTTCTTTAGAGACATGCTCTTATAGTATCACCAATATCCGGAAAATTAAAACTGCTCCATTATACGTTAAACTTCTTCCGAATAAGAGAAAACAGGGGTCGTAAGACTGGACATTTAGTCTTTATTCATCGAAAACACTGCCTGAAGTCAGGGTTTGACGGAATCCCGGAATTTCCCGGAAAGGCTAAAAGACTAAAAAAAACATTGCCGACTCATTTTTTTTCTGTTAAGTTTAAATCAGGCTTAAAAAACGATTTTCTGTCATCTGTTATAGATCAATATTCAGAACAGATTTGGAATATATTAAGAATTGCAGATAATATCATAATTTCATTGACTTAATTGCCGGATTTCATTAGTATATAAAATAAATACTGTTGCAAAATGTCACTCACATGTTGCAATTTGAAACAATTTATGCGTAACGGCTTCATAGCTACACCTGTTTTGCTTGATTGTTACTGAGATTATAAACAGCGCTATATATTTAGTACAAGGAGGGAAAAAACTTGATTATCTCACCGAGGCATTCAAAAATTTTATTCATAATGGTACTACTTTCGATATCTATTTTGATTGCTGGAAACGTTTTTGCGTCAGCTGACCCATCGGCAGCACAGGAAGTAGTATCGGCATCAACAGCAGAATCACAGCATGCCTGGTGGTTCTGGCCCCTGGTCCTGTTTATTCTTTCCTTTGTTCTTGGTATCTTTGCAGTGCTCGCTGGTGTCGGAGGCGGAGTTCTTTATGTGCCTATTGTGAGTGGTTTCTTGCCATTTCATCTTGATTTTGTGAGAGGGGCGGGGTTGATAGTCGCCCTTACAGGTGCCCTGGCTGCTGGACCGGGACTTCTCAAAAAGGCCATGGCGGACCTTCGATTAGCAATACCCGTGGCATTGATCGCCTCGACATGCGCGATTGTTGGCGCAATGATCGGCCTGGCACTGCCTACCAATGTAGTCCAGACCATGCTTGGGGGGACAATACTTGGAATTGTTGTAATAATGATGAAAGCAAAAAAATCCGAGTATCCGGATGTCCAGAAATCCGACGCCTTATCACAGTCATTAAGCATAATGGGCGTATATCACGAACCAACATTAGGAAAAGATATCAACTGGAAAATCCACAGAACGCCCACGGGTCTTGTTCTGTTTGTTTTTATAGGAATAATGGCCGGCATGTTTGGACTTGGAGCAGGATGGGCGAATGTTCCTGTATTAAACCTGGTGATGGGAGCACCGATAAAGATTTCAGTTGCTACCAGCAAATTTCTACTTTCAATAACAGATACCTCGGCTGCATGGATATATCTTAATAACGGAGCTGTACTTCCATTAATGGTTGTCCCTTCAGTCGTCGGGATTATGCTTGGATCATTCATAGGTGTAAAGGTCCTTGCAGTAACAAAGCCTGCGCTAATAAGGATAATAGTCATAGTTGTACTTGGAGTCGCCGGCTTAAAGGCACTTCAAAAAGGACTTTGGCCCGACCTGATATAAAAATTCAGGGACATTATTAAGGACAGACAAAAGGGACCGGAAAAATATATCTAAAACTATCTATAAGGAGGGTAAAATGGCTGCAAAGGCGACGGAAGAACAACTTCTCTATGCAAATATCCTGAATAAAGGCATGCTGATAGGCCTGCTAGTGCTTATAATTACATTTATAATCTATGCCCTGGGTATTTTAGCACCCCGGATACCTTTGGGAGAGGTCCAGAACTACTGGGTAATGTCCGTAAAGGACTATCTTAATGCAAGCGGAATGCATGCAGGGTGGGCGTGGATTGGCAACCTCCGCTATGGCGACATGCTTACCTTCATCCCTATTGCTTTTCTTTCCGGCTTGACGATTTTGTGTTATGCGGCTATTCTTCCAGGGCTGATAAGGAAAAAAGACACAGCCTATGTAGTAATTGCCATCCTGGAGATAATCGTTCTGACCTTCGCAGCATCAGGGATTTTAGGAACAGGAGGCCACTAACATGAAAAAAAGAATAATGCTTGCGACAGATGGCTCTAAATACAGTGCGGGTGCTATAAAAGAAGCCATAAACTTTGCAAAAACCTGCGAAAGTCAGCTTTATGCCATGTCGGCAATAGAAATTAACCCGGAATTTTTTGCGTTGGCGCCACCACTCGTTGAGAAAACAGAAAAGGCCCTAAAGAAACACCTTGAGGGAATAAAGAACCGGGCGGCCAAGGAAAATGTAGAGTGCGAAATCATTATAAGGGAAGGTGAAGAACCATACAGGCTGATCATTGAAGAAGCGGATAAAAAACAGGCTGAGATGATCGTTATGGGAAGGCGTGGACGAACAGGGCTCACGCGGCTTCTTATGGGCAGTGTTACAGCACGGGTTATCGGTCATGCCACTCGTAAAGTTCTTGTTGTTCCAAGGACTACATCTATTAAGTGGAAAAATATTGTGCTTGCTACCGATGGATCAAAACACAGTCGGTCGGCGGAGAAAGAAGCCGTAAATTTGATAAAACACTGCTGCAAGACCTGCACTCTCAATGTGATAACCGTAATTCAAAAAAGCGCAACAAAAGAAAGCACTCGAAGATATGAAAACAGCCTCAACAGGATTAAGTCAAATGCAGAAAAAGAAAACATTAAGGTGGAAACCGTACTCACAAAAAGCAAGCCCACAGAATCCATCCATGAGGCGATAATAGAATATTCAAAAGAAAAGAAGGCGGATATCATAGTCATGGGAAGTCATGGCCGTACAGGCATAAAAAGACTTCTTATGGGTAGTGTCGCAGAAAGGGTCATCGGGCACACAACCTCTTCCGTGCTTGTGGTGAAACCTTAACATTTCTATAAGGCAAGGCGTTTTTCATATGCCGTTTCCATGTCTTCGCCGTAGATACCCACGGGCAAGCACCGTGGCACTTCTTAAAGATCAAGCTTCGCTTGCCCTGAATCCTGGCTTTGCTGCCACTTAACATATTTGATTATCTCTTCCTCATTCAAACCTATTGTCGAAATAAAATATCCAGG
>JAJRYC010000085.1 GCA_024275975.1 Nitrospirota bacterium | reverse complement strand
GGATCGCTCAACTTGGGGGATTCCTCAATAGAAAGAGCGATGGGGATCCCGGAGTCACACATCTGTGGCGTGGATTAAAAAAATTCGCCAACTTGATCGAAGGCGCTCATATATTAAAAAATATTTGTGGGTAATAGAAAGCCACACCACCCCGGCATGCGGGTCTACCCCAAGGGTACTTCCGTTGGGCGCGCACCGGGCGGTTCACAGAGACTATCGGGTCCCGAGGTATCGGGAATAATGAATGTTCACCCGCATTTTCTTTAGAGACACTAACCCTTATTTCCTCAGCCATTTGTTAGTCATGCCGACTTGTAGGGCGCATGCAGGGCATGATTTTATGAGTTTAGCTGGCGTGGATAGAGGATGGGTTTTGGGGAAAGGAAGTTGAGTTAGTTTGTTCTGCCAAACTTTGCACATACCAAGAAAGCCGAGGATCGAGTTTGAATCGGGTCCCCTCCGCCATTAGTTTCTTTTTGAAAAACCGGGCAGGATATGAAATGCCTGCTGTTGCCGTTTCCCGACATGACCCTTTTTGGTTCTTTCTTAGGACTAAGAAAGAATGCGGTCTATTTGATAAAATAACGAACAGGCGCGACAAACAGGGTGATCGGTAAGTCTTTTGGTGGACTTTCTCGCTCGGCTGTTGCTAAGATATATCGAAAAGTGATACAGGAAATGAGAAGGGACAAAAAAATAAGGCTGGTAACTCTTCAACTTGGGGAAAAATCTGGACACTTTCCGGCCCTGCCCCCTCCTTTTTGTACACTCTTAAGCGGACAAGAGATGGGGAATATGCGAAGATTGACAAGAGATCAATTGCCTATCCGAGTGTTAAAGAGCAACGAGAGCCTTATTATAATGAATAGGAGTATTATTACAGTTTCAGACGATGAAGAAAACGACTTTTAGAAGAGCAAAAGATATTGTTACTGATGTGGCAAAGATTCTTTTATGGTGTAGAAGGAAGCATTGGAAGGATAAGACATTAAATGGCGGTGTGAGGTAACTTTTATGTTTGATACATCGAAATTATTGCTTGAACAGATGATATTTGAAGTTCGTTTTGAGCACGCAGGCCTTTACTGGGATAATTCAGGGAAGATATTCAATGAAATACTTAAAGGGTGGCCGACTGCGACTGTAGATGCGGTATCTACCCTGGAAGCAAAGATAGTTATCAAAAATAAAGACGGGGATTTGACTTTAACATTCTCTCCTCAACATATTCATTTCAACCAGTCATACCCCGGCGGAATCAAACCCATGGGAGAATTCGCCGATTACGTTCTGCCTATTATTTCAAGGCACCTTGACGTTCATCTGTTTACGCGTATAGGAAATCGTTTCATCTATGTTAATAAGGTGGATGATGTGCAGGCGTCAATCGCTTTGCTGGAGAAAACCGGTTTTTTCAATATTCCAGAAGACAAGTTGAAAAAGATAGGCACTTCCTTGAATAATCCTGGCATTAAGTTTACTGTCGTGAGAGACAATGATGTGGGTTATACTTTTAACATGGCATATGTAAACAGGAAGTTGGAAATAAATGTGCCGAAGCCAATTAAATACGATGCATCCGGGTTCATAACCAACGGTCTGCTCATCGATATCGACTTTCATACTCTCAAACCGGTCGAAGGCGGCAATGTCAAGGTGTATGAACTCTTGAAGAAAAACAAAAAAGACATCGAACATTTTGTTGGAGAATTGCTGGGGTAGTATGACGGAAAAGGCATTGACATCGGAGATTGACGTATCTGCATCCATGAGCAGAATGAGGATTGGGATTGTAGATGCAACCTTAAATATTGGTACTGCAGCCCCTCATCTGAAGATAACCGCAGAGGCTTTTCAGACCGAGATGCTTGATACTGTTTTGCGCTTTGAGACAGGCATCGGAAGTAAATACGGCAAAGAACAGGAATTGCTCTCTATCGAAGCTTTATACCGACCGGTTACGCCTGAAGCGAAAACTACGACCGTACTTCGCATCTTTGACATACTGCATGAGTACGGAGAATACCTTCAAAGCTCACTTGCCGGATACGATGATGAGGGTGTGAGAGAACATGAAATGACGCTGTTTCATCCTATGGTCTTCGAATTCGACTATGTACCGGTCAGCGACAATTTCAGAGACATTATTACTGCCCTGAAGCTGGCCCTTAATTCAAACAGTCAGAGGCCTTTTACAAGACCTCAGATAGTTGCGCTTAAAAAAGTGGTGGATACCCTCAAGAAGACAGTGGACGTGAGCGATGCCATGATGGATGAAATCATCGATCTTTTGTCCGGGCAGTTCAATCTCGCAGGACCACTGGCGGAAGGGGTTTGCCTTGAATAGCGTAGCATATTGCGAGACTACAGCTGTTTTGGATGCTGTATTCAAGAAATATCAGCATTTAAATGAGCTTTTGGCTTCCTATTCCATGCGGGTCACGGCTCAGTATGCAAAGATGGAGATTAAACGGGGCTTTCTTCATAACCTTGTCCTTTTGCATAACAAGATCGTACTCTGTGAAAAATGGTCGGACGTGCAGCAGTATATTGCCAATCTTTCTTCCAGTCCAAGGCGCTATCAATTAGGGACGAGTTTGGACGCCCTCACAAGGTTCTGGAAGACAGTAGAAGACAGACGCCCCGCCGAATTAGTGAAGAAGTATGGCGATATTAACCTGTCGCAGATTATGAAAAGAGACGCCTTGAGTTATTTGCGGATATGGATTCAGAGACTTTTGGCTTCAATTGACAAGTACTTTGATGAAATCATAGATCCCATGAATTGTTTTTCAGACCTTGCAAAACCAGTGAGGAAAGGAGATCTTTTCGAGAACAAACCCTGCCGCTGCAACGAGTCTCAACGAGGGTGTGACATTAAGGATTTTTTTCAGCAAAATCGTAGAGAGTTTGGTTTGATACTAGAAAAGTTAGAGGCGCTTCCGGCTTCTGATATTGATAATGAAACGAGACAGCGGATTTTGGCTTTGAAGAAAATAATAAAAAAACGCTTGCGTACTTCGACGATGCACTTTAGCAATAAAAGTCAGGACGAGCATTTGTGCTGGGATTGCGGCGATGCGATTCATGCGGTGCTTGCGCCTCCCGATGCCGCTGTTGTTAACAGAAATGGGAAGCACTACAAGTCAATATGTGAAGCAGTAACCAAAGAATGTGTGGTATACAGTAGCCCGAAGTTATAGAAGACTGGCCCGAAGAGACTAAGATATTACTTACTGAAAAGGAGAATAATGGTGTCTGGCTTGATTTTATGAGTTTAGCTGGCGAGGATGGGTTTGGGGGAAGGAATCTGTCATTCCCGCAGTGTTTTGAGCGCGAATCAAGGAATCTTACACTATCCAGATCAATTCAAGGGTTGCAATCTTTGGTGAGTTACTCAAGAATCACTTTCTTCAGATGCGTTTCATCATTTATCGATAAAATCTTCACGATAAAATCTTCTATTTGCAATCCCCATAGAAATAAACTATATTGTACGATAAGCAAATCAAATGGCTGGAAGGTCCAGTTCAACAAGTTTTATCCGTAGTACCGAAGGCGTTGTGGATAAAAAGGCTATGCGTTGGGCGGACAATCTTCCGCTCATCTTTTAAACCAGAAGGGAGGGTATCATGAAAGCGTCGTTAATTGCAGTAAGCATAGCAGGACTGGTTCTTATACTGGCTGCATGTGGCTCAATCCAAATCAACATGAAGGATGGAACGGCACGAATTGAGCAGTGCCCCAACGTCACGTTTCGGATTATCGTGATTCAGGGCCCAAACCAGTATAGTGCGAGAGCCACTCTTGGTGGCGGTGTAGTAAAGTTCAAGTCATCCGCTTTTAAAAATGTTGACTTTACACAACCTGTCACTGTCAACATTTTTGCCGATAAAATTCCACCGGGCTCTGAGTGTCCTATAAAAATAGGAGTTAAATATGTTTTGGAGAACAAAGTATTAACCCCCGTTTCTGGCACTTCGGATACATATGAAATTGATCTATCGGACTTCCAAGCTACTTCGTAGGTGGCCTTAAGGCCGGAATCTACCACGGCGGTCAGGCTTGATTTTTAATAACTAATATTATGAGGTGAAATATGTGCGCTAGTCTCCGACGAGACCTAATTATTGCTTTAATTTTTGTTCATGGTTGGGTGGCTACCGCGATTGGAATGATGATCGCTGCAATTGCCACCAACTCTTCTTTTTGGGGAATAGCAGCATCAATTTCGATTATGGCAACTGCTGCAATTTCAATTGGAATAGCCTCATCGCATTCCCTTTATTTGGTCAGTATGGCACGAAATTGGTACTCATGCGTAATTCTTGCGCTAGACAAAAATCATAAGCCGTATATTAAATGTAACGATATATATGACAGGTTGATTCAACTGCTTATAGTTTTACAGGTTGCACTGGGTATACATGCTTTGGCAGCCATTGCAGCAGTTCCCTGGGGCGCAATCCCCTGGGTTGGTGCCGCTGTAATGAGCACAATTATGATTGCAATGGTAGTCGAACTAGGAACCTTGGTAGCTATATACGTTTTAGTATCGCAATTAAGTGACTGTTTGGTGGAAGAGGTGAAACTCGATAGGGGGAAAAACCCTCTGACATCAGCAATAGCGGTCTTAACTTGCCCGCTGAACAAATCAGAGTGTGCTGATAATGATTTACAGGTCGCAAGCCGTTCATCAAGCGGAATATACAGCACATCCAGATCGTTAGCGATCCTTTTGGATGATACGCCATCTCTGAGCATTATCTCTTTGGTTGGAAACGTGATTGATAGCTACTCAAGCAAGGTGATGATTGACACAACCGATATCCATGCCCCCGGCACTCACAGTATATATGATAATACTAAGTGGGCTGTCAGGCTTTATTGGTCAAAATTAAGCGCGGCAGGACTTCGAATTGAACCGGCTAAAAAAATGTGGACTGTCGAGTTGCACTCTAAACTTTCAGATGGGACATCAGAAACCCATACATTTAATCTGATGGTAACTAATTAGAAAATTGCCATTTTTATTTTTTTGTCATGCTCGAAGCCTGCCCTCGACTCCGATCGGGGGTCTTTAATCGGGCATCCAGACCCTGATGAAAACACTGGATTCCGGCATACAGCAGACAGTCCTCCCCGGATAAGGACGTGAACTTTCACTGTACAACCGCAGCATTTACTCCCGGCTCAACGCAACACCGGGACAGGCTCCTCCACTGAACCCAGGGCTTTGTTCTATTGCCTGCCTGTGCGGTGCACGCAGACAGGTGCCAAATTACCCGCAGACTCGGCCTTGCTATGCTGTTTCTAAGTTCCTTCGCTTCACTCAGGACAGGCTCAGGCTCACAGCTTTGCCATATGCTTCGGCTTAAAGGCCCCTACTGTTGGCTCCAGACAAAACCTCACGGTTTCGCCCCACGACGCGGGTCTTAGACTTGCCTTCTACTGGTACTTCTGCTAATATTCTTTCTATCAGCAGGGTTCACGTATATGGGACTTCCTGCCTGTGCGGTGCACGCAGACAGGTCACCGCTTTAGTTCACGCCCATGGCGGGCGCACACAAAATGAACTCTGACAACCATGAGTTACGGCCTAAAAAGCAGACCTCCACTCCTGGTCGCGGGTTATTAAACAGTTAATAAACACAGGAGATTAACCATGGCTGAAAAAAGATTTAGGATTCGTGTATGGTGCACGGGATTTAGAAATGTTCCGGATAAACAGGAAGCACATTTAAAAATCAGCGAGTCTGGAGCTAAGTTCTTCAACGGTATTCAAATAAAAAGGAAATACCATCTGTATCCGCCGAGTGGGGGTTATAAACCGACCGGAGAACACAGTATTCAGATTATTAAAAATACACCTGAGTATGTCAATGGGGAACGTATTTCCTCGCATGATGTTCAATATGTAGGCCACGACGAGGGGGCCTATGCATTTAGTGTTTCCTTAACAACAACAGCTATGCCCAAATTGAAGTTATCAACCAAAAACATGGCGAGAGAAAAGGGGTTGACTAGATGGCCAAACGGAATTTATGGCTATCTGGACGTAATCGTGTATGGTTCTTTTTACGGCTGGAAACACGAACAACATACGAATTCAGAAGGGTGGCATGAGGTTTCCACTGAGCCTGAATCAGAAAAATATCAACTGATCGGGGATTATGCGTATCTTGCCAACGGTCTTGAGCAGTACAAATTCGATTGTCAATTAGAGGAGAATGCTGCGGCAGAATGGGGAATGTACCATTTTATTTGGAAAGGTACTAAGTTGCATGTAAAATATTCCGAAGAGAAAAAACCGTGGATCGGTAATTGTCTGCCAGCGGATTCGGTGGTCTTGCACGAAGCTTTTCGACCGGTTATTCGTGCAAATTTTAATGATTTCGGTGGGTCCGGCGTTGATACTTCTTCGTTCATGATGACCCTCGATCGCTTTAGCGTGTCGGATCAGATTAATGTAGCTCCCGATACTCCCGGACTTAAAATAACCCCTGATGGTTTCGACTACAAGCCAACAGAGAACATGTCGGTTGGGTTGCATCAGGTAGAAATGCATGTTGATGATTTTCAGGGTAACCGGGCCACAGCAGAATGGTCGTTTTATATAGTATTTGACACTCCGGAAATTTTCAATCTAAAGCCTGGTGCCGGCGATACTGTTGATTCACCACGACCACTGTTCGCTGCGGAATTCAAAGACAGAGGAGCACAAGGTTTCAATCTGGATTCATTTGAATTGATAATCGACAATCGGGAACCTGTGACGGATGGTGCCCGAGGATTACGGTTGACCGAGAATGGCTTTTCATATAAACCGCCAATTAATTTGAAGCCGGGTGCTCATTCATATACTGTCCGTATCATCGATAATGCAGGCAAGGACACAAGCCGCTCAGCCGTCTTTGCTGTCGAATTGGCTCCGATCAACGCCTATTTAGGCAACTTACCGCTCCGCAATTTGGAAGCAATTGGTACAGTTACAGAAAAAGTTTATGTAGATAAATCAGCGGGTCTTATAGCCAAGATAAAGGATCTTATCAACCAGGAACCACAAGCACTTAGTGCCGAAGTCGGACTTACTATTCCGAGGGTTCTTGACCACATAACCCGTGCACATATTCTTTGCTGTGAGGTAAATTTCAATCGTATGCAGTTCAGCGAACTTTGGGATAAATCAATTTGGAATATTGCCCATATGACCGATGATCAAATTCGTGACCTTGACCAGCCGATCGATAACGAGGGCAACATTATTGTTGAACCCCAGGGTGATATCGATGAACTGCGTGCCAATATCGCGTTGCTGTTTATCTGTCTTGATGATGCAGTGTTGCATTCGCTGACATTCGGCGAAATTGTTCGCAATCAGCCGGAAGGAACTTATTACCGGTAACATTGTTCTTTGCACACGCTTCACTATCGCACGGAACATCCGTGCGATAGTTTACTTTGTTGTTAATAAAGCGCATGTGGGGTGAGGCATGATTTTATGAGTTTAGCTGGCCGAGGTGTATATTAAGCATTGGCTGACTGAATCATGGTATATTTATTCCATACCGGATATTGACCAAAAAAGTGTAACAGTATCAGGTAGTTATGTCTATTTCTTATTGTAAATTCCCTGGATTGCTGCTATTATGTTAACAGTCGCTTAATATATTGTTACATGGGAAGCACTTCATGCAATACTGATTAAAATACCGAGTGACGTGTTCTGTTACCGATATCTGTTGGGCCTGGCTCTTAGGGGCCAACAGATTGAAAAATAGACCAAAACAAAAGGAGGTATCCATGCCACAAGTAAAAAAATACCAAGTTCGTGTTTGGGGTGGCCCTGACGGTTTTAGTTCTGAAGGCCGCGCAAGGATCCAACTCTCTGACGGGAGCACGGCTCTCGGTTGGATATATTTTCACGCAGAAGGAACGTCCATACCAAATGATACGAAAAGAGCAAATGGGCAGATTAACATGCATCTTCCCTCAGCGATGCTCGAAAGCGTGATTGATCTTCTGAGGAACGAATCTCCTCTTTTCTTCACGTATGCCTGGAACCATGGAGTGCTTACCACTGGTAGCGAGGAAATAGGCGAGGGAGAATAAAAGCTATTCTTTTGGTCTGGAGTGTGCTCTTCCCCTGCTCGCTTTCAGCCGCCCGTGACCATCGGGAAGGAGCCGAAATATCTCTGTTCACCTCCTTCCGCAACCGCGGAAGTCAGGAACATGAGGAAAGCGGGTCTTTAATCCTGCCAAAGTAAGGTCCAAGGATAGAATAAACAGTTAATGACACTTGACGTTAAACGTTATAGTGATTACAATAATGGTGTGATCAAATCATTCAAATGTAAAGAGACAGAGAAAATATTTAACAGGTCTTTCTCGAAGAAGTTCCCTCAGAATATTCAAAGAGTTGCACTGAGAAAATTACGAATGATTAACAGAGCAAAAATACTAAATGATCTAAAAGTACCACCGGCAAACCGACTTGAAGTTTTGCGTGGGACTAGAAAGGGTCAATATAGTATTAGAATTAATGATCAATGGAGAATATGTTTTAAGTGGAAGGATGGAGAAGTCAACAACCTTGAGATTGTTGACTATCATCAGGAGGTTTTAACATGAAAACAAAAAAAATAAATCCAATTCATCCTGGTGAAATTCTCATGGAAGAATTTCTTCACCCAATGGGTTTGAGCCAGAACCAATTGGCCAATGATATTGGTGTATCTCCACGACGCATAAATGAAATTATTCACGGTAAACGGAGAATTACTGCAGATACTGCGCTTCGTCTAGCTCATTATTTCAAAATGTCACCACAGTTTTGGCTTGGTCTACAGATGGATTATGACCTTGACCTTGAAGAGGACAGACTATCATCACGACTCGATAAAGAAGTTAACATTTATGAAATAGTTCATAAAACTGCTTAACCCTGAGTTACTCTTGTTTTCGCTTAAAGGCTCTATAGTTTTGTTTCGTACGCAAAAATTCGTAATTATTCGATATAAAATCCTCTATTCCCATACCAGCGGACAATAGCAAAATATGAGGTGGACTTACTTGCTCGGCTGTTGCCAAGACATATCGAAAAGTGATACAGGAACTGAGAGGGGACAAAAAACTAAGGCGGGTAATTCTGCAACTTGAGAAAAATCCGGATACTTTCAATCCCTGCCCCCCTTCTCCCCACAACTCGCGTTTTCGACTTGCCCTCGGCTAATACTTGTGATAGTATCCTTTATATGAATATATCCCGGGGGGGAACTTCCTGCCTGTGCCTTACACGCGGACAGGTTACCTATTAGTTCACGCCCATGCCGGGTGTATAATGGGTTCACCAACCCGATAGGAGGACAGAGACATGAGTGCAGAACTAAATACGGGAAAAGAACTACAAAAAGATCCTGTTTGTAACATGGTGGTATCAAATGACTCCGAATACCATTACCATTATGCGGACAAACATTATCATTTCTGCAGTGAACATTGCCTGCAGAAGTTTAGAGAGCACCCGGAACAATATCTGGGCAAGGCAATACCGCCACAACAGAAAACAAGTGACGAGTCAAGCACCTACACCTGCCCTATGCATCCTGAAGTGGTGCAGGATCATCCCGGCAGTTGCCCTAAGTGCGGTATGACGCTGGTACCCAGGGGAGCATCTACAACTGCGACTAAAACCGGGGATACCCGTCTCATGCATCCTGAAGTGATACAGGACCATCCCGGTAGTTGCCCCAAGTGTGGTACGGCACCGGAGCCGATGGGAGCGCCTGCAACTGCGACCAAAACTGAATATACCTGCCCTATGCATCCTGAGGTGGTACAGGACCATCCCGGCAGTTGCCCCAAATGCGGCATGGCGCTGGAGCCGATGGGCGTGCCTGTAACTGCGACCAAAACTGAATATACCTGCCCCATGCATCCTGAAGTGATACAGGACCATCCCGGCAGTTGTCCAAAATGCGGTATGGCGCTGGAACCGGTTGTGGTGCAGGTTGAAGAAGAGAATGAAGAGCTGATCGACATGAGCCGTCGCTTTTGGGTCAGCACAGTGCTTGCGTTCCCGGTTTTTGTTCTGGCGATGGTTGCCGATTTGCTGCCATCATGGTTACCGGAAGGGCTTTCAATGCATTCGATTCAATGGATCGAGTTTGCATTAGCGACGCCTGTTGTATTGTGGGGTGGTTGGCCATTTTTTGTTCGAGGCTGGCAATCTGTCCGGTCCTGGAATCTGAATATGTTTACCCTGATAGCACTGGGTGTCTCGGTCGCCTGGATCTATAGTGTAGTGGCCCTGTTGTTTCCAGGGATCTTCCCACCCAACATGCAAAAAGAAGGTGGTTTGGTGTCGGTCTATTTTGAGGCGGCAGCTGTAATCACGGCGCTGGTGCTTCTGGGGCAAGTGCTTGAATTACGCGCCCGCTCACGAACTAATGCGGCCATTCAGATGCTGCTCGGACTCGCTCCGAATACGGCACGCATCGTGCGAAATGATGGAACGGAGGAAGATATTCCAATGGAACATGTTCAGCCCGGCGATACATTGCGTGTGCGTCCAGGAGAGAAAGTCCCTGTGGATGGTACGGTCATCGACGGAGAAAGCAACATAGACGAATCCATGGTCACGGGTGAACCCATTCCTGTTGCAAAGTCAGCCGGTGAGAAACTGATCGGCGCGACGGTTAATGGAACAGGCAGCTTGTTAATGCGGGCGGAAAAAGTCGGGTCCGACACTCTGCTTGCACAGATCGTCAATATGGTGGCCCAGGCGCAACGCTCACGCGCGCCGATTCAAAAACTGGCTGATGTAGTGGCCGGTTATTTTGTACCCGTCGTGGTCGGTATTGCCGTGGCCTCATTTATCGTCTGGTGGTTGTGGGGGCCGGAGCCGCGCCTGGCATATGCCGTTGTTAATGCCGTTGCCGTGCTTATAATCGCGTGTCCATGCGCGCTGGGATTTGCTACACCTATTTCTATCATGGTGGGAAGTGGCCATGGTGCCATGGCCGGAGTATTAATCAAGAATGCCGAATCACTCGAGATCATGGAAAAAGTCGATACTCTGGTAGTCGACAAGACCGGTACGTTGACCGAAGGCAAACCAAAACTGGTAGCCGTGCAGGCTGAAGCCGGATTCACAGAAGATGAAGTGTTACGCATAGCTGCCGGCCTCGAGCGCGCCAGCGAACACCCTTTGGCGGAAGCTATTGTTGATGGAGCGGAAGCGAAGGGTGTTGAATTGGTTAAACCGGATAATTTCCAGTCGATTACAGGCATGGGTGTTACGGGTGTGGTTGATGGATATGCGGTGGCGGTAGGCAATATAAAACTACTGGAGAGCCTTGGCATTGATTCCGGAGGGTTGTCGCAACAGGCGGATAAACAACGCGCCGAAGGTAAAACCGTGATGTTGATCGCAATTAATGGCAAGGCCGCGGGTATGATTGGTGTCGCTGATCCAATCAAGGAATCAACACCCGAAGCTATCCGGGATTTGCATGCGGAAGGTATCAGTATAGTGATGCTCACGGGTGACAGCCGCGCCACAGCGGAAGCTGTTGCAGGCAAACTTGAGATCGATCAATTACATGCTGAAGTATTGCCTGATCGAAAAGCCGAAGTCATTAAACAGCTTCAGGCAAAAGGCCACGTCGTCGCCATGGCGGGTGATGGTATCAATGACGCCCCCGCACTGGCTCAGGCGCAGGTTGGTATTGCAATGGGTACTGGCACCGATGTGGCGATGGAAAGCGCCGGGATCACTTTAGTCAAGGGCGATTTGCGGGGCATCGTCAGAGCCAGACGGTTAAGCCGTGCCACTATGCGTAACATCAGGCAGAATTTGTTTTTTGCTTTTATTTATAACTCGGCGGGCGTACCTGTTGCCGCCGGCGTATTGTATCCGTTCTTTGGGATACTGCTTTCACCAATTATCGCTGCGGCGGCAATGAGCTTTAGCTCGGTTTCCGTGATTAGTAATTCGCTCAGACTTAGACGCGTGAAACTATAATCTTAAAAGGCGATTCAGATGGCAGCTGAGCGATCGAGATGCTGCGCCACATAGTGGCAAGGTGCGCTTGGGCATTCGCTGACACATAAATAATCGCGCTCACTCACACTGATATGTTTCCGGGATTTTCCGGATATTTGAATGAAAAAAGCAGGCATTTGATTGCCTGCTTCTGTATACCTTATTAAGTAAAGTGGACCGGGAATATCAGGTGGGTTTTTTATCCCTACGGAATATGTCTCCCTGCACCCATAACCAGAAGAGGCTTTTAGCGCCTTTTAGCGCAGCCTTCAAATCATCCGTCGTTCTCATGCGAATTATCCGCCCTGCTATATACTTCGGTCTTGAATAGAACTTTTTGAACGCTATCTGCCGTAGCTTCCATATCTCTTCCCTTGTCAATGAATATGGCGTGAATGCGGCGCCCTGATATGTATAGTCAGTAGTATCATCTGACATGGTGCCGTATTTTTCTATATTGTCATAGAGCTCTGATCCAGGGAATGGTGTGAGGGCATGGAAGTTAGCCACATCGGGATCTATTTCACAGGCGAACTCGATGCTCTTGAGTCCATCCTCAAATGTCTGGCCAGGTATGCCGAACAGGAATGGCGTCAGGACCTTTAATCCGACCTCTTTGGCTGTTTTTACCGCTTTACGTGTCTGATCAAGCGTAATCCCCTTCTTTATCGCATTGAGGTCCTTCTGTACGCCGCTCTCAGCGCCGAAAAGTATGGCCCAGCATCCGGCATCTTTGAACGCCTGGAGGAGCGGCTTGTCAACCTGGCTGACACATGCTGAAGCAAACCAGGTAAAATCAAGCTTGCGGGCTTTTATCTCTTTTGCTATCTTCATCGCCCTGTCGTAGTTTGCCGCAAGTGTGTCGTCTATGAATTTTATCTCCCTGTACCCCTGTTTGAGACAGAGTTCTATCTCCTCCATTACGTTATCAACACTGCGGTACCTGACTCCTGACTTTCTCGTCTTGTCCATCTGAAAACAGAAGATGCATCTGCGGTTACATCCCCTGGATGTTATCATAACGGCAACAGGCTTTCTCTTGTATGTAGCAGGCGGCGGGATATAACTTACCGCGTCTCCTAAAAGCTCCCTTGCAGGAAAAGGCAGGCTGTCAAGATCATCTATAAAAGGCCTGGGTGGATTTATCCTTACTTCGCCGCCCTCGCGATAGATGGCGCCCAGCACTCCTTCGAGATTTTTACCCGCCGATACCCTATCGAGTATTTCGAGCATGGTGAACTCACCCTCGCCGGTTATTACGGCATCTATAGTGTCACAATCCTCGATACACTTTTCCTTTAATGCTATGGGATAGGGCCCGCCTACACAGACAAAAATATTCTTATCTATCGCCTTCAGGGCTTTCGACGCCTCTTTTGCTTTTTTCCAGCCGAATGTTGTGGAGTATAGCCCCACGACATCGGGCTTATCCTTCTCCACTTCTTTAATTATGTCGGCATTCGTCATAAACGCGCCATTAAGAAATCTGACCTCATGCCCGGCTTTCATCAACGCGGATGCAATATACAGCATGCCGAGCGGCTGCCAGTAGTTTATCTGCGACCCCGCTGTTTTTGCGCTGAATATTTCGTCGGGTATCCATGCCGGCACTATAAGATAACACTTCATCGATCTAATCCTCCTGCAGGAAAGGCCTTCTTCCCATAATTAATTTGACTTGCCGAGGATGTTCTCGGCTGTTTCCATACCGGACTCCATTGCAACGTCCATATTATAGTACCTGAACAGCCCGCCCCTGCCTATTATATGCAGGTTCTCGAACTGTTTCATGTATGCCAGTATCTTTTCATAGTGCTCCCTGTATCCCACATCCATCAGCGGATAGGCCTTGTCAGCCCTCACTACATAGCTGTCAAGCACTTCGCTCTTTTTGAAGAATTCCAGCTTCTCCAGGTTGTCCACCGTTATCGCCGTCAACTCTTCATCACTGGAGTTCCATATGCTGTCTCCCTTGAAACAGAAGAATTCCGTCACTACATGCGTCTTGCCTTCAGGCGCCATATGCGGACTCCAGTTCTTCGGTTCGTGTATCCTCCCCAGCGGCATCTCCTTCTCGGGTAGATACAGCCATGTCAGGTCGGTCACATGGGGCCGGTCAAGCATCACCGTAACTATCAGTATGTCCCTGAATCTC
>JAJRYC010000084.1 GCA_024275975.1 Nitrospirota bacterium | reverse complement strand
GTCTGCTTCCGGTCTGCCCGATAAAAAGCATAGCGCAAAGCGCATAGCGTAACGGATAAAAGAAGTTCAATGTTCAACGTTCAATGTTTAAGGCGCAAACAACAGCAAAGCGTAACAGACTAAGACGAAAAGCAAAGCTCAGACAGTCTTGAATTCTTAACGCGTTCAGCCTCGGAATCATCCCTAAAATAATTAAAGGGGAATGAATGAAAGAAAGGCATAGCGCAGAGCGTTAAAGCCAAGAAAAGAGCCCCTGGTGTCCAGTCAAAAATGTGGGTAACGATAAGTTTTGAAAAGGGGGATTTTATGATTATAACTTCGACAAATCCCATCCTCATTTTATTAGTCATTGCTCGTGATTTTCATATTCTTGACCGTTTTTGACATGCCTTTTAACTAAATGCTAAAATTTCTATTCCATTCTGAATATGCAAATAAATAAAAAAGGAAGATTATGGATCTCGGTAAAATAGAAAAAGGCGTAAGAATGATTCTCGAAGGAATCGGGGAAAACCCCGACAGGCCGGGCATCAAGGACACTCCCCAACGTGTGGCCAGGATGTATGAAGAGATATTTTCGGGCCTTGAAACTCCAACAGAGGAGATACTGAAATATATAGAGGGCGAGAGCCACGATGAGATGGTGCTTTTAAAGGACATTCCTTTTTACTCTGTATGCGAACACCATCTGCTGCCGTTTATAGGCAAGGCCCATGTCGCGTATATACCCGGCGCCGGTAAGATCGCCGGCATTGGTGAGCTTGCCAAGGCGCTCGAAATTTACGCGAAAAGACCTCAGGTGCAGGAGCGCCTTACCGCCCAGCTCGCTGATGTAATTATGGAAAAGTTAAAGCCGAAGGGCGCGATGGTTGTCATCGACGCCGAGCATCTCTGTCTTTCCATGAGGGGCATCAAAAAACCCGGCGCGAGGACGGTCACTTCGGCAGTCAGGGGCCTGTTCAGGACAAAGGAATCGACGAGAGAAGAGTTGCTGGCGCTTATAAAAATAAGAGATTAACCCGACCGGTTTACAAACAGTGCCGCCACGGTTTTTTTAACGGCGACCGGCATTGTATAAGCATTAACACTAAAAAATTACAGGAGGAGATAATGGCAGCAGAACTTATTGACGGAAAAAAAGTCGCGGCTGATATCAAGGCTGGATTGAAGACAGAGATTGATGGACTTAAGGCACAGGGGATTAATCCGGGTCTTGCGGTTGTTCTGGTTGGAGAGGACCCGGCATCAAAGAAGTATGTCGCGAACAAACAAAAGGCCTGCGAAGCGACAGGGATAACAAGTTTTTCACACAAACTGCCTGCAACGGTTTCACAGCAGGAACTTATAACACTTGTCGACGAGTTGAACAATGACCCCAGGGTCCACGGGATCCTTGTCCAGTTGCCTCTCCCTGAAGGGCTGGATGCGAAAGAGATAATGAACAGGATATCCCCGCAAAAGGATGTTGACGGTTTCGGCCCCGACGCCCTGGGCAAGCTTATGCTGGATGAGCCGGGCTTTATCTCGTGCACGCCGCACGGAGCGATGAAGATGCTCGAGGCGTACAACATAGACCCTAAAGGAAAACACGCGGTTGTTGTTGGAAGAAGCGTTATTGTTGGAAAACCTCTCGCGATGCTGCTTTTAAGAAAACATGCCACTGTAACGATAGCCCACAGCAGGACTCCCGACCTCAAAGACGTATGCCTCAAGGCCGACATCCTATGTGTTGCCGTTGGAAAGGCGAAGATGATAACAGGTGATATGGTGAAAGAGGGCGCGGCCGTTGTAGACATCGGAATTAACGTTACACCGGAAGGCAAGCTGGTTGGAGACGTTGATTTCCCCGCCGCGAAAGAGAGGGCTGCTTATATCACGCCTGTGCCGGGCGGCGCCGGTCCCATGACGATTGCGATGCTTATGTACAATACAGTTCAGGCCGCCAAAATGGCAGCAGGCATGAAGGTTGAAGTTTGAACGGTTCAGACAGATTCAGACAGACAGGAGACGGTCTGAATCACTTATCATAAAGCTGGAAGGAGATGCGGAATGATTGTCACTACGAAGAGAGAGTTTAAAGATTTACTTGCAAATATAAAAGATTATAACAGTTTTTTCCTTATCGGATGTTCGGAATGCGCGTCGCTCTGTGGCACGGGCGGGGAGCCTGAACTGGAGGAACTCAAGGAGGCCCTCGAGAAAGAAGGAAAGACAGTGACGGGAATTTTCAGGGCGAAGACAGGATGCCAGGTCCTGGGGACCAAGGTGGAACTGAAGCCCTTCAAGGATACGATTGGAAAGACCGAAGCTATCATAGTGATGTCGTGCGGTGCCGGTACACAGGCCGCTGTCGAGATATTTCCGGACAAACCCGTATATCAATCGAATGACACTATCTTTCTCGGGAACATGACGCGTTACCAGATGTTCGATGAAAGATGTTCCCTCTGCGGCGAATGCATACTCGATGAAACAGGCGGGATATGTCCTGTGACAGCCTGTCCTAAAGGGCTTCTCAACGGACCGTGCGGTGGCACGAATGACGGTAACTGCGAGGTCAGTCAGGATATAAAGTGCGCCTGGGTGAGGATTTACGAGAGGCTTAACAGGATAGGCAGGCTCGACGATATGAAAAAGACTATCGAACCCAAGGACTGGTCCAGGGGCCAGAAACCGCGTGCAATGAGCGTCAGGAAAAAGGAGGAGAAGAAAAAGTGAGCTTTAGTGATATTCTTAACTCTGGAAAATTTGTAGTTACAGCCGAAATAGGCCCTCCAAAGGGGACTGACATAAAAGAGATGCTGCACCATATGCAGGTGTTAAGGGGAAAGATCGACGCAGCGAATATTACGGACAACCAGTCGGCGGTCATGAGGATATGTTCTCTTGCCGTCTGTAAACTTGCGATGGAGAATGGTCTTGAGCCTGTTCTCCAGATGACATGCCGTGACAGAAACAGGATAGGGCTTCAGTCAGACCTGCTCGGAGCGAGCGTATTAGGCATAAAAAACGTCCTCTGCATGACAGGAGACCATGTTTCAGCGGGTGACCACAAACAGGCAAAACCTGTCTATGACGTGGAGTCCGTCCAGCTACTGAAGATAGTTGACGGCCTGAACGATGGCAGGGATATGTCCGGTAATGACCTGAAAGGGGCCACGGATTTTTACCAGGGCGCAGTTGTTACTCCTGAATCGAATCCCATCGAGCCTCAGCTCATAAAATTCGGGAAAAAGGTGACCGCCGGTGCAAAGTTCTTCCAGACACAGGCGGTCTACGATATGGAAGGGTTTAAAACCTTTATGGGCCACGCAAAAAAGTTTCCGGTAAAGATACTCGCGGGTATTGTTGTTCTGAAAAGCGCGGGAATGGCCAATTTCATGAATAAATTTGTCCCAGGGATAAAAGTTCCCCAGGTATTGATTGATGAACTCAAGGCCGCTGGCAAGGAAAAGGCGCTTGACACCGGCATGGACATAGCGGCGAGACATATCAAACAGTTGAAGGATGAAGCGATATGCGACGGTGTGCATATAATGGCTATAGGCATGGAAGACAAAGTTCCTGATATCATGGAGCGGGCCGGACTGCTCTGAGAATTACCTTTAAGTACTGTATATAAACGGGTGGACCTTGCGAAAGGTCTGCCCGAAGTTCGATTAAGTTAAAACTATTTCTGTATTATTCTTTCTTTATTTAAATCGCGCATTTTCTCATTCTCGGAAACCAGCTTGAGCGTAATATAATATTTGTTAATATTACTGACATATCCAACAGTCTCCTGTCCGATAATCTTCAGAGCGGCATATTCCACATTCCTGAACCAGCGTTTAGGGTCCAGCCCCATTTTTTTAGCGCGGTTAATGGCCCTCCTGATTTTGGCGGGACCTGCATTGTAAGCGGCGAGACTGAACCGGACACGGTCCTTTTCTTTCATATCGTCATCATTGAAATACCTTTTTTTGAGAAAAGCGAGATACTTTACCCCGGCATGGATATTGTTTTCCGCCAGTTCAATGTTCCTGATACCGATTTTTTTGTCTGAAGCGGTTGAAGGCTTTATCTGCATGATACCGATAGCGCCCGACGGATTTTTCCTGTTATTGTCAAGGCCTGATTCCTGATAAGCAAGGGCCATTACCAGCAGCCAGTCAAGTCCGTATTGATTCGCGTATTTTTGAAACAGCTTTCTGTACCGCAGCTGCTTCTTTCGTTCATCGGGTGTAACAGGATTTTTGATGAACTTCTCATTTTTAAAATACCTGTTAAAGTAAATATTCCCGTATAGTGTTCCTTTGCGGCGGGTCTTTATAAACCTGTTCAGATCGGCTTTCAGCTCAGGGTTATTCTTTCGCACCATCCATGCGATCTTACCGCCGGTCCGTACCTTCAGGTTTTCATGCGCCTGCAGATCGCCGAAGATTCCAGACCATATTCCGGCGATATGGCTGTCAGCCACGGTTATTTTGACCGCGCCGGAGTTGACAATCTCCAGTATGTACTCGGTCTCGAGCGTCTCGTCCGCTTTTATTATTCGTACAGGTTCCAATCCCTTTTTTATGAAGCCTTTATTAAGGTTGAGAAGGCTTTCATAGTAACTGCTGCTCCGCCGTACAAACACCCGGCGTCCTGATAAATCATCAAGGGATTTCAGGTCACTGACGCTTTTGTGTGTCACGATCACCTCATTGATCCCGCTGAGATAAGGGCGGGTGAAATCTACTTCCCTGAGACGACCGGGAGTAATAGTAAGCCCGGCGGCCGCGATATCACCATATCCATTAACGAGAGCGGGTATAAGCCGGTCACGTGAAACCGGGATGAATTCAAGAACCACCTTCAGGTCCCGTCTCCTGATCTGTTTGTTCAGGTATTTCTCGTAATCCTTCAAAAGGGAATATTCATAGCCATAGATATGACTCCCGGCCACGAAATAGTTTGTCTTGTTGAAAGTGGTCAGAACACGGATATAGCGTTTCTTCATAAGGTCCGGCAGGTCGTCTGTGTAATGTTTCTCGAAGTGGGAGGCCATGGGATAGGTGACTTTTGGACTAAGTGGTCCGTCAATATCGGTCTTTGCCGCCGAATTGGAGGGAAGGGCCGGAGCCGCGAATAAAAACAGCAGGCCGGCAATCAGAACAGCAGTTTTTTTAAATCCGCATTGATACTGTTTCCCAGGCCGCAAAAATTCTCCTCCCAATAAGTTAAACTGGAAAAATCAAGTCTGTTTCTTTTAGCTATTATACCTTACAATATCGGCCAAAACCAGTAAAAACATGCGTTCCCCTTCTGATTTTCCGGATGTGTGTGATTATATTGGGATTGTACAACGTCATGGCATTCCTGACTATTCACGTATGCGGTCATTTGGGAAAAATATTTTTAAAACTTTTTTGACCCCGGGGTTTACACCTTTAATAAGCATTACCCTTGGGAAGGATCGCGTAGATGTAAATGAGTTGTTTAGTCTTCTCCGGAGTGAATAAAAGCCTCCAGTCTCCTACTCTCAAACGATAATCTCCATGAAGTTGTCCTGATAGGGGTTTAACATTATGAAGCAATAAGGGATTTTCTTCCTGTTCTAATTCCTGCAGGGCTTTTTTGATTCTTTTTCTGGTTTTTTTATCCAGCCTCAGGTAATTTTTTTCCGCGGTTGGCTTGACTTCAATCTGCCAGGGCATTAATAGATTTCCCTTTGATGTCTTTAACTACTTCATCTTTCCCTCTTTTAACTATTTCTACCCATTCAGGATTTGAAAGGATGTTAAGGGTTTCTTTATGTCTTTCTATATATTCATCGATTAGTTCAGAGAGTATCTCCTTAATCTCTTTTTTTTCTATGCTCGCAATAATCTTTAGAATATCTCTTTTATCCTCTGGTATCCGGACAGTGGCAGTTGACATAATATCACCTCCTCAATCTACTAGTAGTATAGGCGATTAAGCGCTCAGTGTCAAGAAACGGAATTCACCTCCCGACCTATGGTATTTACAGGAGGTTATCTAAGACCCCTGCTGTGTTATTACTGATAATCCACGTTTATCCGCGTCCGATTGCATTTTTTTGTGTACCATTGGGTGTACCTTTTGTTTTGCTGATTTTAATATAATCTCTGTGTTAATATAACCGTTATGATTGTTACAAAAAGTCCATATGTAATAACCAGGCGGAAGGTTATATTAGACTATGGGAGGCTGTATTGCGATACTCCCGAGAAACTTTTAAAAAGTGAGCTTTTTGAAGATATAGTTGATCGCTTTGTTGAAAGGATTGCATCCAGGGGCAATTCAATCTTCGCCTTTCTGAAAGAAAACCTGACTCACCTGAAACGGGATGAAATGACGGGATTTCTTGTGAATCTGTTGAGGCTTCTTTCAAGTCATACAGCAGAAGAAATTGTTGTGATGAACAATGACTATAAGCAGATCCTGTCCGAGAAGGAATACCTGTATGAGTTTATCGAAGAGCTATATAACTTCTGGAGAAGCTTTGAAAGATTTATTTATATTGAAGCACCCCAAAGGTCGCGATACGCAAAAAGCAGCCTCCACCACTCCAAGTTTATAAGATCAAACGAGGAGTTTAAAGACCTGGTTCTCTATGTGTATAGAACTGTTAGTGAAAATCTGATTGGAGAAAATCCCAGGGTTTACAGGCAGTTACCTGCCGGATCGAATATGGGAATGCTTCTTGAGAAGGTAGAATGTAAGGCGCTTGGAATATATTCCGGATTGAAGGACATCCCGTTTATCCGTCTTTCGCTCACGGAACCACCATTAATTCTTTATCCTGTAATGAATAAGAGAAAAGGCAGGTTTGAAGAGATTAATGAGTTAACGGAAAAGATGATACAGCTCAATCCTGATGAGTGGTTCTGTTTCCCTGCAAAGGTGGGTGAATTAATTGCGTTTATCTATTTTCATCGTGATTTTATTTCTCTTGGCCTTTCGCTGAGCAACCTTTTCGAGATTGCCGACTATGATGATATTGACGGTAAAAGTCCCGACATAATGCTCCTTTTCGGCCTGAACAATCCTCTCCCTGGAGACACTGTGTTTTATGAAGACAGAGATACCGACACACTTGTCGGTCTTATTCGGCATTCAGAGGATGTGGATTACTTTGGTTATTTCAAGAAGATGACGCTTACTCTGCATAATATAGTTATGTTGAAGAAGGGCAGATTACCAGTTCATGGCGCGATGGCTTATATCAAGCTCAAAAATGGTGGAGAGGCCAATGTTGTAATAATCGGGGACAGCGGTGCGGGTAAATCAGAGACACTTGAGGCTTTACGCTTACTTTCCGAGGACCATATTTGTGAAATGAGGATAATTTTTGATGATATGGGATCCCTTGGAATTAACGATGACGGAAAGATAGTTGGATATGGGACGGAAATTGGCGCGTTCGTGCGACTTGATGACTTACAACCCGGATATGCCTACGAGGAAATCGACAGAAGCATTTTCATGAATCCCGACAAGACAAACGCCAGGCTGATAATACCCATAACCCGTTATCATCATATAGTAAAAGGTTACCCCGTGGATATACTGCTGTATGCAAATAATTATGAACAGATTAATGAAGACCATCCGCCGATTGATTTTTTCTCAAACTCTGAAGATGCCATTTCAGTTTTCAGAAGTGGCGCCAGATTAGCAAAGGGTACTACTGATGAGAAGGGTCTCGTTCATACATATTTCGCCAATCCCTTTGGCGCGCCTCAGCGGAGAGAGAAGCATGAAGAGACAGCATTATTTTATTTCAGGAAAATGTTTGAAACCGGCATAAAGGTGGGACAGATAAGAACAAGACTTGGAATCGAAGGATTTGAGCAGACCGGCCCCAGAGACGCCTCTATCGAACTTTTCAAAACGATAGAAGATATTTCATCTTCCCAGTAGACAGTATGCCGGCTTCGACCGGCCAATTCAAGCAATGGTACCAGGTGCTTTTGCATTTCTTCCTCTTTTTGGGCGAGCCCTTACTTTCGCGGCTCCTGTTTTTCCGGTTCAGTTTTTTTCACCCGGGGCTGTGTGGTACGTTTCAGTTTTATTTTTTTCAATACACCGCCGTTGCTGAAACTTTCCCAGGCCCACCCGAGCCATTTGACAAGGCGGAAGGCAAGCCACATGGCCCAGAAAAGCATTAGAATGTTATATGCCAGTCTGGGAAGCGAAAGCACCCATGGCTGTGGCATCGAGGTACCTATCCTGTCCTGGCTCCAGTTCAGATAAAGTTGTGTAGAATTATTGCCCGAGATCTGCATGTCCGGAATACCGAGCAGTCCCCGGGAAATGGCCATGTACAGGCCGGACATGGCGACCAGCGTCCATATTATCAGCCCGGTCTGTGTCAGGTTATAAAGAAAAGCATTTTCAGGAGGGTGACGATCTTTACGCACCCCCATGGCCAGGAACCAGCCGGCGATCAGTATTGCCGTAAGCGGCGGGACCTGGGTGAGGCCGAGGCTCAAAAGCAGCCAGTGACGTGTCTTGAGCGGAGTAATTGTCACCCTCCCAAGCCCCAGCGCAATCAGAATAACGATAAAGATATAACTCCAGAACAGAACAGCCGGGCCGAGTGTCGGACCGGAAGTCCAGAGTATCCACCTGTTTCGCGGCATATTGAAAGTGACTTGCGCATTTACCGCCTCTTCCCCGATTTTTACATCCGGCCCTCTGATCAGCAGGGAAGATTCTGATTCCCGGATCCACTCAATATTAATCGTCTGGCTTCCGGGCTGAAGAGGTATGACAACCCTTTGCCCGTCCTGCCTGATCGGCTGGCTTTTACCCTTGATCCGGACCGTCTGCAGGTCCGCGCCTTCGGGCAGTGTGATCTCGTGCTGTCCGCCCTGGCTGGCCCTTATCTTCAACGTAAGCACTGCCTCGTCCGAACGCAGCCCGGGAGTCAATACCAGCTTTGCGGAATCAATCGTGATCATCCGTCCGGGTATGGCCTTTGGGCGGGATGTCCCGATTGAAACGCTTTCACCCGGCCATGGTTTCCACGTTGGACGCCAGTCACCCTGCTTGTCCTGATGATGGATAACCGGAATTCCCGTAAGCTCGCAATGCCATATGGGGCTGGCGTCAAGCACCCAGGTCTCGGTCCATGGAACAGATTCGGGCGCCCTCAGAGAAATCTCGGGGGCTGTTTTCAGGGATGAGCTCCAGGATATTCTGTTTGATTTAGGATCCATGTTTATAAGCGCCTTTCCGTCTTCAACGAGAATTCCCGCAGTGGTTACAGACTCGCCCTGCAAGAGCGGCACTGAGACTGCTATTGGTGTGCCAACCGGTGTCAGGCGGATTATCGTGGTTTCGACCTGCCATGTTAGCCCCAGGTGCAGAATACGTTCAACATGAAGGAAAGGGGGCAGGTTGCCGCTGTCCGCGGGCGGACGCTCACCCGGTTCTTTTTTGACGCGTGTTATCTGAATGCCGCTTTCGACTCTGCCGTCCCTGTGTATCCCCTGCACTTTCCATTCTTTTCCCGAGTAAGTCGCGTGGTGGGGCTTTAGTGGCAGCGGTATCTGTACGGAATTTCCAGGCCCTGATTTCCCGATCAGTATAACATTATGAATCCCTTCAGGCACGAGCGCCCAGAGTGTGCCGGCAGAGTCCGTTGACAGCTCTCTGAGCGGGCTGTTATCAAGGTAGACCTCTTCCGGAGACCATGCCCTCGAATTGCCGGGAAGTGGGACAGCAGTCCGGGAGGTCGCGTGGACCTCAAGGAGAATACGCAGGCTTTCAGGCATGACCTTCAGGTCCATGCGGAGAAAATCGGCGCAGCTCGGAAAACAGTCGGGCTTTTCGAGCAGCCTGGTCTGAAGTTCTTTCAGCAGATCCGGAGGCGGGAAGGGGGAATCCCCGGCGTTTGCCGTGGATATGCCGCCCGCGAATAGAAAAATTAACATAGCAATTGCGGAGGTCCTGTTGATTTTGCCGCTTATCTTTCGCCACATTGCGCGCGGCTCAATTATTCCAATGATCATAAGTGCGAGCAGAAAGACCCTGACGAACGCGAGAATAAGGTTCAGAGCGGGTGAAAGCAGCCACAGCCTGATCTTATGGTCCCTCTTTACCGGTCCGTTCCATTCCATTTTAATGGCCCTCCACGTCCATGTGGGGATTCCCGGCCCGGTCTGTATAAGCGCATTGGGATCACCGGTGAAAATCTCTTCCTTTTGTCTATATGCATCAATTCCGCTCAAAACCCGGGAGTATTCTTTTGAATCCAAGCTCTTATACATTTTTCTGATGTTACCGCGTTCTTGCGGTGGAGTGCCCACTTTTCCTCTTTTTCCGATGACCTTTTTTTCGTTGGGCATGAATCCCGACCCGGTTGTATACGGTCTCTGAAGCTCAAGCTGCGGGAATAGTCCTGTCCTGATCTGATCAATCGTGAAAGGGATGGCCATGACCAGCAGAACAATAGCGGCCCCTCCTCCCCATATGTAAACGAGACGTTTAACCCATCCGTCGGGCAGTACCCGGACCAGCGCTGCTGCGGCCAGTATATGGAGCCATATTATTCGGGGCGCGCCGGTTTCATGAAATATCAATACCATCGTCAATAGCGCTACTATCCCCCATTTAAGGTTTCTGAGTTTAAACACAGCGGCGGCAATAATCAGCACCAGGAAAAAATCCAGAAGGGTCCAGCCCTTGACCCATGTGCCGGGCAGAATGTCAACGCCGGATGCCGTAATCAGCCTCCACCCGGGAGGAAGGTTCAGCACACCGGACAGTGAGTCGAAATCATGGTCCCATCCGACTGCCGGGATTGCGGTCATTGACTTGACATACCTTGAATCCGCAACAAGATTCAGCTTCCCCCTCCTGAGTTCGATGCCGTATTTCCTGCCGTCTTCACCGGCGGTTATGAGCCTGTCCGCGCCGCTGACGGATACCCGGCCAAGTCTGGCCGGTGGATTCATATCAAGCCGCCAATTGCTGCTCAGAGCGCCGGTGATGTGGTCCTGTATTGTGAAGCCCCCTCCATCAAAATCCAGCCACCAGCTTCTGAAGAGATTTAAACGGTCTGGCGCGGGATCAGGATCGCCCCTGCGTATTTCCCTGAACGTGACGGTTGCCCCCGGTTCAACGATATATGCTGAATACTGCTTCCATTCGGAGGGCATGGCGGTCTGCCCGGGTTCAACGGACGGTATTCCCTCAATCTTAACCATACGGAGGTGGTTTTGCGGGTCAAATGACCATATTTCACGCCCGAAGGCCCCGGCTGCGGGGCCCAGTTTATTAATGGGTCCGATGAATCGTGTAATAATATTAATTTCCCATCGCCCTGGGCGGACCTGTATAAGCAGATCGCCCGCATTCCCGATTCTCGCCGGGAGAGGGCTTTTAATGCTCATGGGGATACTGCCTTTCATTAGGACTTTTTCGAGCTTGATCTCCCGGCCCCGGCCCGAAACATTGACCTGAAGACGGGTAGTCATTTTTAGGGGTATGGAATCGGTTATAAGCCTGAAAATTCTTACGGAAAGACGGTCTTCACTGTTCTCGGGTAAAGCGCGTTTCCGCAGCCAGAGCCGACCGTTTTTATCCATCACGGGATAATCCACATTCTTCTTATTGATCGAAAGAGCGAGCATGCCGGTTGCAGGAGGAATCCTGATCATTTCAGGCATCTCCGTCCATTTGAATCTTCCGCTCACAAGGTGTTTACCTGGAGTAAGGTATATGAACGGTGTCTGGTTCCTGTTTGTTACAGGTATGCGTCTATTGTCCGACTTTACATTTTCGGGCCATATATCCCCTCGTCCGGGAAGTGGCGCCCAGCCCCTGGAAAAAACAACCCACTCCTGTTCAAACCTGCCGCCCGAGGAATTAAAAAACAACTTTAATCTCGACGGCCACATACATCGGACGGTATTTTCATTGTTATAATCCGGGGGGCAGAGCCTCTCATCCATTCCGTGGAGGACCCAGGACTTCCACTTTAAAAGATCTCCCGGAATATTTTTTTCATCCATGGGCGATGCTGTCGCAATGGATACAAGAAAAAGAAGTGCCGCAAGGGCGACTATTAAAACCAGCCGCCGCGAATGTCTTTCAGTCATGGTCCCTCCTGAAAATCATAATGAGAGTCAGACAAATTTATAATGCAATTTTCATTATACCCTATTTAAACATCCTGTTGGCTTGGTACTGTTAAAAGCAGCATTCCTGTTGGTAACAAGAACGCCTCCAAAGTTTGTACATAAGGGCGAGTCCCAAGGTGGTTTGGGGATAAAGATAGAGAAGTAATGAAGGTGTATCGTCATTTTGTCAGGGCAGGTATAATGATGAAAAGGAGCTTAAGGCAGGGCGCAGACCCTTCAGAAGGCTTCTATTTGCAATTCCCATAGAAATAAACTATATTGTACGATAAGTAAGCCAAATGGCTGGAAGGTTCCGTTCAACGGGTTTTATCCGCAATTCCTTCGGCATTGCGGATAAAACTCTATACCTTGTGCGAACCTTTAATTTAACAATCTACAAAGAGAGAGGTGACAGAGATGGCGACTCGCAAACGTGAAGAAAAAGCGGGAACGAAACTCGCGGCAGGGATGTTGGGACTGACTGATATTAATGTGTTCCCCAAAAAAGCAGTCCTTAAGAAGCGGCCTATCCGCAAGTACAAACATTGCTACACGACTGGCCCTTTTCTCCTTCCTCAGAATTCTGGTTCCCTGGACTGGACTCTTCTCAACAACGACACTACCAAGCAAATGGCGCGTGTTACGGTATTCGAGTGCCAGGTTGGAACGGTTAAGACCCCGGTGGCACCGGGTGCTCTCGAGGTGACCCTTGATCCGGGTGAGAGTACTCACAACGCCAACGAATACCCGGAAGGTTTTGCCTACGAGATTCAGGTAGAATGCAACAGTAAACTCGTTTTCCCATATGTTTCTGTATGGCCTGCAAACTTTGGTGTAGTTCTCCCTGGAACCGGCATTAATTCAGGATCGTTCGTTCGTCTGATGCCATGAAGAACGTATGAACTCATGATTAAGTTTTCTGGTTAAAGTACGCCGCCTGACCAGGGGCTACAGCGGACTGGTGCGTGTCAGCTGGAGCTGCTGATCCAGATAGTTGATATAAAGCATAAACCATATGTTCCGGTGTGCTGTGCTCACAGGAACTATTTTTCTACAAAGTTAAAGTGACGCAATATTCTGGTATAGAATTCTTCGAGATCCTTGAGGTGTTTGACTAAAATGGTTTTTAATATTTCTATTTTAATATTTTGATAATCATGGATGGCTATGTTCCTGAACCCATCCATGGACTGCATTTTTAATGACATTGTTTTATCAATTATTCCCGCATTTTCCAGTAATACAAAGTTGCCCTTAATAGCATCAGAGATGCCCAGGCCTTTAGAGGCAACTATATGAGTGGCCAGATCAATTGTTGACTGTATCGCCCTTTGAAGGTTGAGTATAAAGATATCCTGGGCATTCAAGTTATCCAGGGAATCCGGATTTAGAGCGGTAACATCTTTTATCCTTCTTAAACTCCTCTGAACGGCATCAGCTTTTGCGAGAACAATATCTTTATCGGGCATATATTCTTCCTTTCAAAATGTTGTCTTCGCATTTCTTCCTTACTATTTTTAGGTCATCATATTGTTTAACAGGAGTTTAAGAGATAACTTATTAGACCACGCCGCATAGCCAGTATTGACGGTACTTTAGCTGCGCACCGGTTGTAAGACCCCACTGTCATCCACATAGTGGCCAAAGGCCGATAGGACTTCGGCTTGGGTCTTC
>JAJRYC010000001.1 GCA_024275975.1 Nitrospirota bacterium | reverse complement strand
GAGATTCAGGGACATACTGATAGTTACGGTGATGCTTGACCGGCCCCATGTGACCGACCTGACATGGCTGTATCTACCCGAGAAGGAGATGCCGCTGGGGAGGATACACGAACCGAAGAACTGGAGTCCGCATATGGCGCCCGATGGCAAGACGCATGTAGTTACGGAATTTTTCTGTTTCAAGGGAGACAGTATATGGAACTCCAGTGATGAAGAGCTGACGGCGATAACGGTGGACAACCTGGAGAAGCTGGGATTCTTCAAAAAGAGCGAAGTGCTTGACAGCTATGTAGTGAGGGCGGCCAAGGCATATCCGCTGATGGATGTGGGATACAGGGAGCACTATGAAAAGATACTGGCATACATGAATCAGTTCGAGAACCTGCATATAATAGGCAGGGGGGGACTATTCAGGTACTATAACATGGACGTTGCAATGGAGTCCGGTATGGAAACAGCCGAGAACATCCTCGGCAAGTCAAATTAATTATGGGAAGAAGGCAATGAAAAAAGTTATGGCCTCAACGATCGGTAATCGGCTTATTTTGATTGAAAAAGGGCTTCCTGTATTAATTCATTACGACATACCGGACATCTGCCGGGTTTAGTTAGCCGCTCTCTTTTTTTGTATATAAAACCACATGTTATGCATTCCGGTGGTATAACGATAAGTTTGACTCTGTTTTTCCCAAGAGTTTTCCGTATATGCTCAAGGTGCGCATATACTTCTTTTTCCGGAATTCCGACATATGCCGAAATATCTTTGGCCGAGAGCTTCCTTCCTTTGAGCAGGGAGATTATCTCCTGTCTGATAGTCTGGTGCCTTTCAGGGGACAGATATGGAGGCTTTTGGGGTTTTTTTCTCAAGCAAGGTTATCCATTAATCGGTATCGCATTACAGAATGTCGACCTGTTTTCTACTAATTTTGATGATTCGACCGGAGGAGTTGTCTGCCGCCGCACGGTCGTATTCTAACCGTGCATAAAATAAATAAAGCTATACAAATAACTGACCTGGAACCATTCGGATAACCTTGGTGCTTCATCTATTATCACCGACAGTTACCCGGAACCAGATGTTATTGTATAGCTCTAGGATACTTTTTTAATACCCTGGTTTGAGTAACTCGTAGCTCTTTTAATATGGAAGCATTCTTAGATACTTAATGTTCCCTCCTCGCTTCTGGAGGCTTGCATACTATATCTAATCTCCGCTTCCTAACATACTTACTTGGTTCTACGGTTAGTCCCAAGCCAGGGTATGTATTATCTCTTTTCCTTAATTTCAATTTATCACTTTTGAAGATGCTTGTCAAGAGCAAAATGCTCCCGTCTTTAAACTTACCTGAAATAATCAATTACCTCTGATTTGCTGATTTTCGTCAGATTGGATTTTATGTTTTTTTTGAGTTTGGCCCTTACATCCGGAGCAAGATTTTCAACTATCTGACTGTTTATTTCATTGCCGGCGGCCAAATGCCATTTGGTGCAATTTTCGCTCAGAATTAAATCGCTTATACTCTTTGCGATCATTTTTATAAGTCTCTTGTTAGTCTCTAATTCAATGTTGTGTGGTTCGCCGTATCCCTTTGCCGCACCGTTTTTGCCGCCCGCCAGGCCAAATCTTCCTGCTGTATCACTTACTCTATCTCCCAGCTTGACGTGCGACTCAATTGAATCATAACTTCCAATCTGCTGTATTCTGTTGCCCTCCACGGAATCCTTTATGACTTTATATGCCCTGAAGTGACCCAGATCAACGGTTACTATGATTGTCTCCATATCGACCTCCTCTAAATCTGGTTATTTTGTAAAACTTACTGTGGCGTAAAATCCTTTTTTGTGGCGTCAAGATAACATACTTCTTAATTAAATAGTAACTCTTTATTTTGAGAAAGACAAATATAAAATTGGTCTTTGTGCAATCTGGTGGGTCAATTTGGGCCATTCTCTTCCCTCCTTATAATTTATGATGTTCCACTAATATGACTGGATACAGGGGAGTTATTTAGAGTCTGTTTATAAACTACTGTTTTTTTATTTGCGTCATGCCCGAAGCCTGCCCTCGACTCCGATAGGGGCTCTCTAATCGGGCATCCAGAACCTATTGAAAACACTGGATTCCGTCTTAAGGACTGCCGGAATGACAGGTAGAGAGACTGAATTTATGGACAGACACTATTTAATCAGAGGGCTCCGCCCCTTCCCGCGATTTTTTGAAAGGCATAGCGCATAGCGTTAAAGACTAAAGACGGAAAGCAATAGCTGCTGACGACAATTATAAAATCCCCCTTTACTAAAGTGGGAAGATTACTCCCCTATTAGGGTAAGGAAAACTTATATGTGCTTGCTGTCTTCTCCTTACTCCTTACTTTCGTTGCTATGCTTTCCCGAGATAACAACGAAACGCATTCACTGGAAGGTTATCCCTGGTCGGTGAAGCAAGAATCTTATCTGTATACAATAGTGACACTATATGCAAATGACTGTTTCAGAATTCGAACAAATGTATTCTAGTTCCATCAGGTGCTTACAGTAAAATGACTTAATTGTTTTACAATCTGAACTTGTTGTTTAGTTAAATGCATGGATTGTTGCTTATTCTTAATTTATTGTTGACAAAAGTATAGGTATTGTTGTATAAATATAAACAGACAATGTCAAATCGAGTTATAGACATATTACGGAAGTTATTTTCATCAACCATACGGACGGATTTATTGGTCCTTCTGCTTAATAATCCCGACGAAAAATTTTATGTCAGAGAGATAGCCGGTTTATTGCGAAAGAACGTATCCGGTGTTAAAAGAGAGCTGGACAATCTTGAAGGGATGGGCATTCTCACCAGCAAAAAAGTGGCGAACCTGAAATATTTTCAGGCAAATAAAAAATCACCAATTTTTTCAGAGTTAAAAAGCCTTATAGCCAAATCACTGGGAGTTTCCGATGCTCTGAAGTCTCTGCTCAAAACCTCGGGAGCAAAAATAGCCTTTATTTATGGTCCGTATACGGAAAGTGAGGATGCTGAGACGGTCAATCTCTTCCTTGTCGGGCAGTCATCATTAGCTGACGATGGTATAAAGGATATTGAGGGAAGATTTAATAAAAAGATAAATATATCAGTGATGGATGAGGTCGAATTCAAAAATAAGAAGGAAGGCGGCGATGCTGACCTGGAAAAGCTTCTGTCAGAAAACAGGATATTGCTGATGGGTAAGCTTTAATTTAATTGCCCCATGGCTCCGGGGTTGGAAAGGTGGTGAAGAAGATGGCGGTAATAAAAAAAGCAACAGTCAAGAAACCGGTAGCCAAGAAACCGGTAGCCAAGAAGCCGGCAGTCAAGAAACCGGTAGCCAAGAAACCGGTAGCCAAGAAGCCGGCAGTCAAGAAACCGGCAGTCAAGAAACCGGCAGCCAAGAAACCGGCAGCCAAGAAACCGGTAGCCAAGAAACCGGTAGCCAAGAAGCCGACAGTCAAGAAACCGGCAGTCAAGAAACCGGCAGCCAAGAAACCGGTAGCCAAGAAACCGGCAGTCAAGAAACCGGTAGCCAAGAAGCCGGTAGCCAAGAAGCCGGTAGCCAAGAAAAAATAGATTGTATTGTTTTGTTTTTTAAGGCTGGGGAAGAAAGATTATTCAGCCTTTTTTTTATTATAATAGCATAATTGCAGACAATTTGGGGCAAAAAATAAAAACGCGCTAACTCCTGGATTTTTAAGTATTTATATGCAAAACAGCGTTGGAAGGCTTGTTTATTTCTGTTATAATATCCCATGCATCGGGAGTTGAAAGAAGTTTTCCCAGAAATCTTATATTAGCTGAATGCCCTGATTTGCTTGCGATAATATGACCATAAAAAGGGAACCCGATAAGTGAGAAATCCCCTATCGAATCAAGTATTTTATGGCGTACGAACTCGTCCTTAAATCTTAGCCCTGACGAATTCAGAACGCCGTTTTCTCCAAGTATGATCGCATTTTCGAGTGACCCGCCCTTTGCAAGACCGTTAGTACGGAGATATTCGATGTCTTTTAAAAATCCGAATGTTCTTGCAGGCGCTATTTCTTCAGTGAAAGCCTTCTCTGTGATATCCAGGCTGAGCCTCTGCTCTCCAACTCCGTAATGACTGAAGAATATGCTGTGTGTTAAGAGGGTTCCGTTATATGGAAGCGCCGCTATCCTTGAATGGCTGTCCTCAAAAATAAAAGGTTTTTTGATCCTCAAAAAAGGTCTTTTTTTGTCCTGCCTTGCGATGCCGGCATCCTGTATTATCTTGATCAGTTCTCTGGAGCTTCCGTCCAATATCGGGATCTCGGGACCATTTACTTCTATTGAAATATTGTCTATCCCCAGCCCGGCGAGGGCGGAGAGAAGATGCTCAACTGTTTTGACTTTGACTCCATTATGACCTATTGTGGTAGCAAAGGCGGTATCGATCACGGAATCAATATGCGTCTTAATTACAGTTGGCTTATCGGTTCTGATGAACGTTATCCCAGCGTCTTTTGGCGCGGGGACAATAGTTACCTTCGAATAACAGCCTGTATGCAGGCCGATACCTTTGAATTTAGCATCCTGTTTTATGGTGTTCTGTAAACGCATAAATATAGTTAACGCAAATTAGGTGCCAACCTGTGTTTGCTTATTTATCAATGGCTGATCGTATCCATACTGTTGATATATATCCTCATATGTATAATGATCGACACAGTTTCCTTGTCTCTATGAGTCACACGCGCCGCCAACAACAATCTCCGGAATTCGGACTGTGGGCATGGCATCGGAGATTGGAACTCCCTGACCGTCTTTTCCGCATGTCCCGATCGCAAATCCAAGGTCGTTTCCGACCATGTCGATTGATTCCAGAATTTGATTGCCGTTCCCGGTTAATGTGGCGCCTCTTACGGGTTCTCCTTTTTTGCCCTTTTCGATCAGATAACCTTCCTGGACTTCAAAAACAAAATCTCCTGAGATTGTATTTACCTGGCCGCCTCCTATTTTCTCTATGAAAAGGCCTTTTTCTAATGAGCGTAATATCTCTTCAGGCGGTGTTTCTCCCTTGGCGATAAAAGTATTTGACATCCTGGGTATCGGCCTGTGCCTGTATGATTCACGCCTGCCGTTCCCTGTTGGTTCTTCGCCGTCCTTCATTGCCGTAAGCCTGTCGTACATGTATTTTTTCAATATACCGTTTTCCACCAGCACGGTCCTCTGCGACGGCACTCCTTCATCATCAAATCTGAATGAACCTCTTTTATGTTCAAGCGTGGCGTCATCGATGACTGTTATGAGATCAGACGCCACCCGACCGCCCAGTTTTCCCGAAAAGACCGAAAGTCCCTGCTGTGCGAGGTCCGCCTCAAGGCCATGGCCTATCGCCTCATGAATCATAGTGCCCCCTGCGTTCGATGCTATAATAACAGGCATTCTGCCGCCGGGAGCTCTTCTGGCGGTCAGCATCATTATTGCTCTCTCTGCCGCTGCAAGACTTAATTCCTCTATATCGTTTTCAAGGAAAAGTTCAAATCCTGTGTTCCCACCAATTGCTTCATAGCCTGTCTGTATAATATCCTCCTGAGATGCCGTTGCCTGTATAATCGCGGAAGAGTAGACCCTCTCGTCTTCAGAAATAAAACCGTCTGAAGCAGCGATTTCTACCTTTTGGATCGTGTCTACGTATTTTGCGATAACCTGTTTTATCCTGCTGTCATGGTCTCTTGCGGTGTTATCCGCTCTTCGTACGAGCGATATTTTTCTCTCCAGTGGTATATCGGGCGGAAAGAGTTTTATCAGGAAATCTACTTTGGGTCTCCTGATTTCAAGGTTCATTATTATATCCGTTGATTTTCCAGCGGCGGCTTTGCTGATTTCTTCCGCCGCCCTTGTTAACGCTTCCTCAGAGAGATCATTGGTGAAGGCATAGACGGTTTTACCATTATATATAAGGCGTATCCCAGCACCGGCCACTGCGCCCGTTACAATGTTTTCGATTTTTTTATCATCAACAACGATAAAAGTCTGCTTCCGGTATTCCAGATAGATGTCAGCGTATTCTCCGCCGTTTGAAAGAGTTTTGTTTATTAATTTTAGCTGCAGGTCCTTGTTTATCATAATATTCCCGGTTGTTATGTTAGAAGAAGAATGCGAATCTCAAAATATCCGTTAACTCTTTTATATTTTTTAATGATGGATTATTATAACACTAAACTTAAGATCGGAAGGGTTATTCAACCGGGACATCGCATGTGGAACGGCTGAATAAATCTTGTCAGTTTAATATTTTAAATGATTATTAACCTGAAATGTATTATTATCCGAGATAGAAACCAATACAGAAAGGAGGCAGTATATGCCACGCTTTGGTGTAATAGGGGGAAGTGGGCTGTATGGTATCCCGGGTCTGGAGATTGTGGATACAGTAAAATTAAGCACCCCGTATGGTAGTCCTTCCGAAAGTTACAAGGTAGGGCTGTTGTCGGGAAAAGAGATCGCTTTTTTGCCGAGGCACGGCGCTATGCACAATATCCATCCCCATAAAATAAACCACAGGGCGAATATATGGGGATTCAGGGAACTGGGGGTTGAGAGGATTATCTCAATATGTGCTTCAGGAGGTATCGGCGGTGAGATGATTCCCGGAGTAATCGCGGTGCCGGACCAATTGATTGATATGACGAGCGGCAGACCTTCCACGTTTTACGAGGAAGATGAAGTTGTTCATATCGATTTTTCGGAACCTTTCTGCGGTGACATGAGGGAGTATGTTTTTAAGGCGGCGGAAGCAGCCGAAGAGGCCGTTGTGAAGACGGGCACTTACATATGTGTTAACGGCCCGCGACTGGAGACGGCGGCGGAGATAAGGGCTTTTTCAATACTGGGGGCCGATATGATCGGAATGACGGTCATGCCGGAAGCCGTTCTCGCGAGAGAACTGGAGATATGCCTGGCCGGGGTTTCGGTTATAACTAATTTCGCCGCGGGCAGGACGGCGGATAAACTTACAACGACGGAGGTGATTGACACCATGCAGGCAGCTTCCCAAAAACTCCGGTCGTTGATGAAAGCCTTCTTTGCTGTGACCTTTTCGTCACCAGCGTGCAGATGCGGACAGACGCTGCAGGATGCCAAAATGTGATGACATGCAGATACATTCATACCACGCAATACACGTGGCGCATTTTGTAATGGCGGGATAATTTTGACGTCATAGGGTAAAATAAGAATATGCACTCAATCCTTATAGTTGAAGACAAGGACTCAATGGCCCGGATGCTTAAAGAAACCCTTGAAGCCGAGGAATACGAAACGTCTATTGCCAGAGACGGCCTTGAGGGGATAAAACTTATAAAGGAGAACCATTTTGATATTGTGCTCTCCGACCTGAAACTGCCCGGGAAAGACGGCATTGATGTCCTTAAAGCCGTGAAAACAGATAATCCTTTAACTCCTGTTATAGTCATGACCGCTTTTGGAACGATCGAGATGGCCGTCAACGCGATAAAAGAGGGCGCGTTTGATTTTATTACCAAGCCCTTTGATACGGACCACCTTTTGTTGTTAATCCGGAGGGCCATAGAGACGCAGGAACTGCGTACCGAAAATATATTGCTTAAAGATGAACTGGCCTTAAAATACGAGTATCCGAATATTATAGGAAAGAGTGAGAGCATTACGGAGGTGGCGCGGAAAGTACAGAAAGTCGCTCCCAGAAGGACGACGGTGTTTCTTATGGGCGAGAGTGGCACGGGGAAAGAGCTTTTCGCGAGGGCAATCCATAACCTGAGTCCAAGAAGGAAAGAACCTTTTGTCCCCATAAACTGCGCTGCCCTGCCGAGAGAACTTCTGGAGTCTGAACTTTTCGGACATGAGAAGGGTGCTTTTACCGGTGCTGATTCACGAAAGATAGGAAAGTTCGGATTCGCGGACAAGGGCACTATATTCCTGGATGAGATTGTTGAGATGGACATATCACTCCAGGCGAAGCTTTTGAGAGTAATCCAGGAGGGAGAGATTGAGCGGGTCGGCAGCGTAAAGCCGGTTAAAATCGATGTCAGGATAATCGCCGCGACCAACAGGGATATCGAAAAGGCGGTGGAAGATGCCCAGCTAAGGGAAGACCTGTTATACAGGCTGAATGTGTTTCCTGTTGTGATACCTCCTTTAAGGGAGAGAGATGAAGACATTCTTCTTTTGACCGATTATTTTATTAAAAAATATTGCCTTGAGATGAAAACCAGGATAAAAAATATTTCCCCTGATGCAGTTAATCTGTTGATGAATTATCCATGGAAGGGAAATGTAAGAGAACTCGAAAACTGCATAGAGAGGACGATAATCCTCTGTGATAATGACCTGATAACTACAGAATATATTTTTCTGAGTCCCCAGGTTTCCGTCGAAAGCTCTTTAAAGAAGCTCCCTTTAGATGGTACACTTGAAGATGTTGCCAGAGAGGGGACCAGAATTGTCGAGACACGCAGGATCAAACTGGCCTTAAAGGAAGTCAAGGGCAATAAAAGCAGGGCGTCCGAGATATTGCGCGTCAGCTATAAAACGCTTCTGACCAAGATAAAGGATTATGGCATCGAATCCTGATTCGCGATTTATGACAGGGTGTCCGCGGATGTCGCTGGAGAGATAGAAAGAATTCGGTGTTTTAAAATAAAATATTACTAAATTAATTCTGGAGGAGTATTGTGTCAGGACATTCAAAGTGGGCGACAACAAAACACAAAAAAGCCGTAGTCGATGCAAAACGCGGCAAGGCGTTTACCAAGATCGCCAGGGAACTCACCATAGCCGCCAAGCTTGGCGGCGGCGACCCGAACGGCAATCCGAGACTGCGTACCGCGATAGAAAAGGCGAAAGAAGTCAATATGCCCCATGATAACATCAAGAAGGCGATTATGAAGGGGACGGGCGAACTCCCCGGGGTCGCTTACGAAGAATCAGTCTTCGAGGGCTATGGGCCGTCGGGTGTCGCGATATTAATCGAAGTTACGACGGACAACAAGAACCGTACCGTCCCTGAAATAAGGCATATGATGGCCAAACACGGAGGCAATCTCGGGGAAGCAGGGTGTGTCGGCTGGCTGTTCGACAGCAAGGGCTATATTCTGGTTGACAAGTCAAGGACTTCCGAGGACACTATAATGTCCGTTGTGCTTGAGGCGGGCGCGGAAGATATGAAAAACGATCCTCAAGAAGAGAATTATGAGGTAATTACAGCGCCGGAGGATTTCACGGCTGTGAAGGACGCACTTGAAAAGGCGGGTATTCCGGTTCAATCGGCGGAAGTAACAAAACTCCCCAGGAGTTACATTGCACTGGATGAAAAAGCGGCTGAACTGATGATCAGGTTGATGGAAGCGCTTGAAGAACATGACGATGTCCAGAATGTTTACGCCAATTTTGATATGCCCGCTGAGTTTAACGAATAGCTTGACGGGTAGGTTTCTTCTTTTTCATGAAGTCCCATGCTGCTATCAAACAATTATATCCCTCGGTAAAAGGTCTTCCGTTTGTTTTTCCTGATACGGTCTGAATAGGCAAAGCCGGTTAATATCAAGCTTTTTTAAGGAGATTTGTATTAAAATACTACATAAAGATGGGAATTCGCAATGCGGTTTAACTTTAGAGGGGAGTTTTTTTCAGGCTGTAGCGCCGCGTCTTCGGAAATAAACGGGGTGGAAGCATGAAGACAGCCTGTATCATACTTGCCGCGGGTCTTGGCAAGAGAATGAAATCATCAGTCCCTAAGGTATTGCACATGGTATGTGGTGTCCCCATGCTTCAGAGTGTCATAAACACGGCCGCGAAGCTTAAGCCCTGGAAGGTCGTGATTGTGGCCGGAGAGCATATCGATCTTTTCAAAAAATCAGTGGGACCGGAAGATATCCTGTTCGCCCTCCAGAAAGAGGCGAAAGGCACGGGCCACGCCCTTCGGTGCGCGCTTCCGGTGCTTGAGGGTTTTGACGGGACACTTATTGTTATGAACGGTGATACACCACTTATCGGAGCCGGAACATTAAAGAAGTTTCTGACGCTTCACGGTAAGAACAGAAATTCAATTTCAGTTCTTACGTTTACGACGGCGAATCCCGATGATTACGGAAGGATAGTGAGGGATGATTCAGGAAGGCTTTTGTCTATAATAGAGGATAAAGACGCAGACCCCGCGCAGAAAAAAATAAATGAAGTGAACAGCGGTATATACGCGATAAACAGTGACGCCCTTTATATGTTGGATAAGCTCAAAAAAAACAGGGCGAAAGGCGAATATTACCTTACTGATATCATTGCATTGTCTTCCATCGAGGGATTGAAGGCGGCCGCGTATTGCATAGGAATAGAAGAGGAATTTATGGGAGTTAATACCAGGGAAGAGCTTCACCGGGCGTCGATGCTGCTGAAGAAGCAGATAATAAACAGATGGATCGGGAGAGGCGTTAATTTTCTTGACGCCGGTTCGGTTTTAATTCACCCAGGTGTCTCTATCGGCAGAGAAACTACGATATACCCGGATGTCATACTGGAAGGAGACACCTGGATAGGGAAGGGTGCAACGATTTATCCTCATGTAAGGATTAAAAACAGCAGAATCGGCAAAGAAACAGTGATAAAATACTCGACTGTAATAGAGGACTCTGTTGTGAAAGACAGGGCCTCCGTAGGCCCTTTTGCGTATATAAGGCCCTGCTCGGCTGTTGCCGGTGATGCTCCTTCGTATGCTCCGGCACTCAGCAGGATCGTGCAGAAAAATATAGTAGACCTGGTCGGGAAGCCCCGCAAGTCGGCGGATGGAAGAACGAATTCGAAAAACAAAAGGAGAAAAGACGGATAATTATGATCAGCTTAAAACCTGTCAGCTATTATTTGTCGGGGGATAATTTCTAACATGTGCGGAATAATCGGATATATCGGAAATAATAACGCGGTCACAGTGATTCTTGAAGGACTGAAACGTCTTGAATACAGGGGTTATGATTCGGCTGGCGTGGCCTTTTTACAGGATGAAGGGATAAATGTTATCAGGTGCAAAGGTAAGATCAAAGATTTAAACTCTCTGATTGGGACCGGAGATCTGACGAGCAGTACGGCTATCGGCCATACAAGATGGGCCACGCATGGGAAACCGTCCGAGGAAAAT
>JAJRYC010000083.1 GCA_024275975.1 Nitrospirota bacterium | reverse complement strand
GGGATACAAATATTTCATCTGATGCAAAAAAATTCCTTGGTAAATTCAGCGAGTACCTCTCCGAGGTGTCCGAAGCTGTGAAGCCATCCGTTGTCAACATATCTACTACAACGACGATCACCGTGCGGCGGGATCCCTTCGTGGATTTTTTTGACGACCCATTTTTCAGGAGATTCTTTGGCGAACAGTTCAATCATCAGGACAAGAAAAGAAAATATAAGTCCTCGGCCCTCGGCTCTGGAGTTATAGTGACGGAAGATGGATATATTCTTACGAACAATCATGTGATTAAGGATGCCGATGATATCAAGGTGATTTTATATGATAAAAGAGAATTCAAAGGCAGGGTCATCGGAAACGATCCAAAGTCCGATCTCGCGGTAATAAAGATTGATGCCAAGGGACTTCCCGCAATCAAGATCGGGGATTCCGATGAATTGAAGGCCGGAAAGATGGTTATTGCTATCGGTAATCCCTTCGCCCTCAGCCATACAATCACAATGGGCATTGTAAGCGCTGTCGGAAGATCAAATGTCGGCATTGCGGATTATGAGAATTTCATACAGACCGATGCAGCCATTAATCCAGGCAATTCAGGCGGAGCACTGGTCAACACGGACGGAGAACTGATAGGGATCAATACCGCAATTTTTTCGAGGAGCGGGGGGTATATGGGTATAGGATTCGCCATCCCGTCGAGCATGGCAAAGTCAGTCATGGACAGTATTATCAAACACGGCAAGGTCATTCGTGGCTGGCTGGGAGTGAGCATACAGGACATGACCCCCGACCTGGCGGAGAAGTTCGGCATTAAAGAGGAGCTGGGAGCGCTTGTTACGGATGTAGTCGATGACAGTCCTGCCGCGAAGGCCGGTTTTAAGCGGGGGGACCTGATCACTGAATATGACGGCAAGCAGGTAGATGACCCAAGCGTCCTCAGAAATATGGTGGCCGGCACGCTTCCCGATAAGAAAGTGAAAGTTAAGATAATCAGGGAAGGGAAGGAAAAAACTCTGGTCGTCACCATTGGACGGCTTTCCGGGGCCGTTACTGCTTCAGAGAGCGAATACGGCAACGCCATGCGGGGCGTCCAGGTACAGGACATCAATCCTGAAATCAGGATGAGTCTTGATATCCCGAAGAAAGTTGAAGGAGTTGTTGTGACAAATGTTGAGATGGACAGCCCGTCAGTGCAGGTGCTGAAGCGGAATGATGTGATTCAGGAGATAAACAAAAAGACGATCAGAACTACCAGTGACTACGAAAAGGTGGTTTCGAAGATAGGGCCTGATGACAGTGTGCTTATCCTGGTATATAGGGCGGGTGGACATATTTATATAACGATAAAACCCTGAGTCGCTGGGCTTCCGTCGGAAGCAAAGGCGCAACGGATAAAGACGCATAGCGCATAGCGCATAGCAAAGAAAGTAAGGGGTAAAGCAAAGGCGCAACGGATAAAGACGCATAGCGCATAGCACCTGAGTAAAGCAAAGGCGCAACGGATAAAGACGCATAGCGCGAAGCGCAAAACAAAAAAACTGCAAAAACAAATGCGCAAAGACTAAAAGAAGTCCAAACAACAGCATAGTGCCCAGGCGTCCAGTCAAAATATGGGTAAGGATAAGTATTCTGAGAGGGGCTGAGGAATTAACAGGGAAATTGCCGGGAAGGCCGGGCGATATTGAATCCTGAATATTAAATTTTGAATTCTTTTTTGTAACAACTTAAACTATACTCCTATGGAAATGCGGAAAAAGCTGATAAGCTGGTGCCTTTTTGATTTTGCGAATTCCAGCTATTCGGCTGTTATATCCGCTGTTATATTCCCTGTTTATTATGTTTCCGTAATAGCCGGCGATGTAACCGGAAAAGGGGATTTATGGTGGGGGGCCGCTATTTCCGCAAGCATGGCCTTTGTCGCGGTAACATCACCGTTTCTCGGGGGGATTGCGGATTACAGCGGTAAAAGGAAGAAGCTTCTTATCTTTTACACTCTCCTGTCTGTTTTATCTGTTGCCGGGTTTGCCTTGTTGAAGCCGGGAATGGTGATTGAGGGTTTCTGCCTTGTATTGGTCGCGAATATCGGACTGGAAGGCGGCATCGTTTTCTATAATTCTTATCTGCCGCAGATAGCTGATAAGGAGCACCAGGGCAGGGTCTCCGCATGGGGATATGCCGTCGGTTATGCAGGCTCGATAATTTCCCTTCTGATCGCTCTCCCCCTGGTTATGAAGTCCCATTATGATGAAGTATGGCTAATGGTCGCGGTCTTCTTCGCTGTATTTTCGCTGCCGGCGTTCATTTTCCTGCCATCCGACAGAAAAACAGAGATGAATCTGCTGGGTTCGGCAGTGCAGGGGGGCCGGTATTCCTGGAAGACCCTGAAGAAAATATGGGGGCGGAAAGAGGTGCGTAAGTTCCTCCTTGCGTTTCTTGTTTATGAGGATGGTGTGAACACGGTGATAGTCTTTTCGAGTATTTTCGCGTCTGCCACTCTGGGTTTCGGGCCAATGGAATTGATTGGGCTTTATATGGTCATTCAGGTTACGGCTCTGGCCGGAGCTTCTGTTATGGCAAAGCCTATTGATGTGTTGGGCCCCAAAAAGGTTACGGTGATATCTCTTCTGCTATGGTCTTTTGTGGCCGTCGCGGCCTGCTTTGTCTTTAGTAAAGCGCATTTCTGGGTCCTCGCAAGCATTGCCGGCCTTGGTCTCGGAACGGTCCAGGCTGCAAGCCGGGCCTTTTTTACGCAGTTTATCCCTCCCGGACATGAGACTGAATATTTTGGCGTGTATGCGATTGTGGGTAAGTCCTCCGCTATAGCCGGGCCGCTTATATTCGGATTTGTTTCTTCTGTCTTCGGCAGCCAGAGGCCCGCGATTCTGGCGGTTTCAGCTTTCTTTATTACAGGGTTGGTTCTGCTCGGATATGTGAGAGGCGGAGGGCCGAACATAAGAAGAGGCAGGCCGGTTTAAATTCCTCTCCGGCAGGTTGGATTTCACATCACGGGACGATATTATCAGGCAGCAGGACTTGCGGGCCATCATGTATTTCCCCGCCGGGTAAAGGATTGCGCTTCATGTGATGTTCAGGTTTACAAACGTCCCTTTTTTCCCACCGCCGCACCTGAATACGGTCAAGCCCTTGCAGCCTTTTTCGTATGCCAGCAGGAACGCGTCCGCGACATCCCTTTTTTTTGCGCCGTGGGGCATATTAATTGTTTTGGATACGGCGTTATCAGTATGTTTCTGGAAAGACGCCTGCATCTCGATATGGTCTTTATAATTGATTTCGAGGGCGGTTTTATAAAGTCTCCTGATTTCGGCAGGCACACTGCTTAATCCCCGAAGCGTTCCTTTTTTTAGGACCGCTTCCTTTAGTTCTTCGGAATAAAAACCGAGTTTACGCGCGGTCTCGAAAAAATGCTTATTGATTTCAGCCAGTTCCATCTCCAGTACCAGCCTCTTGTATGCGAGCGAGAACAGAGGTTCTATTCCGCCTGAACAGTCGGCAATGATGGACAACGTTCCCGTAGGCGCGATGGTAGTCGTAGTCGCGTTTCTTACGCGCGGAGCGCCTGCGGAGTCATATATTGAACCCGTAAAATTAGGGAACACACCCCTTTCCTCCGCAAGCCCGGCTGAGCATTGACGTGCCTTTCCGCTGATGAATTTCATGATTTTTTCGGCTAGTCCGAAGGCTTTTTTGCTGTTATATGGTATTTCGAGCATAATAAGCATGTCTGCCCAGCCCATAACGCCAAGACCTATCTTTCTGTTGTTTTTATGCATAATCTCTATGTCCGGAACAGGATATTTATTTACATCAATCGAGTCATCAAGAAACCTTACCGCTGTATTGATGTCATCCGAGAGGGCGTCCCAATCTATTTTTTTTGCAGCCCCTTTTTTGATTATGTATCTGCCGAGATTCATCGATCCGAGCAGACAGGCTTCATACGGAAGCAGCGGCTGTTCACCGCAGGGATTAGTCGACTCGATTTTTCCGATATGCGGTGTCGGATTTGACCTGTTGATTACATCAATAAATAGCAGACCGGGATCGCCAGTTTCCCACGCACTCGCTACAATCTCATCAAAGACAGTTTTTGCCTTTATGCTTTTATATTTCCGGTCTGTTCTTGGATTCAATAGCTCGTATTCGCCGTCATTTTTCAGGGCGTCCATAAAGGTATCGGTTATCGCCACAGAGATATTGAAATTTTCGAGTTCCCCCGATATTCTTTTGATCCTGATGAAATCAAGGATGTCCGGATGATCGACCCTTAATATGCCCATGTTGGCGCCGCGCCGGGTGCCGCTCTGCTTTATTACGTCGGTCGCGGCATTGTAAACTTTCATGAAAGATACAGGCCCGCTTGCCATACTGCCGGTAGAATGGACAATATCGGATTTCGGCCTGAGGCGTGAGAAAGAAAATCCCGTTCCGCCGCCGCTCTGCAGGATAAGGGCGGCGTTGTTCAGTGTATCGAATATACTCTCCATCGAATCTTCCACGGGAAGGACAAAACAGGCCGCAAGCTGACCGATGCTCTTGCCGGCATTCATCAGGGCCGGAGAATTTGGAAGAAATTTCAGATCGGTCATGATGTTAAAGTATTTCTCCGCCCAGTAATCCACGGTATTTCCATGAATCTCTTCTGCTCCGGCAATATGCCGGGCAACTCTCATAAACATCTCTTCAGGGGTCTCGATAATATTACCGGCGGCGTCTTTCAGCAGGTATCTTTTTCGCAGCACTGTTATTGCGTTTTCACTTAGTTCCATAGAAAAATTATATCAGATATGGCTGATCTTACAAGCCGGGCGGTTGTTTCTATAAGTGCGGGCAGACCGGAAGCAGACCGTTAAAAAAGAATCGCGGGGCGCATTTTCTTGGTTCCGTTCTTTTGTGCGTTCAAAAGAATGAACCGGGGGACGGGGGCGGAGCCCGGTATTTGGATAACTCCCCTAACCCCTCTTTGCCAAAGAGGGGAAGAGAGGAACCCAAAATTGACCCGCTCGATTGCACGAAGCCCTTTTATTAATAACAGCAACTACTCAGGTGAGTTTAATCAGGGGACAGGTCAGCATTCCTACTTCATAAATTCGATAAAGTTTTGTTTGACCGGCCTGTAGTATTCCCAGCTTAAAAGATTCCCGTCTTTATCAATGTTCGCGACCAAAGAGAATGGAATTCCTTTTTTGTTGAAATATTTTTTAACCAGTGGCACGGTGCCGTAAAATCGCAGGTCGCTAAAATAGACCTTCCCGAGATTATCCTGGTTCTCTGTATACTCAACCGGATATACGGCAAAATCCGCGAAAGTTCTGAAGATGCCGGCCTTTTCGCCCAAAATCAACATCCTGTTTATATCAGCCTTCTTGTATGTATCAAAATTAAAAGGCTTTTTTTGGTCAAGCAGATTGAGTCCTGACATCCTGTAATTGCCGTTATCTTCAATGATCACCTTCCAGTTAACCGGAGAAAAAAGCTCGGGTTCGAGGCTGAGACCGGAATGTTTTATTTCTTCAACCGTCAGTTTTTCCTTCACGTATTTTTCCGTATACATCTTTATACCATAATTAACGAAAGGATATGTAAATATAAAAATCAGCGCTGTTACAGCAATCGCAGTAGGTCTTTTTCTGGATATATATGAGAATATCAGCAGAATCAGCATCACGGCTGAGTAGAGAGGGTCTATCATAAAGATACTGCTTATGGCATATCTGGTTCTGCTGAACGGATAAAGTATCTGCGTGCCGTATGATGTAATGAGATCGAGGAAAATATGCAGCAGAATAAGGGCATAACAGATGATTATGGTTTTTTTAAGGCTTATATCCGGATAAAACCGCCGCGATATAAACGAAATAATTAATGCGAGTAAAAGCCCGCCCGCTAATGAATGAGTTAATGACCTGTGATACGCCATATACATCCGGGGGTTAATCAGGGCAAGAAAATTATCGATATCCGGCATAATTGCGGCGACTATGCATAAGACCATTATCCCACGACGCGCAGCTTTTGATTCTATCACCCTGCCGGCGACAGCTCCCGCTGTTATATGTGTGACTGGATCCATGATATTCCTAAAAACCCCTGAACATTATTCTTCGATACGCACCACGGTGTTGATTGAAATTCATTGATAAGAGCATGACATATAAAGCCATTTTATTGATTTAATATAGGGAAGAGTGTATCGTATGTGTTCATTATATGTTCAGGTACCACCCTGAGTTCTCCGATCACCGTCATAAAACTGGCATCTCCGGTCCATCTTGGAACAATATGCAGATGCAGGTGTTCGCCCAGTCCGGCGCCTGCCACCTTCCCGAGATTTATTCCGATATTGAAACCCTCGGGCATAAAAGCCTTTGTCAGCGAATCTATGGAATACCGGGTAACTTTCATGAAATCGAGCATGGCGTTATCATCAAGTCCTTCGAGTGCTGGAACATGTACATTGGGCAATACCATTAAATGACCGTTATTATAAGGATAGGGGTTCATCGTTACGAAATTGTATTGGCTTCTGTAGAGTAGAAGGTTTTCCCTGTCATTCGAAGCTTTCAGTTTATCGCAGAAGAGGCACTGGGATGGTTTCTTTGTAGTCGATTTTATATACTCCATTCTCCATGGCGCCCACAATACTTCCATATTTCAACCTCCTGTGTAAAAGATAACGCCCGCCCTGTTAAAGAACGGTGGAAATTTGATTTCTGAATCAGATGGGCGGCCTGCCAATGTTTAACTTTTCCATAACTTTTTTCGCGTCATTCCATGTCAGCCACTTGTCTTTTGGATTGCGTAAAAGATATGCCGGATGGAACGTCGGCAGAACTGGAATGCCTTTATATTCCAGGAAATTCCCCCGGACGCGCGTTATCTTAATTCCGGGATCTCCGGTAATCGCCTGTAATGCAATCCTGCCGAGCGTCATTATGACTTCAGGCCTGATTATCCCGATCTGCTTTTCGAGAAAAGTCCCGCAGGTCTCTATTTAATCATCCCCCGGGTCCCTGTTCATGGGCGGCCTGCATTTAATTATGTTGGAGATATAAACGTCACTTCTTTTCAGCCCCATTTTCTCAATCAGTCTTGTGAGCAGCACGCCCGCTTCTCCAACAAAAGGCAGGCCTTTAATATCTTCGTCCCTGCCAGGGGCCTCGCCGATAAACATGAGCCTTGCATCGGGATTTCCTTCTCCAAATACTATGTTTTTTCTCTGCTCTGATAATCTGCACCTTTTGCAATCGCCGATCTCTTCCCTGAGTTTACGCAGATGAACATCACCGTTACTGCCGGAACCGGGACTGTTTGTTTCTTTACCTCCAAATGTTATCGGCAACGCATCGAACCCCATGGCCCGATAATACTCGATCATTGTGGTTATGTCTTTAAAAATATTCGAATTTGTCATCTTCGGGTTACCGCTCACCCCACTTTAGCTTGTTCCTCAGGATTTCAAAGTAATCACGTTCCGTCGGGATGAGCAGTCTGGTCTTGAATCTTGATTTATTTATTTCTATGACATCATCTACTCTGAGGGAAACTCCCACCTGGCCGTCAAGGGTCAGAAAAACGTCTTCACTCAGTGTTTTAAGTATGACTTCGATCCTGAAGTCATCCGGCAGTACTATAGGTCTGTTTGTTAAAGTATGGGAACATATCGGCGTCAGAACGATACTGCCCAGTGTGGGATAAAGGATGGGGCCTCCAGCGGAAAGCGAATACGCGGTTGATCCCGTGGGCGTTGAAATGATCAGTCCGTCCGCCTTGAAAGTAGTAACATAGAAGTTGTTAATATAAGTCTCCATGTCAATTATCCTCGCGAGAGCGCCTTTGTTTATTACCACATCGTTAAGAACGGTATATTCCGATATTTTCCGGTCATTTCTTCTGATCTCGGCGGTCAGCATTATCCTTTCTTCAACCGTGCATCCATTGCAGAGCATTCTGTTGACTGCGTTGAATATTTCATCCTTGTTAACTTCAGTCAAAAAGCCCAGGCTTCCCAGGTTTATTCCGAGAATCGGGATACCTTTTTCAGCTACAAGCCTGCTGACGCCGAGCATGGTTCCATCTCCGCCAAGAACGAGGATTACATCGACGAGCGAAGGTATTTCCGTCCTCAAAAAGCCTTTCATTTTAAGTCCCGATGCCGCCTCGCTATCTACATAGGGCTCATAGCCCTTCTTTTTCAGCCAGGGCAGCAGAAGCTGTAATATCTGCAGAGGTTCGTCTCTACCGGATTTGCAAATTATTCCAATCTTCTTCATTTATTCCCTCAATCGTTATTTCTCTGTCGTCGTCACCTTTAGCTTTTATCATCACTTTTATGGCATGTTCGGGAAATCCCTCTTCCGCCATTCCAGCCCATTCTACAACAGATACAGAATCGCTTCCAATGCAATCCCAAACCCCTGTAGCATCAAGGTCGTCGTCTCCACCTATTCTATACAGGTCGATATGATAAAAAGTCGGATCGCTTTCATATTCAGCGATTATCGTAAAGCTGGCGCTGGTTATATCTCTTTTGGCGATGCCGAACGCGCCGGCGATGCCCTTTACCATCGTTGTTTTGCCTGTTCCCAGTTCTCCATTTAATCCTATGACGTCGCCGGCCTTTAAGGTTTTACCCAGCCTGAAGCCGATATCTTCAGTCTCTTCAGGACTCCTGCTTATCAGTCTCACCAAGTATCCCATGTATTAAATCTATTTTTCCGATAACACCAACCAGCTTCTCATCACTCATGACCGGCAGAAGATGTATCTTTTTTTCATACATAATAGTCGCAATATCCTGGAGAGATGTTTCCGGGTCAATAGTGATGACATCCCTGGCGCATATTTCAGCTACCGTAGACGCGGACATTCGCTTTATCTCGTCTTCCACGGATCTGAATCCCTCAAGGGGGATAATGGCGTCAAACAGCCTGAGCAACGTGGGAATATGGAAGCGGGTGTTCTGTTTTATAAGATCGTTTTCCGTAACGATTCCGACGAGCTTGTTGGTAGTGTCCAGTACAGGAGCTCCGCTTATTCTGTTTTTAATCAGCAGTCTGCCCAGTTCTTCCACTGTTGTCTCAGGAGATACCGTTATTACATCCGTTTTCATTATGTCTTTTGCTTTTAACATAGAGCTCCTTTTAATTTTTCAATAATTTTAACATGTTACATAATAAATTTGTGAGACACGTATCCACTGATAATATAATTATACAAAAAATTCTGGTAAACCTGACAAATAATTGTTATATTTAATTACATGCTGTTTATAAACTACGGTGCGGGTAAAACTTGCAGACAGCATCCAGCGCTTATTGAAAAGACCGGATTCTCCTGGTTAAGGACTGCTGGAATGACAGGGAGACAGGCTGGATTTAAGGACAGACTCTAATGAATGTTGTATGTGCGTTTAATCGCCTGTAAAAGATAGGGTAAATTGTATAAATATAATTCCATGGAGGTTGTATGAAAAAGTTATCTGCTGTGCTGCTGGTTCTACTGTTAACAGGAATGACATTTAGCTGCACTCCGTATCATAGCCAGGGCGCCGGCGCGGGCGCGGTTGCAGGTGGGATAAGCGGAATGCTTCTCGACCATCGAAATCCGTGGCGCGGCGGAGTGATAGGCGGTGTGCTTGGGGCGATTATGGGGGCGACGTTAGCCGATGTTTCCGTGCAGGCTTCAAGAGAAGCGGCCATGACCGACAGGCCGGTCGAATATAGAACGGAAGATGGCAGGGGAGTTTACAGGGCTGAACCGCTCGAATCTAACGAACGGACAAACTGCAAAAAAGTACGTGAGCGTGTATGGGAAGACGGAAGGCTCGTCAAGGATACCATTAAAGAGATATGCAGAGGGGAAAAAGAGGAGAGAAGATATTAGATTGATAAACAGAGTCTGTACATAAATTACTATTTTAAATTTTTGTCATGCCCGAAGCCTGCCCTCGACTCCGATCGGGGGTCTTGGGGCATCCAGCGCTTATTGAAAAGACTGGATTCTCGATGTAAGTCCTCGCGATAGTCGCGTCGACCCGCTCAAAAGACTGCAGGAATGACAGATAGAGAGACTGAGTTTATGGAGAGACCCAACACTGGGGTGATGGATAGTATAATATGCCATGATCAGGCGGTTGTATTATGCTATGTTTATTATCTCTGAGGAAAAAGTGACCCATTATGAATTTTGATATGGTCTTAAGTAATATTATCAGGCTTTTTCAGAACAATATCTACATAAGCATTCCAGCGGCGATTTTAATGCTTTACCTGCTTTTACGGAGGCCGAAACTGTTTTTTAGCATAGTTGTTATCGGGCTCATTTTAGCCGCAATACTCTATTTTATATCGGATCTCTCCACAACGGGGCTATCTTATAAAAAACAAATGATAGGGAAAACGCCTTAATATTCACCACCTTTTATTGTCGCGGTGAATATCCTTAGGGCTGATATGCTGATTTGTCGCCGATATCATAATGAAGCGGCATAAAGACCTTTCTTAATGTAAAGAATACAAACATGGCCGCGATTAAAAGCAGTCCGGAGACGGCCGCCTTCTGATTGAGCGCCCCTATTGAATATAGAAAAACGGATGCTGGCATAATCAGGGCGAGCATATATCCTTCGAAGAGTTTGAAACAGAAGGCCTCTTTTGCCGTAACAAAGCCAAGGCAGAGCGAAAGCGGAAGTATGAGCAGCGCCCTGTATGGGGGAATACTTAATAGCGGGGTGACGGGATCTCCTTTCCCGGCGATGAAGAGCAACACCAGACATATAACCGCTACATAGTAGACTTTTTTTAACAACCGGTAAAACTTTCCGACGTAGAGATGGATGAAGAATACACTCAAACCGACACTGAAATACAGCAGTAAGAGCATAATGCCCGGGTAATAGTTATGGATATTAGCGCCGGGAACGTTTTTAAATGCAAGAAAAGCGGATAAACAGATCGCGATGGCGGTTAAAAAGATTCCAGACCTGTAAAGGACGACGGTTATTTTATCAAGTTTTGTGAGGGGTTGAATGTAGTTTTTTTCGCCCATATGAAAGTATAACATATGAAGAATAAGGAAAGCTTCTCCCGTAATGTATCATCCGGGATCGTTCCGCAGGGCGCTGAATGACAAGAAGGATCTCGGGCCCACCTGTTTCCGATGCCGGGTGGATCCCCCCGGGGGAATGGATAACTTTGGTGAAATTTTTTGAAAAGAGGGTTATACTGGATAACCGGAGCAATTACAGAAATAGGAGAAAAAGATGTCAAAAGTGACAACACAGGATTTTTCCAGGAAGAAATCGGATGGCAGGAAGATAACTATGCTTACAGCCTATGATTACCCTTTTGCCCGGATAGTTGATGAGGCCGGCATCGACGCTATTCTCGTTGGTGATTCTCTGGGCATGGTTGTCCAGGGGCTGGAGAATACTCTGCCGGTCACGATGGATGAGATGATATATCATACGAAACTGGTCTCCCGTGCGGCGAAGAATGCGATGGTCATAGGGGATATGCCGTTTATGTCATACCAGGCCGGCATTGATGATAGTGTCAGGAACGCCGGAAGGTTCCTGAAGGAAGCGGGTGCTTCCGCCGTAAAGCTTGAAGGAGGACCGGAAATAGCCGATAAGATACGGGCGCTTACCAGGTCCAATATCCCTGTTATGGCGCATATCGGGCTTACGCCACAGTCAATACACAGAATGGGTGGCTATAAAGTTCAGGGTAAAACGGAGGAATCCGCCCAAAAATTGGTTGAAGATGCTCTCATAATCGAGGATTCAGGCGCGTTTTCGCTGCTTCTGGAAGCCATACCCATGGACCTTGCGAAGGAGATCGCCGAAAAACTTTCGATACCGGTTATAGGAATAGGCGCCGGTCCGTATTGTGACGGACAGGTATTAGTGCTGCATGATGTTATAGGTATGTTCGATAGGTTCGTACCGAAGTTTGTCAAACGCTATGCTAATCTCAAGGAGGAGGCGCTAAACGCGATCAGGACTTACAGAGAAGAGATAGAAAAAGGCATCTTCCCTGGTGAAGACCAGAGTTTTAAATAGAAAAACAGATCTTTGGCCGGGATTGCCGTTGATTCGGAAGCTGTATCTGTTATAATGCCGTTATAATGCCGTGAAAATTAGTGGGAGGCGAATACAAAAAAGATTCATAAAATCATGAGACCAAAGATTTTGAAAATCTTATGCCCGGAAAATTTATAGAGGATAGGTGAGCCCGGAGTGATGAACCCAAGGATATTAGCTTTTATTCTGGCCGGAGGTAAAGGTGAAAGGCTGTTCCCCCTTACGGTTGAACGGTCGAAACCTTCAGTCCCGATTGGCGGGAGGTACCGTGTTGTCGATTTTGTTCTCAGCAATTTCATGAATTCTAAAATATTTTCGATATATCTTCTTGTTCAGTACAAATCTCAGTCCCTTATAGAGCACACAAGAGAGAACTGGATCATTAAAACCGTTTCCAGAGATCATTTTGTGGCTCTCGTGCCTCCGCAGATGAGGATGGGGCCGGACTGGTTCCAGGGTACGGCTGACGCGATTTTCCAGAATATTAACCTGATACGCCAATATAGTCCTGACATTGTTGCGGTTTTCGGTGCGGACCATATATACCGTATGGATATCAGCCAGATGGTCAAATTCCATTTAGAAAATAATGCTGTTGCGACCGTGGCGTCGAGGCCTGTTCCGATAGCTCTCGCTAATGCTTTTGGAATTGTGTCGACAGATGGAGACAGCCGGGTTACCGGTTTTCAGGAAAAGCCTAAAATTCCGACGCCTATGCCGGGCGATCCAAACCGCGCCTATGCGTCAATGGGAAATTACCTGTTTAACACGGATACCCTTATTGAGGCGCTGGCGGACGCGCAGAGGAAGCAGCAGCATGACTTCGGCGGATATGTAATGCCGAGCCTTGTGAGCACAAAGAGGCTTTTTGCTTATGATTTCGAGACCAACATTATTCCCGGCACGAGGTCCTACGAAGAGAGCGGATACTGGAGAGATGTAGGGACGATCCCCATATTCTGGCAGACTAATATGGACATGCTTGGCAAAGAGCCCCCTTTCGAGTTAGACAACAAACACTGGCCTATACATCCCGCTGGGTATAACGGTCCGGCGGCCAAATTTTATAATGCAAGGGTCATAAACAGTTACATTGCTGAAGGGGCTGTTATACACGATGCTTTAATTAAGAATTCTGTTATACGGAGAGGCGTTGTGATTGAAGATGGTGTGGAGGTTGAAGATTCGATTATAATGGATGATGTTGTACTGAAAGAGGGTTCAAAGTTCAGAAAAGTGATAGTGGACAAACTGAATGTTCTTGAAGAGGGCGCGAAAATCGGCTTTGATTCGGAATCAGACCGGTTTATATGTCATATCGACCCGTCAGGCATAAGAATTCTGCCGAGGGGCAAGAGATATATTTCGCGGGCCGTTAAACTGGGTTGATATTCTGGTTTGTTTCCCCGGAATCTTCCAACGGCTCGATTTTTACCTTTAAAATGCTGCGTCCCTTCATGCTCAATATAGTGAATTTTTGATTTTCCGAAAGATAGCAGTCGCCGACTGAAGGGAGTCTCTGCAGACCCCATATGATATACCCACCGAGTGTATCATATTCATTGGATTCCGGGATGCTGAAATTATAATCTTCGTTCAGGTCTCTTATGGCCAGGGCGGCATTTGCGATCATAACGCCGTTTTTAAGTGTCTGTACCGGGCTCTCGGTATCGTATTCATCGCGAATCTCCCCGACAATTTCTTCAAGAAGGTCCTCAATCGTCACAAGGCCGGATACAGCACCGTATTCATCTATCACGATCGCCATATGGAGCCTCTTCTTCTGCATCTCCTTCATCAGGGCGCTGAGCTTCATGGTTTCAGGTACAAACAGGGCATAATGAAGGAGCTTTGGCACCACGATCTCTCTTTTGTGGGCGAGGTTATTGAAAATGTCTTTACTGTAAAGAATACCCTTGATATTTGACCGGTCTTTTTCGTAAACAGGGTATCTCGAAAAATTTTCCTCGGCGATAGTCTCAATAATCACCTCCGGTGATTCGTTTATACTGAAGGAGACCATCTCCGGGAGGGGCACCATTACTCCCTTCGCGGATATATCAGTAAAACGGAAGACACCGTGAATCAGTTCCTGTTCCGTTAGTTCGAATATCCCGTTTTCTTTACCCTCTGCAATCAGGAGTTTGATCTCTTCTTCGGTGACGAAGGAACGCTCGGAAAAGGTTTTTGCTCCAAACGGTTTCAGGAAAAGATTGCTGCTCGCCGTCAATATGGTAACAAAGAATGACGCGACTCTGGAGATGTAGGTTATCGGTCCCGCAACCATCAGTCCGATTTTTTCCGGATTCCTCAGTGCTATTGATTTAGGAACAAGTTCACCTATGACGAGAGAGAGGTAGGAAATAATAATCACAATGATACCTATAGAGATTGCCGGCGCCCAATCAGAGATAAAAGGAATGGCCGCGCCAGCAATTACCGGTTCCAGTATTTTCACCGAAGCCGCGCCGCCTATTGCCGACGCAAGAGCTCCCATAACCGTGACGCCTACCTGTACCGTGGCGAGAAACCTGTCAGGTTCTTCCTTTAGCTTGATTAGTTTGTCTGCACTCTGGATGTCCTGATCAGCTAAAATTTTTATATAGGATTTTCGGGCCGTAACCACGGCAATTTCCGATGCCGCAAAAAAACCATTTAGTATTAAAAAAATCAGGATAAATATTATTTCAACTATCATAAGTAATTGCTAATATTATACACAATTTTGAAAATAATCAATATATTCGGTAAGTAGTACTGTTTATTTATCTATCCGTGCGCCCGGGAAATAATCAGGCGGGAATAAAAAAAAGGCATAGCGCATAGCGTTAAAACCTAAAAACAGAAGACCAGGACGGAAAGAAATGCCTGTCGACAATAATTATAACCCACTTTACTAAACTTACCGTGTTCCACCTATTTGGCTCTATAGAGGTGGAGAGGATAAAATTGACTAATTAAATAAAGATAATTATTATAATGTCACCAAGGAGATAATCAGGTCTCAGTTTTGATCCTGAGAGACGGGTGCAAGCCATATTTACAGGAGCGGGAAAATGCCGGCAACGAAACTTAAAGTAATTATTTTACGCTATACACCTCATCCCGAAGAGACTGTCGCCATGGCCGCGAAGCTATGCTACAGTCCTTCGGATATAACTTCCCTCAAAAAGAAGATAGAGGCGAAGGACCAGCAGAATTTTGTGGAGAGGCTGATGAAGATGGGCCATATGACGCCCATAGAACATGCATCTTATACATTCGCGATTGAAGGCATATCCAGGGCCTGTTCTCATCAGCTGGTAAGACACAGGCTTGCGTCATATTCGCAGCAATCTCAGCGATATGTCTCTGAATCAGGCCAAAAGCGGCAGTCCGATGGTACTGACGCTACGTTTGATTATATAATACCGACTTTGATAGCCGAAGACCCCGAGACAAGGGCGGCATTCGAGAAAGTTATGATGGAGACGCAAAAGGCCTACGACCTTCTAGTCGGGAAACTGAACAGAAATGGTGTTAAGGGAGAGGCTGCGAACCAGGACGCGAGATTTGTCCTTCCAAATGCCTCCGAGACAAAGATAGTTGTCACAATGAACGCGCGGGAACTCCTGCATTTCTTCGGCCAGAGGTGCTGCAACAGGGCCCAGTGGGAAATCAGGGCGATGGCCGAAGAGATGCTCGGACTGGTAAGGAAAATCTCTCCCGTGATATTCAGACAGGCGGGCCCCAGGTGTCTTTACGCCCCGTGTCCCGAAGGCGAATATACATGCGGGAAAATCAGGGATGTGAGAAAAAAATACAGGTCAAAGTTTATTTCACCGGCTGGTGGATAAAAAGGTTAAGAGATATTTCAGGAAGTTGAGGTGGATATAAGTGGCTTATGTTATCGCGTTGGCCGGGAAGGGCGGTACAGGCAAAACGAGCATTGCGGGACTGACAATAAGGTATCTGATCGAGAAAAAGAAAAAATCCGTTCTCGCCGTGGACGCCGACAGCAACGCCTGCCTGAACGAGGTGCTCGGTGTTGACGTGCATGCAACGATAGGACGGCTGAGAGAGGAGTCTCTACGTACAATCCGTAACGGCGACGAGAGACCGGGTGGTATGTCGATGGAGCAGCTTTTCGATTATCAGGTGCAACAGTCGATAGTTGAATCAAAGGGGTTTGACCTTATCGTGATGGGGAGACCCGAAGGGCCTGGATGTTACTGTGCGGCTAACAATATAATAAAAAAATATACAGACAGTCTTTCGGAAACATATTCTTATGTTGTAATCGACAATGAGGCCGGAATGGAGCATTTAAGCCGGCGAACGACCCACAAGGTGGACCTTCTGCTGATTGTCAGTGATCCGACGGTCAGGGGCATCAAAACGGCGCAGCGGATCGAGGGCCTTGTGAGGGAACTTGCACTGGAAGTTGATAAACACGCCCTCCTGGTTAATCGTGTGCGCGAAAATGAGATGGATGATCTAGGTGGATTCGCCGCTCAACTCGGGCTTGAGGTCGCCGGATTTATTCCACAGGACAAAAACATCTTTGAATTTGATCTGAGGGGCAGGGCGATTATAGATCTGCCGGGGGATTCACCCGCTGTTTCGGCTGTATACGGTATTCTTGATAAACTGGAAATTCCTTTTCAATAAAAAACGGCAAGTCATATAGCTAAGTCCTGTATTCAGCGTTTATACGGATGTAAGTTTCCGTCAGGTCGCAGGTCAACACCTTTGCCGATGAATCGCCGGCATGAAGATCGATGGTTATTTTTATCTGTTTCCCTTTTAAAACTCCGGTCGCTTCTTCATCCCTGTTATTTGATATCCCGCCTTTTACGGCCTTAATCTTATTGAAAGAAATATCCGTTTTTTCTTCCCTGAAGCCCACGCCTGAAGATCCCAGCGCAGCCATGATCCTGCCCCAGTTTGCGTCGCAGCCATAAACTGCGGTTTTGACGAGAAGGGAGTTTGACACGGCAAAGGCGGCTTTTTCGGCGTCCGAATCATTTTTCGCTCCCCGGACGAAGACCTCGACCAGCTTGGTCGCGCCTTCTCCGTCGCTGACGATCATTTTTGAAAGTCCATATGTGATTTCATCAACGGCCTTCAGGACTTTATCGAAATCAGCTGATTCAGCCGTAATGGGTTCGTTGCCGAGGAGCCCGTTGGAAAGCATAAGGACCGTATCATTTGTCGACATATCACCATCAATCGTTATTCGGTTGAAAGATTTTTTTACAGACGATTTCAGGATAGTGGAGAGCGTCTTTCGTTCAACGGCTATATCCGTCAGGATAAAGCATAGCATCGTCGCCATGTTCGGCGCTATCATGCCGGCACCCTTGCAAATCCCGGAGATCAGACCGTATCCGCCGCCGATCTTCAGCCTTTTAGATATTATCTTTGGGAAGGTATCCGTCGTCATTATCGCGTCCGCCACGTCATCCATGGATGAACGGCCTATATCTTGGGTGAGGGATTTAACTGCGGGGAGAATCTTTTTCATCGGCAACGGCGCGCCGATTACGCCGGTCGAGCATATATAGACTGTGGAATCTTTCACGTCGAGCTGTTCGGCGACGGCCGAGATAATTTTATCGGCGTCTTTTAGCCCCTTTTTCCCTGTACACGCGTTGGCATTGCCGCTGTTCACGATTATCGCCTGTCCCCTGCCCGATTTTATCTTCTCCATGCAGATAAGCACCGGCGCGGCCTTGACCGCATTGGTGGTGAACACCCCGGCGATATTCGCCTCAACCTCGGAAAAGATCAGGCCTATGTCCCGGTGGCCCGGTTTTTTGATCGATGCTTCGACTGTGGAGAAAATAAAACCTTTGGGAGTCATTTGTCCTTTAAGGGAAGAGGGCTGTATTGCCGAGGGCGGTTAATTCATCAAATCCCATCATTATATTCATGTTATGCACCGCCTGCCCGGCAGCTCCCTTAACCAGATTATCTATGGCCGTAACTATAATAAGTGTATCAGTCCGCGTGTTGGCCTTAATCCCTATTTCACAGAAATTGGTTCCCCTGACATTTTTTATATCAGGAAGGCCGCCTTCATCGAGGAGCCTGATAAACGGTTCTCCCTCATAGGTTTCCCGGGCCAGATCCAGGACCGTTCCCGTACGTTCTGTCTTGCGCATTTTCGCGTAAATGGTAGTTAATATACCCCTGTTGACCGGCAGGAGATGGGGTGTGAAATTGACCACGGTTTTGTCCCCGAAGAGGGATGTGATTTCCTGTTCTATCTCAGGCGTATGTCTGTGTGTCCCGATTCCATATGCCCTGAATCCTTCGTTTACTTCGCAGAAGGAAACCGCCACATCAGCCTTTCTTCCGGCCCCGCTTGCGCCTGACTTTGAATCTATAATTACGGAAGAGACATCGATGAGTTTATTCTTAATTGCCGGCAGGAGTCCCAGCAGGGCGCCGGTCGGGTAACATCCGGGGTTGGCGATCAACCTTGCCGTTCTGATTTTTTGCCGGTAAATTTCCGGTAGGCCGTAGACCGCTTTCCCGAGAGTGGATATAAATTTATGGGGCGTCCCGTACCATTCTTCATATACCTTCGGGTCTGCAAGCCTGTAGTCCGCGGACAGATCGATGACCTTTTTTCCATTGCTGAAAAAAAAGTCGACCGCCTCCTGGGACGCGCCGTGAGGCAGGGCAAGAAAGAAGAGGTCCGCCTTTTCGAGAAGTTTCTCTTTGTCCAGGCGTTCGTAGACCAGTTTTTTATATTTATGGAGGTGTGGGAATACTTCAGCGATACTTTTGCCGGAGGACCTTTCGGAAGTGACCGCCGATATTTCAATCTCGGGATGATTGGACAGTATTCGCAAGAGTTCAATACCGGCATATCCGGTGGCGCCGCATACAGCGATTTTCAGCATGATTGATACCGGAATTCAGGGGTGACTACAGAGAACCCGAGAGACGTCGGGATGTGAGCGATCACATCCCTGTCAATGTATATTGGGCTCTCGCCGTTATCATTCCGCGGAATGCGGAATAAAACGGCTTCTGTATGCTGTGAATTATCTCTTTGAGAACTGGAAGCGGGCTCTGGCACCTTTAAGACCATATTTCTGTCTCTCTTTTTCTCTCGGATCTCTCGTGAGATAGCCTTCTTTCTTTAATTTGCCTCTCAGGTCGCTGTCCATTTTTAGGAAGACCCTTGATATGCCGTGCCTTATTGCGCCGGCCTGTCCTGTCGGTCCGCCGCCCTTTACTTTTATGGTTATGTCATGTTTGCCGGTCGCCCCGACAAGCTCAATGGGCTGTCTGATTATCATGCGCAGCGTTTCTCTCGGGAAATACAGATCGATTTCCTTCCGGTTTACGATTATCTTGCCGGTTCCAGGTGTGATATTTACACAGGCAATTGAAGTTTTCCTTCTTCCTGTCGCGTTGTATTTTATTTCAGCCATTGAAACTCCTTTGTAGAAAATTATAGAATTTTGGGGGCCTGGGCCTCATGAGGATGTTCGCCGCCCTTGTATATTTTCAGTTTTTTAATTATGGCCCTGCCGAGCCTGTTCTTCGGCAGCATGCCCCATACCGCTTTCTGTATTATCTCTTCCGGCTTTTTTTCGAGCAGCTCTTTCGCGGTGCGGGCTTTAATCCCGCCTATGTAACCGGTATGATGATAATAGATCTTGTCAGTCGTTTTTTTGCCGGTAAGTTTTATCTTGTCGGCATTAATGACTATTACGAAATCTCCCGTGTCCACGTTGGGTGTGAAGACGGGTTTGTTTTTTCCTCTAAGGTAAGTGGCTACTTTTGTAGCGAGTCTTCCCAGCACTGCGTCTTTGGCGTCAAAAACATACCAGGTGCGGTCTATTTCATTTTTTTTAGCAAACTGCGTCTTCATTATCGCCTTTTTACCTCTCTCCTGAAGTTTTAATTAGTTAAATACAATAATTGAATTATGACTGAATTGTCAATATTCGGGGATAGAATTTCATATAAGTTTCGAAAAATCCGCTATCATCGAGGCGCTTGACCATATTTCATTCATAAGGGCGAGCCTGTTCATCTTTATTTCCTCCTGCTTATCCATAACAAGGACATTGTCAAAAAAGTTGTTGATTGGAACAGTGATTCCGGCGAATATTTTAATTCCTTCGTAGAACTTCCCGTTTTCAATGCAGGTTTTAAGCCTGTCGGTCAGGTCCGTTATGTAATTGTAAAGGTCTTTTTCACTTTTCTCAAGGAGGAGTTCGGCTTTTACCGAAGGCAGCGCCGTCTTCGGTAAGATGTTGCAGACCCTCTTTATCGCGAGGAGGAAATCGGCGAAGATCTCTTCTTTCCTGAATTTGTTTATCGCGTTGATTCTTGGAACAATTGTCTTTAATGGACGGATTGACGAAAAGCAAAGCACGGATTTTATGACATCCGCCTCGTACCGCATGGATGAGAGAATGAATTCGGTCCTTTGTTCCATAAAATTAATGATATTTTCGAGTGTGTTCGCGTCCGGCCCGGTGTCGCGCAGGTTTTCCAGCGCTTTTTTAAATACCTCTCTCAATGTTATTTCATATCCCCTGTCGAGCATTATCGATATAACGCCCATCGACTGTCTTCTCAGGGCGAACGGATCTTCGGAACCGGTAGGGATCAGCCCTATTGAAAAGAATGAAGCAATGTTATCGATTTTATCGGAAAGACTCAGAAGTGCCCCTATGTCTGTTCCTGGAAGTCTGCCACCGAATGAATTGGGCAGATATTGCTCTTCCATGGCTTCGGCGACTTCACTCTCTTCTCCCGAAGCATAGGCGTAATATTTGCCGATCACGCCCTGTAGCTCAGGAAATTCTCTCACTACCCCGGTTATAAGGTCTGTTTTTGATAATAAAGCGGACCGGGTCAGCTTGTCCTTCAGTGAGGGATTGAGTATCTCCGCCAGATACGACGCCATAGCGACCAGTCGGCCGGTCTTATCAAAAAGTGATCCGAGCTTCTCACTGAAAGTGACAAGCCGGAGGTTTTCGACTCTATCAGCCAGGGGGATTTTTGAATCTTCCCGGAAATAAAATTTTGCGTCATCAAAACGCGCCTTTATAACGCGTTCGGCGCCGACCCTGATGGTTTCGGCGTTTTCAGCCCTGGTATTACTGATCACTATAAAATGATTTAACAGATTACCCGTGCTGTCCTGGACCGCAAAATACTTCTGATGGTCCCTCATTACGGTTATCAGAAGCTCTTTAGGGAGGTCGAGATACTCCTCACTGAAGCCGCAGAGCACGGGGAAGGGGTATTCAACCAGAAAATTTACCGTATCCAGTAGTTCCTCATCGATTACCGGCTGCCATCCTGGATCATCAAGCAGTTTTATAATCCCCTCGCGTATGATCTGTTTCCTTTTCTCATGATCGAGGATAACAAAATTATTTCTAAGCATGTTGATATAAGAAGCGATGTCTTTTATCTGGAACCCGGCGGGGGAGAGAAACCTGTGCCCCCGGGTTATATTGCCGCTCCTGATTCCATCCAGCTCAATTTCCCTTATAACCTCCGGACCGTACATCGCGAGGATCCAGTGGATCGGCCTCACGAAGGCGAAATTCCCGTCGCCCCATCTCATGGTTTTCGGGAAATGCAATGAAAGTATAATCTTCTTCAGGATTCCCGGCAGGACTTTTCTTGTCTCCATTCCCTTTTCTTCAATTATTGCAACGACATACTCGCCTTTACCCTTTTTTTTGACAGTAAGGTCGGCAACTGTTACGCCGAGGGATTTTGCAAACCCCGACGCGGCCCTGGTTGGATTTCCCTCGTTATCGAATGCGATGTTTCTGGAGGGACCGAATATTTCCTTTACGGCATTTTTCTGAAAAGGGGTTACGCCGTCCATCATAAGCACAAGCCTTCTTGGTGTAGCGAATGTCCTGATGTTCTTGTACCCGATACGGAACTCGTCAAAAATATTTCTGGAGATATCTTCCAGTCCGGAGATTGCTCCTGGAATAAACCTGGACGGTATCTCTTCCGTGCCGATTTCCATCAGCAGCGGGAATTGTCCGTCTGTTCCCTGTGGATTGTTTTGTATGGACTGATTCATTTTATCCGGTGCTCCTTGTAGTATGCTTGATCCGATGTTTTCAATCCGCCTCCCGGGTTTATTTCCCGATCATCGGAAATCCCATCTCTTCCCTCTGCCTGTAGTAAGCCTCGGCGCATCGCTTGGCGAGATTCCTCACCCTTGCGATATATTTTGTTCTTTCCGTCACGGAGCCTGTTCCCCTGGCGTCCAGCAAGTTGAACAGATGTGAGCATTTAAGGCAGAATTCATAAGCGGGCATGACCAGTCCGAGTTCGTTCATCCTGATCGATTCTCTTTCGTAATCGCCGAAATGTTTAGATAATAATTCCGCATCGGAGAAATCGAAGTTGTATTTTGAGCCCTCTATTTCACTTGTCCTGTGTATGTCGCCATACATAAGGTCTTTGTTCCATTTAAGCTGAAACACATTGTCCACTTCCTGGAGGTACATTGCAATGCGCTCGAGTCCATAAGTGATTTCGAGTGATACCGGCCTGAGTTCGATTCCTCCAACCTGCTGAAAATATGTAAACTGGGTGATTTCCATCCCGTCGAGCCAGATCTCCCATCCCAGACCCCAGGCTCCGAGAGTGGGGGATTCCCAGTCGTCCTCAACAAACCTGATATCGTGCTTTGACAAATCTATGCCGATGGCTGAAAGGCTCTCCAGGTATACTTCCTGGCTGTCGGAGGGAGATGGTTTGATTATTACCTGGTATTGATAATAATGCTGAAGCCTGTTAGGGTTTTAACCGTATCTTCCGTCGGTAGGCCTGCGTGACGGCTCAACATAGGCGGTCTTCCATGGTTCGGGTCCGAGCACCCTGAAAAAAGTCGCCGGATGAAAAGTTCCAGCGCCGACTTCTATGTCGTACGGCTGCAAAAGCACGCATCCTTTTTTTGACCAGAAGTTATGAAGTAGTAAAATTAAATCCTGAAAATACATAAAAATTCACCAAAAAAGCACTTAAGGAATGGAAAATCATATATAAAAAAATCAGTTTTTGTCAATCTTGCCGTCCTGGCGGGGCAGTATTTCCGGGACTTCATCCTGTGTTATAATTGTGTGGAATTTATGCTGTTAAAGCGCATGGATCCGGCATGAAGATTTTTCTTGTAATTCGTTAAAACATAAGGTGACCTTATTTTGAACGGGGAACGATTATTGATGAAGGGCAATGATGTTCTTGCCGAAGCAGCTTTACAGGCCGGATGCCGTTTTTATGCGGGTTATCCAATAACACCCCAGAATGAAATTCCCGCCAGATGATGGAACCCTTTTATCCCGGGGGAGCTGTTTTTGATCCCGAAGAGCTTTACCGGACGTTTAAATCCGCGTATGTGCGAATAATGCATTGATCACAAAAATGTATTTCAATCAACGCGTATGACAGAAAAGGCCCTTTCGCCCAATCTTTTCCCCGTTATCCGAAGGACCGTTGTTTTTGTCGGGGGATAACGGCCTATGAAGGCGTGACGCGGTTGAGTCCGTCAAACTCTTTTTTGAAATAATCGAGAGTAAGGTCGTCAAAGATGCAGAATTCTATCAGATTAAGACTACTGTCTTTACTGTTTTCAATGAATTCCACCGCCTCCTTAACAAGTATTACCGCGCATCCGGCCTTGGGAAAGCCGAATATACCGGAACTGATTGCCGGAATGGAAATGCTCGCAAGCTTTTTCCGTGAAGCAACCAGGAGGGAGTTTCTGACGGCGCTTTTGAGCTTGTTCTCCTCATCACCTTCACCCATCCTGGGTCCAACGGCATGGATGACATATTTTGCCGGCAATTTCCCTGCTGTTGTGATGACAGCTGTGCCGACAGGGGTGAATCCTGTTTTATCGCTTTCTTCCTGGATTATAGCGCCACCCTTTTTTACTATTGCGCCCGCAACTCCGCCGCCGTGCTGAAGATGGGAATTTGCGGCGTTTACAATCGCGTCCACGTCTCTTTCCGTAATGTCTCCCTGGATGAGACGCAGGGTGCTGCCGGATATTTTATGTTCCGCAATAAGTCTCATCGACCGTTCCTCTCTTAATAAAAGAATCCCTCCCGGCACTGCTGCCGGGTATTTCATTGACTTTCCCGGAAACAATACCGGGATTACCATGATTATAAGAAATTATTGACAAAAAAGGAATACGTATTATATCTTTCAAAGAGAGTAAAACTTCACAGAAATATTATGAATATATTAAAAAAGGCATCTCTCACAACAAAGCTGCTTGCTACAACGGGCGCTGTCTTTTCGGCATCAATCTTCATTTCAACATATTCCCGCTCCTACTTAGTGGCTTTAATATGTTTTATTTCAGCCATGATTCTGATGTATGTTTTTTTTAATATGACGCTGAAGGACCGTATCACGATAACACTTAAAACCGTTGATGAGATATCTTCCGGGAACCTGACGCATATGATCGATGTTGAGGGCGGAGATGAACTGGCGTTGCTGGGCGATTCAGTCAATAATGTAACCCGGAATCTGCGAAACGAAATCTTCAAAATAAGCACGACAATAGATTTATTATTAAAGACGACCGATAATTTAATTTTGAATTCAGAAAAGTTTCACATTGGGATCGAAGATCAAAACAGCGCACTGGAGAGAACCATTGAGGATATCGAACATCTGAATGATTACATAAAAAGTATTTCATCAAGCACTGAAGAGTTGTCGAATTCAGCCGGCAATACATCCTCTTCAATTACCAGGATGTCCGCGAACATAGAGAAAATCGCGAAAACTTCCAATGTCTTCTCCAAATCGACCGATACAACGGTTTCTTCTATTGAAGAGATGGCGGCGACAATCAGGGAGATCGTTATGAGTCTTGATGCGCTTTCCTTATCCTCTGAAGAGGCCGCTTCTTCTCTTTCTGAAATTAACAGCACCGTCAGGGAGGTTGAGCAGAAGGCCTATGAATCCGCCCGGCAGTCCGAGAAAGCGACCATGGATTCATCGGACAAGGGAATGAAGGCCATAGATGATGTTTTCACCGGTATGGATAATATCAAGCAGAGTATGGATGACATCGCAAAGGCCATAAACGTATTATATACAAGATCAAAAGAGATCGGTCGTATACTCAACGTGATCGGTGAGGTCGCGGACCAGACAAATCTGCTTGCTATTAACGCGGCCATACTCGCGGCAAAGGCGGGGGAACACGGAAAGCCGTTTGCCGTTGTCGCGGATGAGATAAAAAATCTGGCGGAAAGGACGTCTTTTTCTACTAATGAAATAGCCAGCCTGGTATCTTCCATTCAGAACGAGACGAAATCATGCGTTGAACTTACATCCGTCGGGATACGGAATGTCGACAAAGGGGTCGACTTTGTGAGAGATGCCAGGGACGTTCTTGAGAGCATAGTGGAGAGTTCGGCAACGGCGTCTACAATGGCCAAGTTTATCCAGAGGGCGACTGTTGAGCAGACAAAGGCGGTTAAGCAGATAACAGACGCGGTCAGGAATAACACCCTGCAGATAGAGCATATATCCAACGCGACGAAGGAGCACGGCAAGGGCAGCCTGATGGTCAGTGAATCCTGCGAGCAGATCAGGGGGATGGCGGCATCCAGTGAACATGCCGTAAAAGACCAGACAGCCACGGTCAGGATGATTGCCGACTCCATCGAAAATATAGTTGCGATTGCCGGGCAGATAGACGCCTCGCTGAAAAACCAGCGGGATTTAAGCTCAAATATTCTTTTTTCAATAAGCAAAATAGCTGAAATCCACGATAATTGCTCGGTATACATAAAAGGGCTGAAAGAGAACCTGAGATTGTTTGAATCCGAGACCAGGGAGATTTCCTCTGAGATAAAAAGGTTTAAAATTTAAGCCGTTTATTATGTCGTGTCTCTGTCTTTAGCCCGGAAAATTTTTATACTATGAAGTAATATATCGAGATATTTGTGACCGGAAGAATTTCTTCCCGCCCGGCTGAAAAATAAATTCTTTCTGGAGGATTAACATAGCCACCCTGTACGGAAAATTAACCGGACTCAAGAAGAGTCAGATGTACGCCCTTGAAAAAATATATAGAAGAAAAGTGCATGGTGGACTGATAACCGCTGAGCTTGCCGCCTATCTTGCCGGAATATCATCCGAAATAAACCGCCAGACAGGTCTTCTGATTTCAAGGAAAGGCGTTGTGACGCATGTAATTGTCGGTGATGCAAAAGGAATATTTATCCCGCCGCTTGATGATTACCCTTTAGGCAGAAAGATACTGAGGGGTCTGAGATTTATACATACCCATTTAAATGACGAGGCTTTGAACCAGGATGATTTAACCGATCTTGCTCTCCTGAGATTTGATGTTATTGCCGCCATCGGCATCAGTAACGGCAGGCCGTCAAGGATTCATATCGCCCACCTCAGCCCCCATGCGGCGGAACAGACCTATGAAGTCCTTCCCCCGGAGAATTTCTATGATTGCAGGTTCGAATTCGACTCTTTTATTTCGACGCTTGAGGAAGAAATAGAGCGGGAAAGAGGAATCGGAAGTGCTGAAGCATCCGGACATAAGGGCGGGATGTCCATGAGAGAAAAAGCCATATTGGTGAGCGTCTCGACAAGGCCCAGGCACGAGCAGGAGGATTCCATGGAAGAACTGAAAGAACTTGCATTATCAAGCGATCTGATTGTGCTTGACGAAATCATTCAGAGGACTAAAGAGATAAATCCAGGGTATCTGATGGGCGCCGGGAAGATCAGGGAGCTTCTGATAACCGCCATGAACAAGGGTGCGACACTTCTGGTCTTTGACCAGGATTTGACACCGTCCCAGATAAAAGCCATAAGCAATCTCACTGAACTGAAGGTCATCGATCGTTCTCAGCTTATACTCGATATATTCGCGGGGCGCGCCCACAGCAGGGACGGAAAGGTCCAGGTTGAACTGGCGCAGCTTAAATACAGGTTGCCCAGGCTGACGGGAAAAGGTACGGCCATGTCACGGCTGATGGGCGGAGTAGGCGGACGGGGACCGGGAGAGATGAAACTCGAAATCGACAGGAGACGGGTCAGGGACAAAATCGTCCTGCTCGAAAAAGAATTAAAGACGTTAAGCAAGGCCAGAATGCAGAGGAAAGCAAGGCGTGTTCAGAAACAGATACCGATTGTTTCGATTGTAGGTTATACAAACGCGGGAAAATCGACGTTGCTGAACGCCCTGACGGAAAGCAGGACGTTTGTTGAGGACAAGTTGTTCGCAACGCTGGATACGGCAAGCAGGCGGCTGAGATTCCCGCGTGAACGTGAAGTTGTGATTACGGACACGGTGGGGTTTATCCGGGACCTTCCGAAGGATTTAATGTCGGCATTCAGGGCGACACTCGAAGAGCTTGAAGATGCGGACCTGCTTCTTCATATCGTGGATATATCCAATCCGAGATTCGAGCAGCATATGGCATCGGTGGAACGGGTTCTCTCGGATCTTGATCTCTCCGACAGGAAGGTGATCCTTGTATTCAACAAGGCCGACAGACTGGATGAAGATGAAGTCCTGAACCTTTCAAAGCGTTTTAACTCAATCGCCATTTCAGCCATGGACAGAGAAACCCTCAAGCCGTTGCTTAAAGCGATGGAAGATATCGTCTTTGGAAAAATTGCTGACGTAAATGTATAATAAATCTGCATGAATTCCGGGCGCCGCCGAGATCAAACAATGGAATTTACACCTAAATGGATAGCATGGGAGATCACCAGGAGATGTAATCTGAGGTGTATTCACTGTCGCTCTTCATCCGAACCTGAAGCGGATGGTCATCCGGATTTTCCGATAACCGAGGCATTCAGAATTATAGATGATATAGTCGGCTATGCGAGGCCGGTCATGGTCCTTTCCGGGGGTGAGCCGCTCGTAAGGAATGATGTCTTTGAGATTGCCAGATATGGCACGGACAAGGGACTCAGGATGTGCCTTGCGACAAACGGTACGCTTGTGACGGATGAAATATGCGAAAAGATAAAGGATTCGGGCATCAGGATTGTCTCTTTGAGCCTAGACGGTGCCGAAGAAGAAGCGCATGACAATTTCAGGAATCAGAAGGGCGCTTTTGCGGGTACTATAAATGCCGCTGGACTCTTCAGAAAACATAATATTGAATTTATCATTAACTCCTCTTTTACAAAGAGGAACATGGACGAAATACCCAAAGTATACAGGCTGGCCAAAGATCTCGGCGCAACAGCCTGGTATATGTTCATGGTCGTCCCTACCGGCAGGGGTGAGGAGATCATGAATGAGCTTATACCTAAGGAAAAATACGAAGAGATACTCGGCTGGCACTTTGATATGGAAAATGAAGAGGAAACAATGCTGGTCAGGCCCACGTGTGCGCCCCATTATTACAGGATCGTATTACAGCAATCCAGGAAGAAAGGGGTCAAATTCAGGAAGCGCACACTTAAATTCTCCACGGGCGGAGCAAAGGGCTGTATAGCCGGACAGGTTATCTGTCTGATTGATGTAGACGGCAATGTGCTGCCTTGCAGCTATTTCCCGAAACCGGCGGGGAATATAAGAGAGAAGTCTTTCAGGGACATATGGGAGGATTCCGAACTTTCCAGGGACCTGAGGGATTTTAAAAAATATAAGGGTAGATGCGGTTCGTGTGAATATATAAACGTATGCGGAGGTTGCAGGGCAAGGGCTTATTCCGTTTATGGAGACTACCTGGAAGAGGAGCCGTTTTGCAGTTATATACCGATCAAAATGAGAAAGAGGGTTGAAGAATGAACGATACATTTATTAAGGCGTGCCTGGGAGAAAAAGTCGACTATACTCCGGTCTGGCTGATGCGGCAGGCGGGCAGGTATATGAAGGAATATCAGAAAATCCGCTCCAGAGTTGATTTTTTAACGCTCTGCAAGACCCCGGAATTGGCGGCGGAAGTTTCATTGCAGCCCGTGGATGTTCTTGGTGTTGACGCAGCGATACTTTTTTCCGACATTCTTATTCCTGTCGAAGCTATGGGAATGCATCTCAGATTTCTGGAGAAAAAAGGTCCAGTGTTCAGAAAACCAGTCAGGAATAAATCGGATGTAGACAGATTGATAATACCCGATACCGAAGAAAGCATGCCCTTTGTACTGGAGACGATAAAGATTTTGAGGCGGGAACTCGAGAACAGGGTCCCGCTGATCGGATTTTCAGGTGCACCGTTTACTCTTGCGACTTATATTATAGAAGGCGGGAGTTCCAGGAATTTTATCCATACAAAGACAATGATGTACAGTGACCCTGAACTTTTCAGTTCACTTATGGATAAAATTACCTCTACGGTCATCGGTTATCTTTCATCACAGATAAGGGCCGGAGCGCAGGTGGTCCAGCTTTTTGACTCATGGGCGGGCATCCTGTCCCCGCTGGATTACGAGAGGATCATCTTCCCGTACATTAAAACAGTCATAAAGGCGATAAAGCCGCTGGGTGCGCCGGTTATTTATTTTGTTAATAACTGCGCCGGTCTTCTGGATATAATCAAGGGGGCCGGAGCTGATGTTATAGGAATAGACTGGAGGGTCGATATGGGCGGCGCGGTAAAGCGCCTCGGCAAAAAAGTATCCGTTCAGGGTAATCTTGACCCGTGTGTGCTGCTTGGACCGGGGGACAGGATAGAAGAAAGGGTCAGGGATATTATGGACAAGGCGTCTTCCTCGCGCGGACACATATTTAATCTTGGACATGGAATCCTTCCCGAGACCGATGTTGCTAATGCGGTTGCCATGGTCGAGGCGGTCCATAGACTGAGCGGAAAGACATAAGGTCTGTCGAGTAATCGAAAAGGATATCAAAACGTACATTGACATCTGATGACAAACAGACAGGCGTACTGCTTCTGAACCTCGGAGGCCCTGATTCTCTTGAAGCAGTAAGACCTTTTTTGTTCAATCTCTTCTCGGACAGGGAAATAATCAGGCTCGGGCCGTCGTTCATGCAGAAGCCAATTGCCTGGATTATCTCTTCTCTGAGGGCGGGGAAGACAGCGGAGGCCTATAAGCGGATAGGTGGAAAATCGCCGATTCTGGATATCACATCGGCCCAGGCAGAGGCACTGGAGATGGCGCTCAACACCGCTATGCCAGGGAATATCCCGGGAGAAGGGGCGCAAGCCGGAAGGACGCGGGGAGAAATATTCAGGGTTTATGTCGGTATGCGCTACTGGCATCCTTTGATCGATGACGTGGTGCCGAAAATCTGTAATGACGGGATCGGAAGACTTATTGCCCTGAGTCTCTATCCTCAATATTCCGATGCGACAGCCGGTTCTTCGTTTTCCAGGTTAAGAGATATTTCTTCCCGTTATCCTCTGGAAGTTGTCAATATAACGTCGTGGTTCAAACACCCTCTGTATATCGATGCGGTTGTTGATGTGATAAAAAAAGGTTTTGAATTGTTTAATGATAATCCTCGGGGCGGTGGCGGGCCGGAACGGAATATACATCTGCTCTTCAGTGCTCACGGCCTTCCCGTGAAATTTATCGAGGAAGGAGACCCTTATGTTGATCAGTTGATGGGGACGATAAGAGAGATAACCGGGAGAATCGATATCGGATGGGATCTTTCATATCAATCCAGGAGCGTACCGGTGAAGTGGCTGGAACCCTCAACGGATGAAATGATCAGGAGTCTCGCTCAAAAGGGAATAAAAAATATTCTCGTAGTACCGATCAGTTTTGTATCAGACCATATAGAAACCCTTTATGAAATTGATATGCTGTATAAAAATATGGCGGAGGCGCTGGGAATGAGGCTGGAGAGGGTTGAATCATTAAATACATCGCCTCTTTTCATAGACGCGTTAAGGGATATTGTTTTCAAGGGAATAAAAGACGCTCATATTTAAAGATATATATAGAACAGAAATAGATAAACAGGTGGATTGTTAACTATTACAAAATATTTTCAAAAAGGAGATTGTAAGATGAGCAGGACAAGAGCGGTGATAGAGACAAAATTCGGAAATATGGAGCTGAGTTTTTTCCCCGACCTGGCGCCCGGTCACGTAAAAAACTTTATCGATCTGGCGAAAAAGGGTTTTTATGACGGTACGATATTTCACAGGGTCATCCCGGAGTTTATGATACAGTGCGGCGATCCGAATTCAAAGGAAGCGGACAGGTCAAAACATGGTATGGGTGGTCCGGAATATCAGTTGAAGGCGGAGTTTAACGATAAGCCGCATAAGAGGGGGGTGCTGTCGATGGCGAGGTCGGCCGACCCTGATAGCGCCGGCTCCCAGTTTTTCATATGCGTGGCGGACGCGCTGTTTCTTGACGGACAGTATACGGCCTTCGGGGAAGTGGTCTCGGGGATGGAGGTGGCGGATACAATAGTAAGCCAGCCGAGGGACATGCGGGACAACCCGGAGGAAAGGATAGAAATAAAGGTCATAATTGAAGAAAAATAAGGCAATCCCGGGCACATAATTAAGTTAAGTAAATTTATGGATTGATAATTTAATCTGAAAGTTTTATCCTATATTAACGCATGCGAGAAGTTTTTTTGAGTTTCCCTGTAAATTGTCAATCTCATAGGAAGGTAAGGTTTCTTTCTGAAGTTTTTTTACCGGAACCTTGATTTGTGTTTTTATATGCCTTGTTTAAAAAAAATTTCCATATGAGGAGGAGAACTTGAAAGAGCAAGAGATCATTGAGAGTCTGAAAAAAGAAAATTCGGAATTCAAGAAACTTAGTGAGGAACATAAGAGTCTTGAAGGCGTACTGGCAGCTATAGACAAAAACATTTATCTTTCTGCCGAGCAGGAGATCGAAAGAAAAAAATTACAGAAAGAGAAACTGTTCAGGAAAGACAGGATGGCTGCAATGATAAGGGATTTCAAAAAAGAAACTACAGAGAATTAATCCGATAGCCGCAGGCGACGAAGACCGGAGTTTTCTTGCGCCCGGCTGCCGGATTCAGGATTCGGGGGGGATTATAGTCACCATGAGAAGCAAAACAATAAAAGAGGGACTTGAGCGTCTTCCGCACAGGGCACTTCTTTATGCGACGGGAATTTCAAAGTCCGAGATGGGGAAGCCCTTTATCGGTGTAGCTACGAGCTTCACTGATTTGATTCCAGGTCATGTCGGCATGAGAGACCTGGAAAGATTTATAGAAAAGGGAGTCCATACGGGGGGCGGTTATCCGTTTTTCTTTGGTGTGCCGGGTGTTTGTGATGGAATAGCCATGGGACACAAGGGGATGCACTATTCGCTCGCGTCAAGGGAACTGATAGCTGATATGGTTGAAACAGTTGCTCAGGCCCATCAGCTTGACGGGCTTGTGCTTTTGACGAACTGTGATAAGATTACGCCGGGAATGCTTATGGCCGCCGGAAGAATAAATATACCGTCGATAGTGGTCACGGCGGGGCCGATGTTATCAGGACGCCTTCATGGACGGAGACTTTCACTTGTAAATGATACTTTCGAGGCGATAGGAAAATATAAAAAAGGTCTGATAAAAGAGGAAGAGCTTGAAGAGCTTGAAATGTGCGCCTGTCCCGGGGCCGGTTCATGTCAGGGCATGTATACGGCAAATACCATGGCATGTGTTACGGAGGCGCTTGGCATGAGTCTTCAGTTTTGCGCTACCGCCCTGGCCGTTTCATCCGAGAAGAGGAGAATCGCATTTGAGAGCGGGAGAAGAATTGTAGCGCTTGTCAAGAAGAATATCACTCCAAGAAAGATAATGAATATGAAGGCGTTTGAGAACGCCGTCCGTGTTGATATGGCGCTTGGCGGCTCGACAAATACCGTGCTTCATATTCCCGCTATTGCTCATGATGTCGGCATAAATCTGCCCCTGGCTAAATTTGACGAACTCAGCAGAACATCTCCTCATATAGCGGATATGCTGCCCGGCGGCGTACATTATCTCGAAGACCTCCATTACGCCGGTGGCATTCCGGCGGTATTAAAGAGATTAAGGGACAGAATAAATAACAATATTACGGTATCGGGGAAAAAGGTGTTCGATATTGCGGATAAGGCCGCTATAAACGATGAAGAGGTTATAAGGCCGTTGAATAAACCCCATCAAAAAGAGGGCGGAATTGCAATAATGAAGGGTAATCTGGCGCCTGGCGGATGTGTAGTGAAACAGTCCGCTGTCAGCGGGAAGATGATGAAATTCGAAGGGTCCGCGATCGTTTTCAACTCAGAGGAAGACGTTATGAAGGCTATCCTTGCCGGGAAAGTAAAATCGGGCCATGTGGTTGTAATCAGGTATGAGGGCCCCAAGGGAGGGCCGGGCATGCGTGAAATGCTCTCTCCCACTTCCGCGATAGCCGGCATGGGACTGAGTGAATCCGTTGCGCTCATTACAGATGGAAGGTTCTCCGGAGGGACGAGAGGTCCCTGCATCGGGCATATCTCGCCGGAAGCGATGGAAGGCGGCCTCCTTGCGATAGTTAAAGCCGGGGACAGGATAAAGATTGATATTCCTGAAAGAAGTCTGAACGTCCGTTTGTCACAGAAAGTGATAACAGAGAGGATGAAGAGATGGAAGAGGCCGTTGCCGAAAATAAAGGGGGGCTACCTGGCAAGGTATGCGAAGCTTGTAAGTTCCGCGGATGAGGGCGCGATAATGAAATGACCTGTTGAGACTGAGTTATGTTCGGACGTTCAGCGTTGAATTTTTTTGTTGACGAAGATTGAAAAGTTTGCTTTATTCAATTATATAACTTTATAATTGCTCTGAAAACCGGGGTGATTTCCAGGGGAAAAGAGGTTTTTATTGCCACTTGATATATGGGGTTAACTATATCGTAAAGGAATATGGTTGTAAGAAACAGTAAAGCAGGGGGAAAAGATGACAACCATCTTTTATTGCAGCTCAACAGTGATCTGGAGAAGATTATCAGGGGCACAATTGAGATGTCCCTTCCGGTCGAAAGATGGAGCTATTTATCAAGGAAGTTTAAACCTCTCAGGTGCTGGGAGATTAAAGGATGTAAAAGAAAAAAATGCCCGGCGTATAAAAGCAGAAATTACAGATGCTGGCTTCAGGGCGGCACGATCTGCGATGGCGATGTCCAGGGTGAATTTTCGAAGAAATACAATACCTGTTTTGATTGCGAGGTTTTCAAGGTTATTTCCGAGCAGCCTGTAAGGACCCTCTATGAAAATATAAATACTCTTATTTTCCACCTCAACAATAGGGCCTCCAGGCTCAGGGAGCTGTCAATAATAGACCATCTGACCGGTATGTATAACAGGCATTTCTTTAATGAGGTGATTGAACGGGAGTTTGCGAGGCTTAAAAAAAACGGCGAGGCCGTCTCATTTATTATGATAGATATGGACCATCTCAAACAGATTAACGATACGCTGGGGCATCTGACAGGAGATAAAATCCTGGTTGAAAGCGCAAACCTGATCAGAAATTCGGTTCGCAAATCAGATCTTGTATTCCGTTTCGGGGGTGATGAATTTATGGTATTGATGATGAATACCAGTTGCGGAAAGAGCGCCAGGGTAGCCAGGAGACTAGGGGAAGAAACTGTTAGATGGAATAATAATAACGCTCAAAAATTCGGTTGCGTGATATCTTTCAGTCTCGGCTGTTCGACATCCGATGACTCTAATAACCTTTTGGCGACATTAAATGAGGCTGACGTGAAGATGTACAGGAATAAAAAAGAAAAGAATAAGAATACATAGCTGGTGCTGTGTCAAATCTGAATTGTCATTTCGGCCGAAGGGAGAAATCCAGGATTTCTCAGTTGCGTACTCCTTCGAAATAACAAACAGGCATATCGGTTATGACGATACAAAGATGACAAAACACCAGGAACGTTTTTTGTTGTTTGCGGCTATATGTTAAAATAAATTTGAACTAAAAAAGTTAAGCTGTCCTTAAGAGGCTGACAGAGGAGCATAAATCAATATGAAACTATCAGGCGCGGAAATTTTGCTGGAATGCCTAAAAAAAGAGGGTGTAAAACATATCTTCGGGTACCCTGGGGGAGTCGTCCTTAATATATTTGACCAGCTGCATGATGAAAAGGAACTAAAGCTTATACTTACCAGGCATGAACAGGGGGCTGTCCATGCGGCGGACGGTTATGCGAGGGCGACCGGAAAAGCCGGCGTCGCACTTGTGACTTCCGGCCCAGGCGCTACAAACACCGTTACCGGAATAGCCACTGCGGCAATGGATTCGATACCTCTGGTTGTGTTTTCTGGGCAGGTGCCGACGCTGCTGATCGGCAATGACGCATTTCAGGAAGCGGACATAGTCGGAATTACGAGGCCGTGCACCAAGTATAATTTTCTTGTGAAGGACGTAGGGGACCTGGCGCAGATTATTAAAGAGGCCTTTTACATAGCGACTACAGGCCGCCCCGGCCCGGTATTAATAGATCTCCCTAAAGATGTTACCACGGCTAAAACAGATTTCGTATGGCCTGAAAGTATAAAGATGAGGAGCTATAACCCTACCTATGAGGGCAATAAATGGATGATAAGCCAGGCCGCCCATGCGATCGCAAAGGCAAAAAAACCGGTGATCGTCGCCGGCGGCGGCGTTATAATTTCCGGCGCCTCAAAAGAACTGAAAGAACTTGCCGAACATGCTAAATTGCCTGTCGCCATGACTCTTATGGGTCTTGGGGCGTTCCCCGGGAGTCATAAGCTTTCCCTCGGCATGCCGGGGATGCACGGTACGTATTATGCGAACAAGTCCATACAGGAGTCGGACCTTCTGATCGCTATCGGCATGCGCTTTGACGACAGGGTCACCGGCAAGGTAAGCGCTTTTGCCCCGCATGCTAAAATAATACATATTGATATAGACCCTACATCCATAAGGAAGAACGTACGTGTTGACATACCTATTGTCGGTGACGTGAAAAGGGTGCTTACAACACTGAACAAAGTCCTTAAGGGCGAGGTAAAAGAACAATGGAAAGAGGTCAGGAAGGCCTGGTTAAAACAGATAGACGACTTTAAGGCTGAAAGACCTTTGACCTATGACAGGGACACTGACATCATCAAACCGCAGTTTGTAATCGAAAAAATAAATGAGCTGACAAAAGGCGATGCGATAATCACAACGGAAGTCGGCCAGAACCAGATGTGGACGGCGCAGTTCTATAAGTTTGATAAACCCCGCACATTTTTATCTTCGGGCGGGCTGGGTACCATGGGCTATGGATTGCCGGCCGCCATCGGTGCACAGCTTGCATTTCCGAACAAACTTGTAATTGATATCGCCGGCGATGGAAGCATACAGATGAATATCCAGGAGCTTGCCACTGCCGTGATAAACAGGTTTCCGGTGAAAGTCGCCATATTGAACAACAGATTCCTTGGGATGGTCAGGCAATGGCAGGAACTTTTCTTTAAGGAGAGATATTCCCATACCAGGCTTGACGAATCCGTGCCGGACTTTGTGAAAATTGCAGAGGCTTATAATGCCGTCGGCTTAAGGGCCGTAAAACGCTCGGAGGTGGAGCCTGTGCTGAAAGAAGCGTTCAAAATAAAAAGGCCTGTTTTAATGGATTTTGTAATAGACTGGAAAGAGAAGGTATACCCTATGGTGCCGGCAGGGGCGGCGATCGATGAAATGCTTTTTCTTGAAGAGGTGAAAAAATCCGGGAAAAAGCTTAAGGCGGTAAAATAAACCTGCAATGAGCTTCAGCTATTAATTATTGTAAACAGCACTATACCATTGTCATCCTCTCTGGACGGGAAGGATGGCGGTTACATATATTGGATAGATAAAATATAAAGCATAATATGAAGGAGAGCTATGAGACATACCATATCTGTACTTGTTGAAAATAAATTCGGTGTGCTTTCCAGAGTCTCGGGTCTGTTCAGCGGGAGAGGATATAATATAGAGAGCCTGTCCGTAGGCGAAACAATAGACCCTCAGATATCGATCATGACGATAGTAACGAGTGGTGATGACTGGGTCATAGAACAGATAGATAAGCAGCTCAACAAACTTATTGATGTTATTAAGGTCGTTGACATGAAGGAACTTGACCATGTAGAACGGGAAATGGTGCTAATTAAGGTTGCTCCCAGGGCGGAGGACAAGGCGGAAGTCCTCAGGATTGCGGAAATATTCCGCGGCAGGATTGTTGATTCGAGTCAGAAGACTTATACCATAGAAGTAACAGGTGATGAAAAGAAGATAGCCGCGATAGTTGATATCCTGAAACCGATGGGTATCAAGGAGTTTGTGAGGACCGGCAAAATTGCTATTGCGAGGGAAGGTTTAAAGAAATATTAATAGTTCTGAACAGGTCCTCACAATAGCACCCTGTTTTTTCAGCCGGAAATATAGCCGTTCAGAGAGACGGCCGTCCCAGGGCTGGAATGAGCTGTTTTTCATCCCCCCTGCCTGCTTTTATTAATGATTTTTTACAGCACTAAGGTTAATATACTAATAAAAGATGTCCGAGAGGCTTATTCATGGAAATCAGAGATGATATAAAACGAATTCTGAAGAGCTGCCATAGTGACCCGTTTTATGTGCTGGGGATGCATGTTGTCGGCGACGGTTTTGCCGGAAAACTGGAAGTCAGGGCCTTTCTTCCGGAGGCTGACAAGGCGTGGGTTGTAGATGAAAATACAGGTGAAGAATTTCTGATGTCCAGGATACGGGACCAGGGGTTCTATATTTTACGGCTCGACAGGGAAGATACTTTTCCATACAAATTAAAAATACAGACAGCCGACGGCGATATTTCTGAATTTAAGGACCCATACTCATTCGACCGGGTGCTTACAGACTATGATATTTACCTCATAAGAGAAGGTAAACACTATAACAAATACGAAAAATTCGGGGCCCACCTTATGGAGATAGACGGGATAAGCGGAGTCCATTTCGCCGTGTGGGCGCCAAACGCGGAAGGCGTCAGTGTTATCGGAGATTTCAATAGGTGGGACAATAGAAGACATCCGATGCGTGTTATAGGTTCATCCGGGATATGGGAGCTTTTTATTCCGGGACTCCGTGAGGGTGATCTCTATAAATTCGAGATAAAGTCCAGATTTAATAAATATCGCGCGGTCAAGGCCGACCCTTACGGGTTTTATTTTGAACAGAGGCCGAAAAGCGCTTCCATAGTCTATGACATACATAAATACCGGTGGAATGACGATGAGTGGATGACAAATCGCTCAAAGACAAACTGGTTCAAGAGGCCCGTATCGATTTACGAAGTGCATCTTGGTTCATGGATGAGAGCGCCCGATGAGGGTAACAGGTTTCTGACATACAGGGAATTTGCCGATAAGCTGATAGCGTATGTAAAAGATATGGGCTATACGCATATAGAGCTGCTGCCATTATCCGAGCACCCGCTTGATGATTCATGGGGGTATCAGACAATCGGTTATTTTGCGCCCACCAGCAGATTTGGAACTCCAGATGACTTCATGTTTTTTGTGGACAAATGCCACCAGAATAATATCTCTATTATCCTAGACTGGTCTCCGGCGCATTTTCCAAAGGATGGACACGGTCTTGGATTCTTTGACGGCACCGCCCTGTATGAACATCAGGACCCCCGGAAAGGGGAGCATAAGAATTGGGGAACGTTAATTTTCAATTACGGACGCAATGAAGTGAGAAATTTCCTTTTATCGAACGCCCTGTTCTGGCTCGACGTGTATCATATCGATGGGTTCAGGGTTGACGCGGTGGCATCCATGCTGTATCTCGACTATTCCAGGAAAAACGGAGAATGGGAGCCCAATATATTCGGCGGGAATGAAAATTTAGAGGCGATAGGTTTTATTAAAAAATTCAATGAGCTCGTACACCAGTATTTTCCAGGCATACTGACAATTGCGGAGGAGTCCACCTCCTGGGCCGGTGTGTCAAAACCTGTTCATCTCGGCGGTCTCGGATTCGATATGAAGTGGAACATGGGCTGGATGAACGATATGCTTGAGTTTATTTCACAAGACCCTGTTTACCGGAAATATCATCATAATAATCTGACATTCAGCCTCCTTTACGCGTTCACCGAAAATTTCGTGCTGGTTATGTCGCACGATGAAGTTGTATACGGAAAGAAGTCTATGCTGAGCAAGATGCCCGGAGACAGATGGAGGAAATTCGCGAATCTCCGGCTTTTCTACGGCTATATGTACAGCCATCCAGGGAAAAAGCTACTCTTTATGGGCGGCGAGTTTGGACAATGGGACGAATGGAAATTCAATCGCGGCCTTGACTGGCACCTGCTCGAACTTGAAGATCACAGGAAACTCTGGAATTATGCCAGGGACCTCAACGGCATATATTCTTCGGAGCCGGCGTTATATGAGGTTGATTTTGATCAAAAGGGGTTTGAGTGGATCGATTTCAGGGACACGGACAATAGTGTGTTGTCCTTCATCAGGCGCGCCGGGAATCCCGATGATCATATTGTTGTTGTCTGTAATTTCACACCTGTGCCGAGATTCAACTACAGGATCGGCGTCCCGGAAAAATGTTTTTACCGTGAGATAATGAACAGTGATTTAGATGAATATTACGGCAGCAATCTCGGAAATTCCGGCGGTGTAAATTCATCTGATATCCCGTGGCACGGCAGGCAATATTCCATGGAACTGGTACTCCCTCCGCTTGCCGTTTTATACTTTAAGCCCGAAAGGTGAAAGAAGCTTCAGGATTGCCGGCAGATATTCTCCGGAAGAAAACACGCTTTTTTTACCGGAGGCATGTCTTTCGTCCCCGTTGTCCTCATTTAAACCGTTAAGAATAAATTCAACAGTACAAAAATAGAAAAAACCTTTAAATTATAATATAATAGATTCTGTTTTAATCAAAAAATATAGTGACCATAATAATAATCAGAGGAGGATTTTATGATAAAAGTCTTTTATGACAAGGACGCGGACACCGGGAGTCTGAAAAAAAAGAAGATAGCGGTCATGGGCTATGGAAGCCAGGGACACGCCCACGCAAACAATCTCAAGGAAAGCGGCATGGATGTCGTTGTGGGAATAAGAAAAGGAGCGAGTTGGGACAAGGCGAAAAAAGCAGGTTTTAAGGTGATGACCCCTGCGGACGCAGCCGGGGCCGCCGACATAATTATGGTCCTGCTTCCGGATGAATTGCAGGCGGACGTATATAATGCCGAGATAGCTCCGAACATGAAAAAGGGTGTCTGCCTCGCCTTTGCCCACGGGTTCAATATACATTTCGGCCAGATTGTCCCGCCCGCTGACGCGAATGTCTTTATGGCTGCACCTAAAGGGCCGGGACACCTCGTCAGGTCGGAATATACGAAGGGAAGCGGAGTGCCATGCTTAATTGCCATTCATCAGGATCCTTCAGGGAAGACCAGGGCGATTGCTCTTGCTTACGCTTCCGCAATAGGCGGCGGCAGGGCGGGTATTATAGAGACGAGTTTTAGGGAAGAGACCGAGACGGACCTTTTTGGGGAGCAGGTGGTTTTATGCGGAGGCATTACATCCCTTATCCAGGCGGGTTTTGAAACGCTTGTCGAGGCGGGATATGCCCCTGAGATGGCTTATTTCGAATGCCTGCACGAGGTCAAACTCATCGTTGACCTGATATATGAGGGCGGGATATCCAACATGAGATATTCGATCAGCAATACCGCCCAGTATGGTGACCTGACGAGAGGGCCCAGGATTATTACCGAGGATACTAAAAAAGAGATGGCGAAGATACTCCATGAAATCCAGGACGGCGTCTTTGCGAAGGAGTGGATGCTTGAATGCAGGGCGAACAAGCCGGTCTTTAACGCGCTGACAAAGAAAGGCGAAAGACACCAGATAGAATAAGTGGGCGACAAGCTCAGGGGCATGATGCCGTGGCTCAAAAAAGGCAAGCTTGTCGACAGGTCAAAGGCATGAAAAACTGATCGCCGGTGAAATAAAGCGATGTTTAAAATAGCCAATGAGGGGTACCCTTTTATATTAGGTTCCCTTGCCCTGACAGCTCTTGTTTTTATATTTATACCGGCCGGTGTTGCTATTCCGTCAGTTCTGACCCTGTTTATGCTCTATTTTTTCAGGGATCCCGACAGGGTAGTACCCGAAGGCCGGGGACTGTTCGTCTCGGCCGCTGATGGGAAAGTGATTTTGATAAAGGATGTGTATGAATCACGTCATATTCATGCCGGTATGAAACAGATAAGCGTCTTTATGACGCCCTTTAATGTCCATGTCAACCGTGCGCCCTGCAGCGGAAGGGTTAAGACGGTAAAGCATTCAAAGGGCCGATTTTTGGCCGCGTACAGAGAGGATGCTTCATTTAAAAACGAGAATATCGAGATGGTCCTTGAGACGGAATACGGCGATATACTTGTGAGGCAGGTCGCTGGTTTTGTCGCCAGGCGGGCGGTCTGCAGGAAGAAGGAAGGCGATCTTTTAACCTGCGGGGAAAGATACGGGATGATAAAATTCAGTTCGAGGCTCGATGTATATTTGCCGGAATCCGTGGATATTAAGGTGAAATTAAACGATAAGGTAAAGGCGGGCGAAACAGTAATAGCGCAAATAAAAAAACTGGATTATAATAGGTAATTTCATGAAAAAAGGCATATATATCCTTCCGAACAGTCTGACGCTCTGCGGTATGTTTCTGGGATTCTATTCGATACTCGCCGCGATTCAGGGTAATTACCTTCATGCTGCGTGGGCCATATTGATAGCTACTGTTTTTGACGGACTGGACGGATGGGTAGCCAGGTTGACCCACAGCACCACCCGGTTTGGGATTGAGCTTGATTCGCTTTCCGACCTGGTGGCGTTTGGTGTTGCGCCGGCGATTATTGTCTATAAATGGTCGATCGAACCCTTCGGCAGGGTTGGATTAGCAGCGGCCTTTCTTTTTGTGGCCTGCGGCGCTCTCAGGCTTGCGCGGTATAACGTACAGATGGGATCGACGGAATCAAAGGCGTTTACGGGTATGCCCATACCTGGCGCCGCGAGTCTGATAGATACGCTTATAATATTCCACAACGAGTTATGGGAAGGTGTGCCGGGGAAAAACATATTCATCCTGGTGTTTACTATACTTCTTGCCCTTATTATGGTAAGCGCCCTCAAATTCCACGGCCTTAAAGAGATCGACTTCGGCAAGAGGAAGCCTTTCTGGATACTGGTGGCCATTGTCATTGTTTTCGCGGCCATTGTTATTCATCCGCCGGTGGCGTTGTTTGTCTTTGCCATGATCTATCTTGTTGAAGGAATTATAGAAAATATATATCTATTTTATAGAAAACAGAAACTCAGGTTATCAGAGGTTAAGAGATGAGAATAATAAAGATTTTCGATACAACCCTTCGTGACGGCGAGCAGTCGCCTGGCGCGTCCATGAATGTTGATGAGAAGCTCCAGGTTGCGAAACAGCTTGTGAGACTCGGGGTCGACATTATAGAGGCGGGGTTCCCTGTGGCGTCGCCCGGTGACTTTCTCGCCGTAAAAAAGATAGCGTCGGAGACCAGGGGTGTAACTATCGCCGCTCTTGCCAGGGCGAAGGAGATAGACATCGAAAAGGCGGCCGAGGCGCTAACGCCCGCAGAGCAGAAGAGGATACATATATTTCTTGCTACATCCGATATACATCTTAAATATAAATTAAGGATGGACAGGGACGCCGTCCTTGAGGCGGCTATTCATGCCGTCGGGTACGCGAGAAAATATACCGATGACGTGGAGTTCTCGGCTGAGGATGCGACAAGGTCAGACTGGGATTATCTCTGCAGGATAACCGAGGCTGTCATTAACGCCGGCGCCGGAACCGTGAATATACCGGATACGGTGGGATATACGGTGCCCCAGGAATATAGTGAATTGATCGGATATCTGTTCGATAAGGTTCCTAATATTGACAGGGCGGTCATCTCGGTCCACTGCCACAATGACCTCGGCCTGGCCGTGGCGAATTCACTTACCGCGGTGCTGAAAGGCGCGGGCCAGGTGGAATGCACGGTAAACGGCATCGGGGAAAGGGCCGGCAACGCATCACTGGAAGAGTTTGTCATGGCACTGAAGACAAGGCCTAAATTCTTTAACGCGGATACAAAGATCGTGACCGAAGAGATATACAGGTCATCAAGGCTTGTTTCGAAGATTACAGGCATAATGGTGCAGCCTAACAAGGCTGTAGTGGGCGAGAACGCGTTCGCGCATGAAGCCGGCATACATCAGTACGGGTATCTCAAGGAACGTTCAACGTATGAGATAATGAAGCCGGAGACGGTCGGCATACCCCGGAGCAAGCTTGTGCTTGGAAAGCATTCAGGAAGGCATGCATTTAAAGAGAGGCTGAAGGAGTTCGGGTATGAATTGTCCGATGCGGACTTAAACAAGGCATTCGATAGGTTCAAGCAGCTTGCCGACCAGAAAAAATATATTTTTGACGAGGATATAGAGGCCCTTGTCATGGAAGAGGTATCGAAAGTCCATGAACTGTATACCCTTGTGGACATGTCCATATCCAGTGGGATGAAACAGAAACCCACGGCTTCGTTAAAGCTTAAAATAGGGGATAAAGTTTTTGACAGGACGGAATACGGGGACGGACCCGTTGATGCTATTTACAGGGCGATCGCTCATATAACTGGAACGGGCAGCAATCTTCTGAAGTTCGAGGTCAAGAGTATCACTGGTGGTACCGATGCGCTTGGCGAGGTTGCTGTGACGCTCGAGGAAGACGGAAAGACGGTGAGGGGGCACGGCGCTGATACGGACATTATCCTGGCGGCCGCCAAGGCCTATCTGAATGCGTTAAATAAACTTGCAGCAAAGAAGAGATAACCGGCTTCCGCAAGGTAACGCTACTTTATTGCTGGAAAATATCTCTGCTTTCCCTTATACTTGTTTTATCTTTTACCTTGAAGCTATTTAATTATTGGAGGTGGTAATGCCAAAATCACTCGACAGCGAACAGCTCTATAAATGTTGCGATCCGGATTTATTCCAATTTGAGACGACTGATGAACTCTCTGAATCAACTGAGACAATAGGGCAGGAGAGGGCGCTGCGCGCAATTGATTTTGGTCTGGATCTCGATAACAAGGGCTTTAATATTTTTATGCTCGGTGATAACGGCACAGGAAAGCTGACCACGATAAAATTACTGCTCAACAGAAAAGCGGCTGATGAACCTGTTCCGGATGACTGGTGTTACGTCTACAATTTTAAAGACCCTGATATCCCGCTCGCGATATCACTGAAGCCCGGCAGTGCATCGGTATTCCATAAGGACATGGAAGAACTGATAAGAATACTCAAGGTCGAAATACCCAGAATATTTGAATCCAAGGAATATGAAAAACAGAAGAACAAGCTCGTGGAGGAATTTCAGAAGAGCCAGAAAGAGATGTTCTTTGGACTCGAAGAGGAGGCGAAGAGCAAGGGCTTTTCGATAAGGAAGACGGTAAGCGGTCTTCTGATAGTCCCGGTTAAGAAGAACGGCGAGCCACTGACAGAGGAAGAGTATTCCAGTCTTGAAGATGACCTTAAGAGTAAGATAGATGCGATGGGGAAGGCATTTCAGGATAGGCTCAACGATGTCGTCAGGGAAGTCAGGGAGGGGGAAAAAAGTGTGAAGGACAAGCTTTTAAAGCTTGAAAGAGACGCCGCCCTTACCGCAGTGGGACAGTATATGGAAGAGATAAAAAATAAGTATAATGATTATAAAAATATAACTGCGTATCTTGACGATGTCACCGAAGATATACTCGACCATCTTGAGGATTTCAAGGTTCAGGACGAACAGGCGGCTCCCATGCCTTTTCTGAAGGCGCCTAAGGCGGAACCCACTTTTACAAGGTATGCCGTGAACGTCCTTATTAACAACAAGGACACCAAAGGCGCGCCCTGCGTCTACGAAAGCAACCCTACGTATTTTAATCTCTTCGGCAGGTTGGAGCACAAGTTTCAGTATGGAGTGGCCACAACCGACTTTTCGATGATAAAAGCGGGCTCCCTTCATAAGGCCAATGGCGGGTACATAGTAATAAATGTCCTGGACCTATTGCGGAACCTGTTTTCGTATGACGCACTGAAACGTTCGATAAGAAACAGGGAGATAAAGATCGAAGATATATGGGAACAGTACAGGCTTCTGTCGACGACAACACTGAGGCCCGAAGCCATACCCCTGAATGTCAAGGTAATACTCATGGGGAACCCCCATCTTTATTACCTTCTTTATAACATGGATGAGGAATATAGAGAATTATTCAAGGTGAAAGCGGATTTTGACAGCAGAATGGAAAAAAATGACAAGACCATACAGAAATACGCTGATTTTGTGGCCAGCAGGTGCAAGCAGGGGAATTATCTGCCCTTTGACCGGACCGGTGTCGCGAAAATAGTCGAATACGGATCCAGGCTTGCTGAGCATCAGGGCAAATTATCCTCCAGGTTCAGCGATATTTCGGCTGTTATCATGGAAGCCAATTACTGGGCGAAAAAAGCAGGCAACACTATAGTAAGGGATGAACATGTCGATATCGCCCTGGAAGAAAAGATATACAGGGCCAACAAGATAGAAAAACTACTGCAGGAGCTGGTTATTGAAGGCACGTTGATAATCGATGTTGAAGGTGAAAAGGTCGGACAGATCAACGGGCTTGCCGTTTTAGATATGGGTGATTACCGCTTTGGAAAGCCTTCCAGAATTACGGCGCGGACCTACGTGGGCAAGTCCGGCGTTGTCAACATCGAGAGAGAGACGAAAATGAGCGGCAGGATACATGAAAAGGCCATTCTTATTATCACCCACTATATCGGCAGTACATACGCGCGGAAAAAGCCCATCAGCTTTTCCGCTTCGATCACTTTTGAGCAGTTATACGACATGGTGGAAGGAGACAGCGCATCATGCGCGGAACTCTATGTGATATTAAGCAGCCTCGCGGGTGTCCCGCTAAAGCAGTATATAGCCATTACGGGTTCCATGGATCAGAATGGCGACGTCCAGCCGATAGGTGGTGTTAACGAAAAGATAGAGGGATTCTTTGATCTTTGCAAGATGATCGGGCTGAACGGTGCGCACGGTGTTATTATACCTGGAAAGAATGTGCATAATCTGATGATCAAGAAAGAGGTTGTAGATGCGGTCAAGGAGGGCAAATTCAATATTTATCCGATAACCAGGATCGAAGAAGGCCTTGAGATATTGACAGGCATGTCCATAGGAGAGATTAACGAGGATGGGACATATCCCGAGGGGACGTTAAACTATCTGGTTGCCGGCCGCCTTCAGGAGATTTCCGAATCCCTGAAGGCGAAGAAGGACGAGCCCATGGACAAGGAAGAAGAAAACAATAAAAATGATAAATGAAACGCCAGATCTGGTTTTTTCAGTTTGTGCTGCTGGTTTTTCTGACATTGCCGCTTGCGATTGTCCCGCGTAAAATCTCATTAAAAGTCGGTGGATTTCTGGGATCTCTCCTTTTCTTGTTCTGGAGGAGCAGAAGAACTATAGCTATTGAGAATCTGAAAGCCGCTGTGGCGCGAAATGCGATTACAACGGATTCGGATCCGGAATTAATTATAGGACGTAACTTCAGGAATCTCGGTAAGTCTTTTATCGAAATAATAAAGATATATTACGGCCTTGATGCCGCCATATTGCATGATATCGAAATCAGGGGCATGGAGAATTTCGAAAAAGCCCGGGAGAAGGGTAAGGGAATCATCTTTATAACCGGGCACTGTGGTAACTGGGAACTGATCGGGATTGCCTTGTCAGCGAAATTAACGAAGATCAACGGTGTCGCGAGACCGCAGAAAAACCCCTATCTAAACAGGATTATCGAAAAGGCGCGAGAAAAACACGGAAACCATGTCATATACAAAAAAGGTGCCCTGAAAAAGATACTTACGGCCTTAAAGAGGAAAGAGGCGGTAGGAATTCTGATGGACCAGAGCGTGATCCGGGCGGAGGGCGTGATAACGGAGTTTCTCGGTAAAAAGGCTTATACAATGAAGATGCCGGCGGTAATAGCCAGAAAGACAGGGGCGGCTGTTCTCCCTGTATTCATCAGAAGGAATAACGACGGACATATAATTGAAATCGGAGAGGCGATAGAACTGGATAAATCCGAAGATAACGACAGGGCGGTTTTAAATGATACTGTCAGTTTTATTGGTCGCATAGAAGAATATATCAGGCGGAATCCGTCTGAGTGGCTCTGGATGCATCGTCGGTGGAAGAGGATCCAACCGGAGTAGTCCGTTCTTCTCATGCCTCCGCTATCTATTGCCAATGCATTTTACGCGGCGCTATGCTTTACTCCTGAATTATCTTATAAGTGTAATTTATTTTGGCCGTGCCTTCCAGTGTGGCCTTGACGGAGCAATATTTCTCCATTGAGAGATCTATCGCCCTTTTTACGGCCTCATCCGATAAGTTTCTGCCTTTTATAATGTATTCTACATCTATTTCAGTAAACTTCTTCGGATATTCGTCCGCTTTTTTACCGTTCACGCCGATTTCAAAGGATGTAACATCCTGCCTTTTCTTTTTCAGTATGGAGATGACATCCATGCCCGAACAGCCGCCTATGCCGAGGAGAAGTAGTTCCATGGGTCTGAGGCCGGTATCTCTTCCTCCAACCCCGGTATCTCCGTCCATAACTATGGCGTGGCCTGAATCAGCCTCTCCAACGAATTGCAGTCCATCTGTATATTTTATTCTTGCTTCAGGCATATTTAAACTCCTCCTTTTTTTGATAATTTATATGACTTGAAATATATTGTCAACAGCTAATTTAACTGGTGTTCCAGGTATCTCCTGTTGACGTGCTGGACAATATTCATTAGAATAAGCGCTTGAGAGAGGTCTGTTGCGCTATCGGGTAATGGACCGCGCGTCTTGAATCAATGGTAATGAGTAAATAAGTGCAGTATGAAGACAATCTTCATACTATCCGATTTTTAAATGATTTTTATCCGAAACGCATTTCTGAAGGACTCAAGGATTCGATTCTGAAGTTGGAATATAAATATTACGGCATATGAACTGGCACCAGAAAGACATACAGGTAACGCTGGGTGACCTTGGGTCATCCAGCGATGGACTTTCTTTTGACGAGGCGGCAAGAAGACTCGAGGAATACGGTCGGAATGAGTTAAAAGAAAAGCAGCAAAGGACCCTTTTCATGATGGTCCTTGACCAGTTCAGGGATTTCATGATACTTGTACTGCTGGCGGCGGCAGTGATATCCGGTGTTATCGGTGAAGTTACGGATACCATTGCGATTATTGTAATTGTTGTGCTCAATGCGATTATCGGGTTTGTTCAGGAATTCAGGGCGGAAAAGGCGATGAAAGCGCTCAAAAAGATGGCTGCGCCAACCGCAATAGTGATGCGTGACGGCATGCCGTTAAATATACCTGGTGCTGAGATTGTACCTGGTGACCTGATTATTCTTGAGGCGGGCAATATAGTCCCGGCGGACATAAGACTTATTGAGGCGGTGCAATTAAGAGTAGAAGAGTCGGCACTGACCGGAGAATCCGTTCCTGTCGAAAAACATACCGATACGATACACGATGAGACATTACCTGTCGGGGACAGGAAAAACATGGTTTTTTATGGTACCGCGGTATCATACGGCAGGGGCTCTGGAATTGTTGTCGCGACTGGTATGGATACAGAGCTTGGAAAGATCGCGACCATGATCCAGGATGCGAAAGAGATAAAGACCCCTCTTCAGAAAAGACTGGCGACCTTCGGCCGGAGGCTCGCGATTATTATACTTGTAATATGCGCGATTGTATTTGGCTTCGGCCTGTTCAGGGGCGAACCCGCCCTGTTGATGCTGCTCACGGCGGTTTCTCTCGCGGTAGCCGCAATTCCCGAGGCGCTTCCGGCGGTTGTGACCATTTCCCTGGCCATCGGGGCAAAAAAACTGACCAGTCAGAACTCCTTAATAAAAAAGTTACCGGCTGTAGAGACTCTCGGCTCCGTAACATATATTTGCTCGGACAAAACCGGCACACTGACCATGAATAAGATGACCGTTGAAGAGGTTTTCCTTGACGGTGGGCTTTTAACGGCAGACATCTCTTTCTCCGGAGAAGTGCCTGGAGCTGAAGCGGACCCAACCGGGCATCTTTTTTTCATGTCACTCGCCCTGAATAATGACGCCCGGAAAACATCGGATGATGGCTATGTCGGCGATCCCACGGAAATCGCCCTGTATACCTTCGCGGAAAGCGGGGGGTTTCACAAACAGGAACTTGAGGTGGAATTTCCCCGTGACGCTGAATTACCGTTTGATTCTGAAAGAAAATGCATGACCACCATACATAAATTAAACGAAACAGCCCGCGTGACAGGCGTCACGGCGGGATACAAATATATTTCTTTTACAAAGGGCGCTATAGATGTCCTGCTTGACCTATCCGACAATATGCTGACATCCGAAGGATTCAGTCAACTGGAGAAAGAAGAAATTCAGAAAATAAATTCACGGATGGCCGCCGATGGGTTGAGGGTGTTGTGTATGGCAATGAAGCTCTGGGATGAGCTGCCTGATGAACTTTCTCCTGAAACAGTCGAAAAAGGGCTTACAATCCTTGGCCTCGCGGGCATGATGGATCCACCGCGTGAAGAGGCGATAGAAGCCATAAAATTGTGCAATACAGCAGGCATAAAGACCGTTATGATTACGGGATACCATCCACTGACGGCCAGGACAATCGCCAGGAGACTCGGCATTCTTACCGATGCCGATGACTCAACGTCCATAATCACCGGAAGAGAGCTGTCGGAATTATCCCTTGAGGAGTTTGAGGAGAGGGTCGAACATATCAGGGTATACGCACGGGTGGCGCCGGAACAGAAGCTGAAGATTATCAGAGCGCTGCAGGACAAAGGTCATTTTGCCGCCATGACAGGCGATGGTGTCAATGACGCTCCAGCATTAAAGAGCGCGGACATAGGGGTTGCAATGGGCATTACAGGGACTGACGTAGCAAAAGAGGCGTCTCATATGATCCTTCTGGATGACAATTTCGCCACCATTGTCAAGGCCGTAAAGGAAGGCAGGAGGATATTCGATAATATCCGGAAGTTCATAAAATATACGATGACAAGCAATGCGGGTGAGATATGGACGATTTTCCTGGCTCCATTTTTAGGGCTTCCCATACCCCTTCTGCCTATACATATTCTCTGGATCAATCTTGTTACAGATGGATTGCCGGGTCTTGCCCTCACAGCCGAACCCGCTGAAAAAGATATTATGAACAGGCCTCCGCGTAATCCGGGGGAGAGCATCTTTGCTCATGGCCTTGGTATAGACATAATCTGGATCGGGCTGTTAATGGGTTTTGCGTCCATATTTATCCAGGCATGGTCCATCAGAACAGGACATGCTCATTGGCAGACGATGGTTTTCACTGTATTATGCCTCAGCCAGATGGGCAACGTGCTTGCACTCAGATCGGAAAAAGTCTCTTTTTTCAGGCAGGGTATGTTTACCAATAAACCCCTTTTGGGGGCGGTGTTACTAACCTTCGCGCTCCAGATGGCGACTATTTATGTTCCATTCCTGAATCCTGTATTCAAGACTGAACCTCTGACGTTCAGTGAACTGATGTTTACTCTTGCGGTTTCATCTGTTGTTTTCTTTGCTGTTGAAGCCAGGAAAATGCTGATGCCGCGGCAGTATGGATGATATGGTGAATATATCATTCAGTCGTCTTACCTGTGGCTTTTTCTCCGGCTGTTGCATGGTGTCCGGATAAATAACAATTTTAAGCTTTCAATATGTTTGTTAGAATATTACAATACATACTATGTCATCGGAATCCAGGATAAATATAATTTCCAAGCTCCCCCCCGGGTTTAGCAGCAATATTAACGTGAATAATACTACCTATCACGTGCAGACCGAGGACATGGGCGTGAAGACATCCAGGATTGTCACGAGGGTTTATCTGAAGGGTGAGATTGTTTCTTCAAAAACCAGCAACTATTCCCATCTCGGAAGACTTGATGATTTCGAGGTTAAACTGGTCGAACTCATGAAAAAACAGCATAAAACAGTGATTGAGCGGTTTATGCTGGAACTGTCTGGACATGGGAAAGAGAAAATAAGATCGGATTACGTTGAGAAAGTGAAGAAGCTGTCGAGACTGGGCAAGGCGAAGTCAGCTCTCGCCATGCTCAAAACTGCCCTCGATCAATTTCCGGAGGACCCCTTTCTCCTGTCGTATTACGGACATCTTATATCCGCCGTCGAGAACAGGCCGTACGAAGGAGTAAAGATATGCAGGGATGCTATTATCAGGCTGGACAATTCAATGCCCTTCGGCAGTGAGTTTTTCTATCCGGTTTTTTACCTTAACCTGGGCAGGGCGTATTTAAAGATCAACAAAGAAGAAGCGGCAAGCACCTTCCGGGCGGGTCTGAAAAGCGACCCAAACAACAGGGACCTTCTGTGGGAGTTAAAAAAACTCGGGACAAGAAGAACTCCCGTTGTGCCGTTCCTCCATCGTGATAACCCGATTAATAAATATATCGGGCTGCTGCTCAGTAAAACGTTCAGGGCATAATCCTCTCGTCTCCTACGGGCCTGCAAGTGAGAAACATAGATACTAAAATATCATTTCCGGTATAATATCCATTCCGTAGAATTGTAAAAGCAGGAGGAGATATTAATGGAAAAGATGATATTAGAGGCCGATCTGCCGGAACTTGAATTTTCAAGACGGGGAAAAGTGAGAGATATTTACGATATGGGGGACAGCTTACTGCTTATAGCGTCTGACCGGATTTCAGCATTTGATGTTGTGCTTCCAAGCGGAATTCCCGGAAAAGGGCGGCTTTTGACCATGATTTCAATATACTGGTTCAGGCAGATGGAGGAGATTATCAGGAACCATCTTATCGCTACCGATGTTAATGAATATCCCGAAAAATGCCATAAGTACCGTGAACAACTCGAGGGAAGGAGCATGCTCGTTAAAAAGGCCCAACCACTTCCGGTGGAATGTATCGTCCGGGGATATCTTTCCGGTAGCGGCTGGAAGGAATATAGCAAATCCGGCACTGTATGCGGGATAAAATTGCCTGCGGGCCTGAAAGAGTCATCCAGGCTTGACTATCCGATATTTACGCCCAGTACAAAGGCCGAGAAGGGCCATGACATTAATATCTCTTTTGAAGAGACTGCATGGATTGTCGGTCGGGATATGGCTGAAAAGCTGAAGGATGTCAGCCTGCAGATTTATTCCAAGGATGTTAGCATGGCTGAGAAGAAAGGCGTTATAATCGCGGACACAAAGTTCGAATTCGGTATCTGCGATAACGAGCTGATACTTATCGATGAAATACTGACACCTGATTCCTCCCGTTTCTGGTCGGTCGATACATATGAACCAGGGAAGGCGCAGGACAGTTACGATAAACAGATAATAAGAGATTACCTGCTGACTCTCGACTGGGACCAGACATACCCCGGCCCTCAACTGCCTGACGATATCGTCGGGAAGATCCAGGAGAGATATGAAGAGATATACCGGATAATAACCGGATAGAGCCAGGCCGCCGATGCGTCGGGAAGACACGTCAGAGAAGCTTCAATTACCAGGCATTTGAAAGATAACTCTATATAAAATGAATAATTCCTCAAACGGTGCTAAACTTAAAGGAAAGCAGACACCTCCGAAGGTAATCGTGATTATGCCTGCGTATAACGCTGAATTAACGCTTGAGCAGACCTATCGTGACATACCGGACGGGTCTGTTGATGAGGTTATTCTGACTGATGATTTCAGCTCGGACAGAACAGTTGAAATTGCAAAAAAACTGGGAATAACCGTTATCCAGCATAACGAAAACAGGGGCTATGGCGCTAACCAGAAGACCTGTTACAATGATGCGTTAAAGAGGGGCGCCGATATCATCGTTATGATACATCCTGATTATCAATATGATCCGAGGATAATACCTTACGCGGTGGGGTTTATAATGACTGACATTTGTGACATTGTTATGGGTTCTCGCATAAGAACGCGGCAGGAAACACTTGAGGGTGGCATGCCTGTATATAAATACATCAGCAACCGTTTTCTTACCGCGTTTGAAAATATAGTATTAGGCCAGAACCTCGGAGATTTCCATTCGGGGTTCAGAGTTTTCAAAAGAGAAGTATTGGAACGCATTGATTATCACTCAAATTCCGATGATTTTATATTTGATACGGAATTTCTTGCACAGGCAATTTACAGTAATTTCCGCATAGGCGATATTCCGATTCCAACCCGGTATTTTCCAGAGGCATCATCGATAAATTTCAGAAGAAGTTTAACATATGGATTTCAGACTGTCATAGTGATGATGAAGTATATATTGCAAAAGACAGGCATTGCCGACTTCGAGCTTTTCAGACGTATCCATGCAGGCCGTTAATGGCCAATTTTCTTCCGCTGAAAGAGTATATATACTACTGTATGGATCGCCTGATTAATGAATATAATGTTTCGTCTCCATTCCTTGATATTGGATGTGGAGTCGGCGATATAAGCGTCCATGTGGCTTCCAGGGGATGGCACGGCAAGGCCATTGATTTCTCCAGTGTCGCAATTGAAAAAGCGAAATCCAATTTAAGTTCATTTGAGTCGGTAAAAGTAGAAAAGCAATCGCTATTTCTCGAACAAGGATCATATAATGCAATTTTTCTCCTTGACGTTCTTGAACACATTCAAAATGATGTTGAAGCGCTTGATAAAATTTCGTCACTCCTGTCGGTAAATGGACATGCAATTATCATTGTGCCGAGTAATCCGCGAGAATGGCGTTGGGATGATGAGTTCTACGGTCATTTTAGGCGATATACAGTTGAAGAGATAAAGTCCAAATTATTAAATTCAGGGCTGGAACCGCTGGTTGTTTGGGATTTCACTTATCCGTTCTTCTGGATGTTACGCAGAATCTATACAGGGATAAAGTTTATCAGGAAAGATATCAACAGGGATAAAGTTCATGCGACAACTGCCAGTTCTACTGTTAATGCATGGCAAATCCCTTTATTTTCAAGCTTATTATCACAAAGATCATTTTTCTGGAAGCTTATTTATAAAATGCAATTCAAATACTTCAGGGATAAACCGGCTAAAGGATATGAAATGATGATTCTTGCTAAAAAAGGAACAGGTGCTGCTGCCCCGGTTGATTATCAACAGCCGGTTTAAATTTCGATTATCCGTGAAGCGCATGGCGCATAGCGTCAAGGAATGAAGTTCAGAATCACCCGGCGACAGAAGGGATTGCAGAAACCATCTTTAAAACATTATTCCATGCGCGGTCGTCTTCAGGAAAAGAACAAATTGCATCAATAATCATTCGGGTCCGGTCGCCTCTGCTTATCTCTTCGGCAAGTTTCTTCATGCTCCCGGAATTTGGTCCGAAGTTATGTTCGACAAATGAACAGAAGAGCTGAAGCCGTTTTACCGAGTCTTCCGCGGGGGCATGATTGTTCCACCAATGCAGGGGGCCGGACATGCAATGCCTGATACGCCGCAGTTTTTCGACCGAGTCAGCCTGTTGTTGCCGGTAGATATCCCAGAGATTATCCAGTGTGCTTTTTACCGTATCCGTTATCCTCCTTCGCCCGGTCTCCTGATCCGGGTATCCCGATTCAGCGAGTGCGTCGATCGAGAATAACATTATATCGCCCCAGAATTGCCTGTGGAACTCTTCCGACAGGTCTAAAGTATCATCCTCGTGTTTTAACCCCCGCCTGAATTCATGGATATTTTTTTCAGCAATGGTCCTTCTGTGCAATAAAGGCAGGTTGGCCGAGACGAATCCTTCCCTGATCCTCGTCCTGAGAATGCGACCGAGAGTGGGTCCGGCCATCCTCAGGTTCAGCCCTGCGAACGGGATGAAGTGCCTTAGTCCCACTGATGTGCATACATAGTTTCCGGTATAGACGGTCCTGGCGCTTTCGGTCTTTTACATGTCGCCGGCATGTCTGTATATTTGAGGCCTGGTCGGATGGAATCCGTAAAAGAAATCCATTGCGTTGTATGAAAAGTCTTCAAAACAGTCCTTTATTGTATGTGCCCCCGAGAGAAGGCAATTGTATCTTCTTGGTGATTTAGCGGCATCATATCCAAAAAGTTTGACCATATCATGATATTCAGCGGAAAAAGCGCTGTTGTCGATTTTCTGATGAAACCCGCATTCATCGCTTGCACCGCGTCCGGCCATGGATTCAAGAAACGATAGAATATCATCCAGAAACGTGTTGATCATGACTGCGGGGGACACGGGTGGATCGCCTACTACTTTGCCTGTAAGCGCCTCTATGCCGGAAGACTCGAATATCCTGTCCAGCAGGTGGAAATAATTGATAAAATGGACCTCTTTCGTGCTGTCGCCGATGTTCACCTTGAGTTTGAATTCTTCATCGCTGTCCATGAAGAAGATCAACGCCCTGTCATTGAGTTCGCCCAGGATCGAATGTATGTAAAGGCAGGCGATATTTCTGGTGACGGAAGCTCCCTTGTGGGGCGAAGGGAAATTACGCGAAGCGCCTATCAGGTTCCCGAGCTTATTCCTGTGTTCGGCAGGCAGCCGGTTAAGGAAGTCAGTCTGCTCCTCAAGCCCTATATAATAAGCCGGGATTCCTGATCCAAGGGTCTCTGATGTGAGTTCTCTTGTTATGCGCCTGTTGGATTCATCCCTGCTGTCATCAATAATGAATACACTGATTTTTTTATATCGGGGGAGACCATTAGAGTCCGTCAATATTCCGCCGTACCGGAAAAGACGGCATTGCTCTACAAGGCTGGCAAGACAGTTCTTCAGCATTAACGGCCTGTCGGCTACAGGTATTACTATCAGAAAATGGCGTCGTGGGTCTTTATCATCAAGCGAGAGAATATATTCGAGTTCCCTGTAAAGATTTTTCTGGAGTGAAAGGAGTTCTTCACGAAAACCTGAACGTACTGTCTCCGCTTCCGTAATCCGCAGTGCCTCTGCGTAAACTGCCCTTAATTCTGCGATGACCCGGCATATTTCGTCCGGGCCATCCGGGTATCCTGTGATTTGAAGAAACTTTTCTCTGGTCCGTCGTGAGGGCCTGTAATCGAGGAAAAGATCAAAGAAGAGATTAAGGCTTGTGAATATCTCTTCTTTTACCGGTAGTGACAATTTCATCTCCCCGAGGAATATTTCGGGAATTCATTTTTATCCAGAATCAGTTCTATAAGATTTATTCGTCCGTTAAAATCGGCTTCCCTGAATACATTATCGGCATCCGGTAATGAAGCCACCCTGTAATGCCTGATGCCAAAAGACTCCGCAAGTTTTTTATAATCAGGATTTTTGAATTCGGCCGAGATGAATCTTCCCTGATAGTTGTGAAGCTGGTTTTTTCTTACGAGACCGAGAGTTGAATTATTCAGCAATACTATGGAGATCGGGATTTTGTGGTTTACCGCCGTCATGATCTCCATGCAGCACATCTGGAAACCACCGTCTCCTGATATGGCCACAACCGGTTTTTCAGTCGAGAGTTTTGCGCCGATCGCGGCCGGGACCGCGTGGCCCAGGGAGGAAAGCCCGGAATTCGGGAAATAGCTTTCGCTGGTGGAGACGTCGCAAAAACGCTGCATGTAGATTATGTTGTCGTCAAAGATGCATACCCTGCCGCCGAAGTGGTTGTTCAGATTATTCAGAAAATGGCTTACGAGCAGGAATTCATCGCCATTGACGTCCGTATTCGCATATCGTGATTTATAGCGCCGTGCCTCGTCGGGATTTTTATGGCCGAATGAATCGTCTTTGAGGCAACGTCTTAATATATTAAAAAACCCCTTCACATCGCAATTCAGGGCGATATCCGCGGTAAATACCTTGTTAAGCTGGGATTCATTAATGTCTATCTGGACTATCTTTTTGCCGTTAAGTAATTTCCGGTCCCAGTTGTAACTTGTTCTCTCCCCGAAACTTGCTCCCGCGATGATAACGAGGTCGGCCTTTTCAGAGATATACCTGAATGCCTTTTCATTCGAAGTTATTCCGAGCACTCCCAGAGACAGGGGGGAGGCCTCAGGGACTATTCCTCTAGCCTTGAGGCTTGTAGCTACCGGTATGTTCGTATCGGAAGAAAAGGCCGAGATAATATCTTCCGCATGAGAGACTATACAGCCGTATCCAGCGAGAATAACAGGATATTGGGCCTTCTTCAGCATGTCAATCACTTCCATGGCGGCGGGAGCATTATCGCCCTCTGGGCGGCGGTGGTCCCTCTCGGGAATGTCTAGATCGTCCAGAATGCTTTCGTTAACAGACTCTTTCAGCACGTTATAAGGGAAGCTCAGGAGGACCGGGCCTGGATTCACTGATAGAAGAATACTGGTTGTTTTTCGCAATACCTGGTCCAGATAGTCTGTCCTCTGGACAATATTGTTATATCTTGTGATTCCTCTGAAGATATCAAGCTGGTTTATGCATAGACCTTCTCCTGTGCTTTCCTGCAACGCGCCCTTGCCAAAAGAGTATGTGGGCGTCTCGCCTGTGAGGGCAAGCACCGGCAGCCGGTCCATGTACGCGTTCGCCAGCCCCGTAACGAGATTCGTGGCGCCTGGTCCCGCGGTTGCAATGCAGACGCCAGGTTCACCTGATTGGCGCGCGTATCCCCCGGCCATGAAAGCGGCCCCCTGCTCATGCTTGGCAAGTATTGGAGTTATTCCCGTGCCGTATAACGCATCATAAACAGGCAGGATGTGCGCTCCGGGTATACCGAATATATATCTTACGCCTAATTTCTCGATATATCGTACAATAAAATCACTAACCTTGATATTCATAAAAGAGGTCTTCTCCTGAATCCGGACAGGTTGGAGTTAGCATTTAAAAACATGGCAGCTATTATAGCAATTAACAACTAAATTATTCCTTATGAAATTCCGTCATTATCCCAGTGTATTTTCAGCACTTTTACCCGCTTTTTCACGTGAATACAATTCAGGTTAAGTCGGGAAGATGTATTATTCCGGATTCACGGGGCAGCTTAAAGAATCATATGTATAGAGAATTCTCTGCTCAAATACGGCCCGCTTTGTATTTACAGGTCTTAACGCACGACCCTCCGTCCATTTCATCAGTTCCTCTTTTGATGGGATGGACTGAAATCCGGAGCCTATGACCTTTTCAGATGAAGTATCAAGCAGCTCAAGGTCTTTTCCGTTTGTCACAACCGAAAAAGGCACCTCGTAATGCTCAAAAAGTCTGGCCGCCGCGATTATCTGTCTTTCCCTGGAAACAAGCGAACCGGAGGCGCACTTCCATAATATGAATGTTTTATTGTTGAAGATGATAGAGATATCAACAGGAGATATCATCAGCAGCCCGTCCATTTCAAACCTCACCTGCCGTTCCACGGATATATCGGCCTTACTGTATCCCTTTTCTTCGATGAGAAACCTGAGCGCCGTCTGTCTTATATTGTCCCTGTTCGAAAAAGGTATCTCCCTGCCAGTGAGGCAATCTGTCAGTTTATCAGGGAGTTCGGGCTGTTCTCCTCTGTTTGGCAAAGGCCCACCGGCCGGAAATTCCCGCTTCCGGCAGGTTATTTTTTTACTGTCATAGAAAAATGGCTTCACGAATTCTTAGATAAATCTTTCGTTGAGTGTCCGTACCGCACGTATGAAAATCTTCCTTCCCTCTCCGGAATCAATGTCAATGCCCTGACCCGAGAGGTCTTCTATCAGGCAGTCAAGCGCCTTGAGGTATAATTTATCGATCTCAAAAGAGTCCTTAATCCGCAGGGCCTTTTCTTCTTAGCTTATTTTTGGCATCATCACCTCTCTGGCAGGAATAATAACGCTCTTTTACCGGAACGTTATGGACTATAATTAATCTTCGGCCATTTCATTAGTCGCGCTGCACTTATAACATATCCTCTGCCCGTCATTATTAATGCCGATTGGGTCCATTCTACTCAGGATATTATTGCATTCCGCGCATGCCCCGATGATGGATTTAAGGCAATAACCGCAAAAATGATACTCCTGGTTATTTACCGGATGCTTCCAGGGATGTATGTCTTCAGTTTCCTGACATATATAACATATATTCATAAGAGTCCTTTCTCGAAACAAGTGTATAGTAGTATAACATTTTAGATATTTAAGAATAAAATCGGAATTACCCAGATATCGCTCAAGCGGCAGGTGAAAGGGCGGGGAAAGCCTTCACATAATGATTTAGATCATAGTAAGTTATCCCTGAATCGTTTATATTTAAAACATAATCAAATAAAAAAACACGGGAGGTAGAGATGGCTGTAAGAAACATTATCAAAATAGATGAAGACAAGTGCAACGGGTGTGGCCAGTGCGTGGTTGACTGTGCGGAGGCCGCCATCCGGATAGTTGACGGCAAGGCAAAGCTTATCAAGGAGCTTTATTGTGACGGGCTAGGAGCCTGTATGGGCGGCTGCCCGACAGGCGCGCTTTCGATTGAGCAGAGAGAGGCGGATGACTTTGATGAAGAGGCTACAAACAGGCATGTAGATGAGACAAAGAAGAAAGAAAGTGGAGAGGTTTGTGGATGCCCGGTAACTGGGACTGTCGATTTCACCGAAAAGAAGGAGTCCGATTATGGAGCGGCGGATTCCGGCCCGGAGCTTGCAAACTGGCCGATACAGCTGAAACTCGCGGCCGTGAACGCCCCATTCCTTAATAATGCCGACCTGCTTCTGGCAGCGGACTGCGCGGCGTTTTCAACGGTCAATTTTCAGAGCAGGTTTATCAGGGGACGGAAGCTTCTTATCGCATGCCCCAAGCTGGATGACGCACAGTATTATCACGATAAACTTACGGACATCTTCAGGGAAAACTCTATCAGGAGCATAACTGTTGTCAGAATGGAGGTGCCTTGCTGTGGAGGTCTTCGGCATATTGTAACGCAGGCGCTGGAGGCATCGGGTAAGGACATACACTTCAATGAAGTTATTATCGGTATAAAAGGGGATATATTAAGCAAAGGCAAAACGCCCGTTATCCCGAGGTTTCAGAAGGTGTAATGAAAAACCGTTAAATAATCAAACAACAGGAACGTGAGTTCCTTCGGCCCTTTTTGAAAATTTTCATTTTTGTCGTCCAAACAGCTAAAATAACATATGGATATTAACGGCCTCAGGGAGATCGGAAAGTGTCTTATGAAAGACATATCCGGCATGATACAATCACCCGATATGAAGAAATCCATCGGCTATGGGGCCTCCGGAGACAGGACTTTTCCGGTGGATAAAAGGGCTGAAGATATAATAATCGATGGCCTGAAGTCGATGAAAGAACCCCTCACTATTGTTTCGGAAGAAATTGGAGTCCTGGAGATAAACGGAGGGGGCAAGAGAGTTATTATAGACCCGATAGATGGCAGCAGGAATGCTGTATCGGGGATACCCTTTTACTGCACGTCCATAGCGGTTGCTGACGGAGAGACCCTTGATGACGTAAATATATCTTATGTTATAAACCTGGGTAACGGAGATGAATTCTGGGCCGAACGGGCTTCAGGGGCATTCCTGAACGGCAGGCGGATACAAGCCCAGCAGGAAGACGATTTTTACATGGTCGCATATGAGACCCAGGTTCCGGGAAGGTATCTGCCTATGATTATTCCTCTCCTCTCTGTATCGCAAAAAACGAGGTGTTTCGGTGCGATAGCTCTTGACCTTTCTTATCTTGCCTGCGGATCTATGAGCGTATTTGTTTCGCCTTCTCTCTCGAGGAGTTTTGACTTTGCGGGTGGGTGGCTTCTCGTAAGGTAAGCGGGAGGCATCATCACGGATACAGAGGGCAGGGATATAGGTGATACACGGCTGGACCTGAAGCGCAGGTCGTCACTGGTCGCCGCGGGCAACCGCCATCTTCACAGGAAGGCGATAGAGCTGATAATCCGGAAATAGATTAATCCGCTGCTGTTATTAATGAAGTTTCAGAGGCGATAAAACAAATGTTCAGGCTTTTAATATTAAATATAGTTGCGGCAATGGCGGGAGGCATAATTGCGGACCGGAAGGGACGAAATTATCTCGTATGGGCTGTTCTCTGTTTTTTCTTGCCTGTGAGCGTTTTTCTGCTTTTTATACTCCCGCCGCAAATCGCCAGAGGAAGAACCAGAAAATGCCCCCATTGTTCCAGGATAATTTCCGAGAAAGAGACGACATGCAGGTTCTGCAACAGGGAACTGCCGATTAATCTGGTGCAATGTGATGCCTGCGGAAGCTTTGTGCCTGAAAAAGATTACTGCATGCAGTGCAATAAAAAACTGCGCTATTGAGCCCTACCTTATATACGCCTCCGTGACATATCTGCGCATCATGCGGTGGCTGTTGAAATAATAGGCGTTTTTTCCTATGGCGTTCTGCATCATCCTTATCCATTTGCTCCGTTCGTTATAATATGTGGGGATGATCTTTTTCTCGAGTTTGTTGTAAAGATCCTCGGCATCCCGTGCATCAGCGTTTGTTCCGGGCGTTAATTCATTCGGGGGCGGTCCTATGGCCCAGCCGGTGTATCCTTCTATATGGCCTTCTATCCACCATCCGTCCAGCACGCTGAAGTTTATGACGCCGTTGTGTGCGGCCTTCATCCCGCTGGTGCCAGATGCCTCGAGAGGCCTTAGCGGCGTGTTCATCCAGACGTCGACACCCGAGACGACTTTTAAGGCTGTGTTCATATCATAGTTCTTCAGATATACGATCTTTATCCTGCCATTTAAGCGCTTGATGTATTCAAATATGTTCTGTATCAGTTTTTTGCCCGGTTCGTCCTTGGGATGGGCCTTCCCCGCGTAAACGAACTGTATCTTTCCCTCGCCTATCTTCAGCAGCCGCTCGATATCCCTGAATATCAGATCGGCCCTTTTATAGGCCGTTGCCCTCCGGGCAAAGCCGATCGTCAGTATTTCAGGGGAGAAATAAACTCCCGTAAGTTTTTTAATATGGTCATAGAGATTCTGTTTTGCCTCTATATGGGCGGCCCATAACTTCTGATCGGGTATGCGGCCGACCCTCACGAAAAGCTCCGGTTCATTCGCCCAGCCGGGCAGGTATTCGTCAAAGATTTTCTTGAAGCTTTCGCATGTCCATGTGTAAGAGTGCACGCCGTTGGTTATGGCATGTATCTCGTAACCAGGGAACATATTTTGTGATACCTCCCCGTGTTTTTTAGCCACACCGTTAATGTAGCGGCTTAAGTTAAGCGCGAGCATCGTCATGTTCAGGTAGTCCTTGCCCGCAAGGTCCTTTAGTATGTCGAGAGGGAATAAGCCATCCATCGTCTTTGATATAAGCTCATAAGGGAATTTGTCGTGTCCGGCTTCAATGGGTGTGTGTGTCGTGAATACGCAGAGATTTTTTACGTGCTCGATATCCCATACAAGTTTTTCATCCCATACATCCTCAATCGGTTTCTTGAATCTCTTTAGCAGTTCAAGCGTGAGAAAACTGGCGTGACCCTCGTTCATATGATACTTTTTTATCCTGAATCCCATTGCGTGGAGCAATCTGACCCCGCCTACCCCAAGCACCAGCTCCTGTTTAAGCCTGTACTCCTGACCCCCGCCGTAGAGACGGGATGTGATTTCACGGTCTTCCGTCCGGTTTTCAGCGATATCCGTATCGAGAAAAAAAACTGGAACGCATCCGCCTGTGAGACTTTGAACATTATACTGCCATGTCTGCACATAGACGTCTCTTCCTCCAATCTCCACGGTTATTCTGTGCGGAAGCAGCTGCATATAAGACACAGGGTCCCACTTTGACGGGGATTCGGTCTGTCTACCGGCCTCGTTGATGTCCTGGGTGAAATACCCATTTTTACTTAAAAGAGTGACGGCGATCATTGGAAGCTTCAGGTCAGCACCCGACCTTATAGTGTCTCCGGCAAGAACGCCGAGGCCCCCGCTGTAAGTTGGTATATCGTTATGAACGCCGATCTCCATGGAGAAGTAGGCGATCTTTTTTTCCTTTGTCAGCTCGAAGAGCTGTATGAGTAAATCATCCATAGATGTCTATATTAAGTTATTTTGATAAATAGAAACAACCGGATTTATAATTTATCCTCCGGCGGCGTAAGTTCTCTGAAGTCGCTGATAACCGTGAACTCGCCTGTTGGTTCTTTTTCCGTACTGGATTTAGAGCTTGCATGGATTTTATGAACTATATATTTAATCCCGTACCTTTTGGCCGTTTTGAGCACCGCTTCGGTATCATCGATAAAAAGGGTCTTTTCTTTTTCGAACCCGAGTCTTTCCTGGATTTTTCCCCAGAATTCGATCATCTCTTTCGGGTAACCTATTTCGAACGATGTTATGGCAGAGTCGAAGAATTCCCCTATTCGCGTCTTCTTCATTTTTATATCCAGAACTTTGTAATGCGCGTTGGTGACGAGGAATATCTTTTTTTTATGGCGTTTCAGCATTTTCAGGAAATCCTCGACATGTGGATGGACCTCTATTAGGTGCGTGATCTGTTCTTTCAGCGCCGGCACATCCAAATCCACCTCTCTTGACCAGAAATCGATGTCCGTCCAGTTAAGCGTACCTTCATGCATCTTATATTTTTTCATCAGTTTTTCCTTTGCCCTGCCGAACGATATGTTGTTTTTTTCGGCATATTTTTCAGGCAGAAGGTGTTCCCAGAAATAATCGTCAAAATATTTATCCAGTAGTGTCCCGTCCATATCCAGGAGGACATGACTGATATCTTTCAGTTTTATTCTTTCCTCTAGCATTATATTCCCTTTTTTCAGGATCGGTATTTTGTTTGCACTATTTAGAGTTTTCCCTTGGTTGATGGTATACCCTTGACACCCGGGTCTATTGCCACGGCCTGTCTCAGTGCGCGCCCAAGCGCCTTGAAGACAGCTTCAATTATATGATGAGTATTCCTGCCGTAGGGCACCGAAATATGCAGGGTTATGCCTGCGTTGCCGGTGAATGCCTGAAGGAAATCTTCGATAAGATCAGGGTCAAAGTCTTTCAGCTTGCTCCGCCTGGGGAAGTCCACTTTATAGACCAGGTACGGTCTCGCGCATATGTCAAGACTGACCATGGCGATAGTTTCGTCCATGGGTATGGACGCCTGCCCGTAGCGGGATATCCCTTTCATGTCCCCCAGCGCCTGTTTAAAGGCCTTTCCGAGAACTATTCCGATGTCCTCCACCGTATGATGAAAGTCTATGTCTATATCGCCCCTGGCGTTCAGTTTCATGTCGATAAGGCCGTCCTTGCACATAAGTGCTAACATATGATCGAGAAATGGTATCGATGAATCAATAGAATATTTCCCCGTTCCGTTGAGGTTGAGGTCTATCTTAATGTCGGTCTCTTTTGTCTTTCGGGTCAATCTGGATTTTCGCATCTCCTAACCTCCTTCTTATGCCGCCGGTTTGCCCGGCAATTGGAATACGCCTCTGTCCTTCATATGCATGGATTTAATCTTTCCCACTGCGTATCAGGACGTTATCCTCCTGAGTGCTTCCAGAAACGCCCCGTTTTCGTCAGGCTTGCCTATGGTCACCCTGAGGCATCCCTTGATCATATAATGCGTGTTTCGTATGAGTATGCCATTTTTCAGAAGCGCCCTGTATACTCCGTCCGGATTCGCCACCCTGAATAGAATGAAATTCGCTTTTGACTGGAAAGGCCTGATCCCTTTTATTCCTTCCATTTGCTTCAGCATTCTGTTTCTTTCCGAGACGATTCTTCTTACGGAAGTATTCAGCCTTTTTTTATTTTTCAATACCTCCACGGCCGCGGCCTGTGAAAGAGAATTGATATTAAATGGGAGCCTCACCTTGTTGACCTCACCGATTATTTCCGGGTCTGCGATCATGAATCCGAGTCTCAGGGCGGCAAGCCCGATCTTGCTCAGAGTTCTCATGATGACAAGATTCCGGTAGTCACCGAGAAACCGCAAAAAACTCTTTTCACCCGCGAACGGCTGGTATGCTTCGTCGACAACAACGATGCCTTTTGAAGCCTTTATTATCTTCAGTATCCTGTCCGTGGAAAAACAGTTGCCAGTGGGATTATTAGGGCTGCTCAGGAATATCAGCCCGGGTTTTTCTTTCCTGACGGCGCTTAAGACCGCTTTTGTATCAAGGTCGAAATTGTCGTCAAGGGGAATTTCTATCTTTTTTTCTCCGAGGGCCTGTGAAATAATTCCATACATCGAGAAGGTTGGGACCGGATACAGCACCGGCCCTCCAAATGTTGTTGTGAGATAAGATATAAGTTCGTCGGAGCCGTTGCCCAGGAGTATATTCTCCTGCTTGACCCCAAGATTTTTTGCCAGCGATTTTTTCAGGATTCCGGCTTCGGGGTCAGGGTACCTGTTTATATCAAGCCCGTCCGGTAGTTTTAACTCGTCATTAAATCCGTAAGGGCTTTCATTTGCGTCCAGCTTTATCCTGCAGGGGATATCTTTTGCGTTATATGCCCTCAGCAGTGAGACGTTCTTTTTCACAAGTTTTTTGATATTCATTGCCGTTGCATTATATCACAAAAAGGCGGTCTTACCCCAAATATCCATGATAATCAACCACATTCTGACCAACCTTTGGGTAATGGAAAGATTCCTCGGATTGAAATATAACGTAGAGGGTGAGAAGGGAAAGCCGGGGAAAATAATTATAAAAGGGACAGGCCTTTCATTTTCTTCTTGACTCAGAACTCTCTGACAAATAAAATCATGGTGGGCAGTCGCAGAATCGAACTGCGGACACGAGGCTTTTCAGGCCTCTGCTCTACCGACTGAGCTAACTGCCCACGATCTATAAATATAACTATATACTTTTTTGATTGTCAACTTATGAAAAAAATTATTGATAAAAAAGGCCTCAAATATTTACCCGCTTTTATCTCTGGAATACTGATAATATCGGCTTTCCCGGTCTTTGATCTTTATCTGGTTGCGTGGATAGCCTTTGTTCCCCTGATGCTGGCTTTATGGAAAGAGAATCCCGCGCAGGCGTTTGTGTCAGGTTTTATTTTTGGCATCACATATTTCTTTGGAACTCTGTACTGGATATACTATTCGATAAATTATTATGGAGGGGCTTCATTCCTTTCAAGTATCCTGATTGTCGTATTGTTATGTTGTTACCTGGCCCTTTACCCAGCTATATTTTCGTGGCTTTTCTGCGTGCTCTTTAAGAAGACAAGGCTGCCGGCGCTGCTGCTTGCGCCGATACTGTGGGTAGTCCTGGAGTTTCTCCGTTCTTATTTGTTCACCGGCTTCCCATGGTCGAGTATCGGGTACAGCCAGTATAATTTTCTCTCCATGATCCAGATTTCGGATATAACCGGTGTATATGGAATTTCTTTTTTAGTTCTTTCAGTCAACGGGGCCGTCGTAGATTTTATACTCCTCCGAAAACGTATTTCCGAAATGCCTCTTTTCCCCCTGGCTTATACTGTGGTCGGATTCACTGCGCTCCTGTTACTGCTGATACTGACATTTGGCTATGGCACCTGGAGACTGGGGCAGGACAGGCCCGGCGGAGTTGTTAACGTGGGCGTCATCCAGGGCAATATCGAACAGGACAAAAAGTGGGAGCCTTTATATCAGAAGGAAGTTTTGGATACATATATTGAACTCTCAGGGGAAGTTGCCGGTCCATCTCCCGACCTGATAATCTGGCCTGAGACAGCCCTGCCGTTTATTTTCGGATATGACGCGGAGAATACAGAAAAGCTGCTGGATTTCCAGAAAGGATTGGGTTCGTATCTGCTGTTTGGGAGTATAACGGTCAAGGCCGAGACCGGGAAGGGGCCGCTTCTCGCCAACAGCGCCTTGTTGTTCGATCCGGAGGGAAAAATTGTGTACAAATATGATAAAATACATCTGGTACCTTTTGGAGAGTATGTTCCCCTGAAAAGGATTCTCTTCTTCCTGAACAAAATGGTGGCAGGTATTGGGGACTATGCGCCGGGCGATCAATACTTGAAGGCAGAGACGGAATTCGGCGATTTCGCGACATTGATATGCTATGAGATTATCTTCCCCGGCATGGTGAGAAAGTTCTATACTTCTGGTGGGGATTTTATGGTCACAATCACAACTGATGCGTGGTTCGGAAAGACAGCCGGCCCCTATCAACATTTCAGTATGGCTGTTTTCCGGGCGATAGAAAACAGGAAGCCTTTGGTCAGGGCCGCTAACACAGGTGTTTCCGGTTTCATAGACAGCAGCGGAAGAATTCTTGCGCGGACGTCCCTTTTTCAGAGGCAAATCCTGACAGGCGGAATAAAGACCGATGGAACGATGACGGTTTACACGAAATACGGCGACCTTTTTTCGTATTTTTGTATTGTGATGTCTGTTATTTTAATTATTAATATAAGGATATGGAGGTAGTTTTATGTTGATTCAATGGGAGATGAAGGAAGAACTTGCCGCGCTAAGGGCTAAAATAGGTGCCTTACGAGGTTATCTTTGATTTCGATAGCAGGAAGGAAGAGATAAAAAGAATAAGTGAAGAGCTTACATTAGAAAAAGTCTGGTCGTCCCCTGAAAAGACAAAGGAGCTTCTGAAGGCCAAATCCGGGCTGGAAAGTACGGTAACGCCTTTCGAGTCTCTCGAAAATAAACTGTCGTATATTGAAGAAACAATCGGAATTCTTCTGGAAGAGGGGGGGGAACTATTCATTGAAGATATCCAGAAGGAGCTTGCATCCTTAAAAGAAGAGGTTGAAATTCTTGAAGTCAGGCTCCTGCTTTCCGGAAAGCTCGACAGAAACAATGCCATTCTTACAATCCATCCCGGCGCGGGAGGTACTGAGAGTCAGGACTGGGCGCAGATGCTGATGCGGATGTACCTGAGATGGGCGGAGTTGCATGGCTATGTAACAGAGGTGGTTGATCTTCAGTCAGGAGATGAAGCCGGGATAAAAAGCGCTACAATAACATTCACCGGGGAGTATGCCTATGGATACCTGAGCGCCGAGGCGGGCGTTCACAGGCTCGTCAGGATATCTCCCTATGACGCGAGCAAAAGACGGCACACATCCTTTGCTGCTGTTATTGTCTGTCCTGAGATCGAAGATGATATTGAAATTGATATCAGGGAGGAGGATATTAGAATGGATACGTTCAGGGCCTCCGGCGCGGGCGGGCAGCATGTTAATAAAACCTCTTCCGCCGTTAGATTGACACACCTGCCTACGGGGGTTGTGGTCAGCTGCCAGAATGAAAGGTCACAGCACAAAAACAGGTCATTCGCGATGAAGATCATGAGGGCGAGGCTTTACGCTCTTGAATTGAAGGCAAAGGAAAAGAAGATGGAGGACCTGATCGGAGACAAGAAAGAGATTGCCTGGGGCAGTCAGATACGATCATATGTGCTTCAGCCTTACAGGCTAGTGAAAGACCACAGAACAGGGGTTGATGTGGGTGATGTGGATGCAGTGCTTGACGGCAAGATCGATCTGTTTATTAAAGAATTTCTTAAGACAAAAGGCGCCGGTGCAAAAAACTGATGGGCTGATAACCGCTTTTACCGGTACAGGCCGGGATTTCCAGTATTAACCCGGTCTGTTTTTAAACTCAATTATTCAGGTGAAACAGGTGAAAGCAGCGGTTATCACGGCGGTTACCATTTATGGGAATTTTCCGTGGAGGCAGCGAATTTTTTAAAGGAATAAAGGATGGTTTGGTATTGACAAAGTTTTTTTATTTTAGTAAGGTAGTACTTAAGTATATATCTTCTTTTTATATTAATCCCGCACATGGTATAGATAGAATAAACCTTCTGGGAAATTTAAACCCGAACAGTAAACCCAAATTGAGGAGTTAAATTAATGGTAAATGTCTCTATTTCCGAACTAAAGGATAAGACTATTGACGAGTTGACGAATGTTGCTAATGAGCTTAACGTTGAAGGCGCTGCCGGAATGAGAAAACAGGATCTGATTTTTGCGATTTTGCAGGCACAGACGGAAAAGACGGGCAATGTTTTTTCGGCTGGTGTCCTGGAAATTCTTCCAGACGGGTTCGGTTTCCTGAGATCCCCCGACTATAGTTATCTTCCGGGCCCGGACGATATATATGTATCGCCGTCCCAGATTCGCAGGTTCAATCTAAGAACAGGAGACCTTGTCTCTGGCCAGATAAGGCCTCCGAAAGAGTCGGAGCGATATTTTGCCCTGCTTAAGGTCGAGGCGATAAACCACGAATCGCCCGAGGAGAACGTAAGCAAACCTCTGTTTGATAATCTCATCCCTTATTATCCGACCGAGAGAATAACGCTCGAATATGATTCAACAGAATATTCAACGAGGGTAATGGAGTTTATCACCCCGATAGGAATGGGTCAGAGAGGAATGATCGTTGCTGCGCCCAGAACCGGCAAGACCGTCCTGCTGCAATCTATAGCGAAGGCGGTAACGAGGAACCACCCGGACGCTCACCTTATAATCCTGCTCATAGACGAAAGACCTGAAGAAGTTACTGACTGGAAACGCCAGGTCACTTCAGCCGAGATCATAAGTTCAACGTTCGATGAACCTCCTCAGAGACATTGCCAGGCAGCAGAGATGGTTATGGAAAGGGCCAAGCGTCTGGTGGAGGGCAAAAGAAATGTGATTATACTCCTCGATAGTATCACGAGGCTTGCAAGGGCCTATAATGCTATAATGCCTGCCAGCGGAAAAGTGCTTTCCGGCGGTCTTGACTCTAACGCCCTGCAGAAGCCAAAGAGGTTTTTCGGGGCTGCCAGAAATATTGAAACCGGCGGCAGCCTGACTATTCTTGCAACCGCTCTGGTCGATACGGGAAGCAGGATGGACGATGTTATTTTCGAGGAGTTCAAGGGAACGGGCAACATGGAACTTCATCTTGACAGGAAGCTTGTTGACAAGAGGATATTCCCGTCTATTGATATTAACAGCTCGGGCACCAGGAAAGAGGAGCTTCTGGTAGAAAAAGATGTGCTTAACAAGATGTGGATTTTGAGAAAGGTGCTCCACCCTCTCAGCACGGTCTAGAGTATGGAGTTTCTGCTCGGCAAATTAGTAGGAACCAAGAACAATCAAACATTTCTCGACATGATGAATAAATAATCGGATGGAAGACAAAAGGAAGGCCAAAAGATATCTTTTGGCCGGTGCGATAATTGGGGGAATAATAAGCCTTTCAATAACGCTGTTGATGGATACCTTCTACGCGGACGCATTCCAGGGAACATGGCGTGATGCGATTGCAAAGGATCTGAGTTCATGTTTCTCTCTGGATCCGCTGGCAAAAGGCATTCTGGTAAATGTCATCTTTGTCTTTGTCCTGGGTATTCTGACAGCCTTTGGTTCGGTGATGGGCTATATTTTCTCGTTTTTTTTATACAAACTCTTCAGTTTGTTGGCCATAGATGAAAAAGATAAAACTGGATGATGACGGTTACTGCTTTGTCTGCGGGAAAAGGAATGAGGCCGGATTAAAACTTGATTTCAGGACGGAAGACGGCAGGACGGTTTCAGAGTTTATTCTACTGAAAATCCATCAGGGATATCAGGATATAGTACATGGTGGTATAATTTCCACGATACTCGACGAGGCTATGGTAAAGGCGGTTTTGTCACTTGGCATAGGAGCTGTCACCGCCGAAATGTCGGTCAGGTTCAAGAGTCCTTTGTTTGTCGGGGAAAAAGCGTTGGTAGAGGCGGAAATATTAACAATGAGCAGCAGGCTTATCGAGACCTCGGCTAAAATGAAAAAGGCCGACAGAACGGTCATCGCGGAGGCCCGGGCCAAACTTTTAAGGAATGCCTAAAAAATCTTTTTTTTCAGTTTTTCTGAACTTTTTTCGAAGAAAATCAAAAGTCGATTGTGTTCCTGCTCCTTCTTCTTTCGGTTGTTGGAGCCGTGGTCGGCTATAGATACTATGAACATACCCGGGAAGACCCTGAGTTTTGCGCTTCCTGCCACCTGATGCAGGAGGCATTTAAAACATGGCAGATGAGCAAACACAGGGATCTGCAGTGCCAGACGTGCCATGCGATGAGCCTGCTGGAACAGAACCGGTTGTTTGTTTCCTTTGTTGTTCAGGGTGAAAAATCCATAAAGCAGGCGCATGGCAGGATCGAGCCATGGAACGCGTGCAAGGGCTGTCACATCACAGAGGCCGCGCAGGGATCGATAACTTTAAGGAAATCCTACGGCCATGCCCAGCATGTTTTCATGCAGCGTATAAATTGCAGTAAATGTCACACAGGCGGAGGCAATCTTCATGCATTCGCCCCGAATGAAAAGGCATGCTCCGGCTGTCATACCGACAAGATGATTCACGGGATGGGCATGGAGGGGCTTTCGTGTCTGAAATGCCATAGCTACGGAGAAAAAGTTCCGAAGATGACATCAAATGAACGATGTCTCACCTGCCATAAAAATTTGCCGTTAGTCGGCACGATGTCGTCTCTGAAATGCTTTGATTGCCATCACCCGCATGGCAGGCTAAAGCCTTTAAGCCGGGACTGTCTGAAAATGTGCCACGGCAATGAAGCAAGGGTCGGACAGCATGATCTCCATATGAAGAAGACAGACATGGAATGTCTCGACTGTCACAAGGCGCATAAATGGTCAGTCGGAAAAAAAGAAGCCAAAAACCTCTGCAACCGCTGCCACAAGCTGAAAGACCCAGCCACGTTTATCTATTAGATATCCTCTATTCGATTACGTAACTGATCTTAACGTCGATGTCCTTTCTCAATGAATGGTATACTGAACAGTATTTTTCCTGTGAAAGTGAGATCGCCCTCTCCATTTTTTTCTGCGTTATATTTTCGCCGCAGATGTGAATAACCATTTCCATGGATTTATAATACTGGGGCGGAGTGGGATTTCTTTCTCCGGAATAGTCGATTTTGAACTTTGTTACGGCAGCCCTCATCTTCTGCAGAAAGGATACCATGTCTATCGCAAGGCATCCCGCGACGCTCATCAGCAATGTCTCCGTGGGTGAACACCCCCATTGGAAGCTGGCATCATAATCGATCTCTTCGCCCCGTTGTGTTCTGCCGTGAAAAATCAACTCCTTCTCCCATGTCAACATGCCTTTGTTAACGGGCGGAATCTTTTCCTTATAGCCCTTTAATGATTCCTCCAATCCTTCAATAGCACCTTTTTCAGAATTTGCCAATTTTTTCCTCCTGGATTATTTCGTGATTTGGGATATTATAACACAGGGGGATTGCTGACCTGATCAAGGAATCGGGTCGATGCACCACACATGGGTGATTCATTCGCGGATTGAGAAAGATTAAACGTCCGACCAGGAGAGACCCGATACAGATTGTCCCAGATCATCAATAATAGATAAAAACTGCAAATCAGTTGAAAATATGAGTGAAGTGTGATATAAGAGACTATAAACGAAAGAAACTCAGTCAGCGCTTTAACCTTCTAAACTAAATAATACGGTTTTAGAATCACTTTGTGTAAGCAGATGGTTTTATGTCTTATAAAAGCGTTATATTTCCGATCGCATTCGCTGTCTGTTACCGCTCAGTTCAGGTCTGATTATAAGCATCGGCCATAAATCGGGAACAACTAACCTTAATGAGGGGGATTTATGAAAAAACGAACAAGACTAATCAGTTTGACGGTGGTTTTATTTCTGGTAATGCTTTTTCCAGCAGTCGCATCCGCAACTGTAGACAAAAGTGCTGTTATGAAGAAAGTTTCAGGTCTTCAGATACCTTTTATCGAGAACCAGGGGCAGGTGAGGGATGCATCAGTCAGGTTTTATGCCGACACATTCGCGGGCACGGTATATGTAACGGACAAGGGTGAGATAGTTTACAGCCTGGTCAAGACGAAACCGGCAGCAAGAAACACGAAAGACAGAGATATTAATTCCGCTGTCTGGCCCAGAGACTTAAATTCAAAGGTCATGGTATTAAGAGAGAGACTTGAGGGTCTGGAGAAATCCGGCTCCAAAGGAGAAACAGCT
>JAJRYC010000082.1 GCA_024275975.1 Nitrospirota bacterium | reverse complement strand
GACTCCTCCACCTTCTAAAATTTACTTGACATCCCAAGCGGAAAAGTTACTATATTAATAACCGTGCCCGATCCCCTGATGGTGACTTGCTTGCCATTACGGTCGGGCCTTCTTGTTTTTAGGGTATTGTAAATGCCTCCTGCCTCCTCTCCCAAACCCCATAAAACCTACGATGAGCTTGTCTCTCTTCTAAAAAGCCGCGGCATGATAATTCCTGACGAGGGGCGTGCTAAAAGAAAACTTGCGCAGATCGGTTATTACAGATTAAGTGGCTTTTGGTACCCGTTCCGCAAAGGAAAAGTTGACGAGCATGGAAAGTATATTACAGATCCACTTTCAGGCCTTCCTGTCCGGGAAGATGCCTTCCAAGAAGGAACAGATTTTAATCTGATAATCGATCTTTATCTTTTTGATAAAAAATTACGTCAACTTATGATGGATGCAATAGAGCGGATTGAAATTCATGTCCGTTCAGTTATCGCTCATGAAATAGGTCGATTTGATCCTCTTGCCTACCAAAATACGGATTTTATCAATCCTAAGATATTGAGAGATAAAACAGACAGATCAGGACGTATTGTTAATTACTGGAATGATTGGATTAGTCGTCAGGATAAACTGATAAAGGAGAGTAAGGAGGACTGTATTCGCTGGCATAACAAAAATAATCGTCCTATTCCTTTTTGGGTCGCTGTTGAGACATGGGATTTTGGCATCATGTCGAAATATTATGAAAATCTCAAAGGAAAATATCAGGATAAAATTTGTCAACGATTGGAAGTTCCGAATAAAAAAATCCTCCGTGGTTGGTTACAGGAGATTAATGAATTGCGAAATCACTGTGCCCACCATTCCAGAATCTGGAATAGAGTTTCAAATAATGCCTTAAAAACACTACCAAATGAATTCTTCCATCCTCTCAGCTTGAGCTTGGAAGCCCGAAAAAGGATTTTTGGGAAAATTTGTGTGTTATGGTTTCTGGTTAAAAAAATCGGACCAAATTCACAATGGATTCTCAATGTTGCAGACCTTATTGATTCCAAACCGCAACTTGATTGCTGCCCCTTCACATCTATGGGATTCAATGACAACAATGGATTCCCTCGGGACCTTTTCAATCTGTAGGCATCATACCTGTTTATTTTTTAGATGGGAATTCGTGTGATGGGATTACCTTGCCTAATCATAAAAATTATGACATGATTAGGCCATGCAATCACATCATTCATGGATATGGCAACAGAAAGACTGGCCCGAATTTCATTATGACAGTGGTATTCTCCTGCCCCACATCAGTTCTGCCTCCCGGTTAATCGGGGCTCTGGCAGCAATCTGTCAGACCTTAAGTGACACGGAACGATTGGATGCTCAGGAACGGGTACTCACCGATGATACAATGGAGACTGCGGCCATCGAAGGAGAGGTTCTTCGCCGCAGTTCTGTTCGAGCTTCTATCCGTAAAAGGTTGGGACTTCCGGTGGAGCGCGAAGACTGGGACGAACGGGCTGACGGCCTTGTCTCCGTTTTACTCGATGCACGAGTACAGAAGCAGCAGCCTCTGACTGAAGAACGGTTGTTTGGCTGGCATGCGGCCCTTTTTCCCGGTGGATATTCCGGTCTCCATAAGATTCGAGTAGCCAAATACAGAGGGAAAGAAGAGATGCAGATTGTCTCCGGAGCAATAGGCCATGAGACTGTGCATTATGTGGCCCCACCCAAAGCAGAACTTGACCGGGAAATGACCCGCTTCCTGGATTGGCTGAATGCTGAAAACGAGCCGGAAGCATTGCTCAAGGCGGGCATTGCCCATCTCTGGTTTATCATGATTCACCCCTTTGATGACGGGAATGGTCGGATCGGCAGGGCTGTGACGGATTACCTTCTTACCCGCAGTTATCCATCGCTCATGGAGCTGGTTTCGTTTTCCAAATATATCAGTCTGGACAGAAAGGGGTATTACAGCACCCTTGAGGCTGCCGGAAAGAACGGTATGGATATAACCCCCTGGCTGAAATGGTTCTTGCAGACCTTTGAAACGGCCCTGCAGGAATCACAATGGATTGTTGAACGGGTAGTCACCAAGGCAAGATTCTGGCAACAGAACAGAAATGTTGCCTTAAATGCCCGGCAGCAGAAGGTGATCAATCGCCTCCTTGACAGTGGAGACAGGTTCGAGGGCGGTATGACGACCCGGAAATACGCAGGCATGACCAAGTGCAGCTCAGTCACCGCCAGCCGTGACCTAGCTGACCTGGTGGATAAAAATATTTTGCAGAAACGTCCCGGCGGCGGCAGAAGTACGAGTTATGAATTATTTGTAACCATGAGATAGAAACGCATAAGCGCCACACTTTAATACACACCTACAGCAATTCTATACACGATTCTATGCACGCGTGCATAGAATATAAAGTCAGCGTGTATAGAATGTGTAACGCTTTTCCCCTTTCATTTTGATTTTGCCTTGTTCTTTTAATTTTTTCAGGAGACGGTAAGCTTGAGGAGGACTTAAATGACATAACTCTGCCACATCTGCTCGTTTTATAGAGCCATGGCTGTCGATAAATCTCATTACCATCTGTTCCTGTTGAATAGGATCAAATCCTGCTTGCCTGACATAGCCAGATTTTTGGCCAATTTTTCGATAAACTTCAGCGCTCAGGGTATAGGTACGCCCTCTGCCGGTACCATGTGCTTCGGCAAGGCCTGCCTCAGT
>JAJRYC010000081.1 GCA_024275975.1 Nitrospirota bacterium | reverse complement strand
TGAGCCCTGCACAGATTGTTCAAAAACTCTGGAATTACTGTAACGTTCTCCGTGACGATGGGATGAGTTACCGTAATTATGTGGAACAGCTCACGTATCGGCTGTTTTTCGAGATGATGGATGAGCGCTCAAAGCCTCCTTTAGAGAAAATTTTTAAAAAAACAGTCCGGATTTGTTATTATAATTAACATGAAAAGCGTATATAAAACCAGGCTTAATCACCCATCGCCATGCCGGAGATAAAAACATGTCCGGGTTGCGGCGCTGAGTTTTATGCGCATATCGAGTGCTGCGCGGACTGCGGCGCGGCTCTTCAGTCGCATGAGGAAAATAGAAGGGCGCAGGAGGAGAAGAAGCGGTGTATGGACAGAGAGCTGGAAGACCAGGTCATAGTCAGGGAGGGTGACCGAAAGTGGATGGAAGAACTTCTGAATGTCCTTGTTGATTCCGGCATCCCCGCTGCCCTTAATGTGGATACCCAGTGCAGGAAGGGATGTTGTAACGATGCATACCGGTTGCTGGTGTCATCGCGGGACGCCGAGAATGCGAATGAGCGGATTGAGGATCACTTCAGGAAGGTACATCCCGAACTCCGGGCTTCGAATGAAATGATCAGCCAGGGGAAATGCCCGGCATGTGGCAGTCCCACAGGTTCCGATACGGTTGAGTGCCCGGACTGCGGACTGATTCTGATTGTCGTCGATCAAGGCAACGATCAGCAGGCAGCGGACGGATGTCAGATAAAAAACAGGGTTTTTCTTCCCGGCGAATATCCCGACCCGAAGTGACTCCCACTACAAGGCTGAATCAGTCGAAATCAGTTCAGACAAAAAATCAATAATAAATCTTCACAATCGTCCCTTTCCCTGCTTCGCTCACGATTTTCATTTCCCATCCGTGTGACTTCACAAGGTGCTTTACGATCGCGAGTCCGAGGCCTGTGCCGCCGAGCTCTCTTGAGCGGGCCGGATCAACCCTGAAGAACCGCTCACCCAGCCTCTGGATGTATTTTTCGGGAATGCCCACGCCTGTGTCTTTTACGAATATATATCTCCCGCCGTCCTCCCGGGCAGCTCCGATTTCTATCTCCCCGCTGCCGGTGAATTTGATGGCATTGTCGACAAGATTATTGAATATCTGTTCAAGCATGTCCCTGTCGGCGCTGATGACCATATCATCCGATTCAAGCGACTTTTTGATGGTAAGGTTTTTCTCAGCGGCCTGAACAAGGAATGTCCCAGCAACATTGCCGATAATGTCCGCAATGCTGCCTTCTGTTTTATCCATTTTAATCACCCCGAGTTCTATCCTTGAGAGCATTAGCAAATCTTCCACCAGTCTGTTTAATCTTTCGCTGTTGGATTTTATCGTGTTGAGAAATTCCTCGGCATTCTCATTATCATAACGTGCGCCGTCCAGAAGGGTCTCTGCAAATCCCTTTATCGCCGTTACAGGTGTTTTCATCTCATGCGAGACGTTCGCCACAAAGTCCTTTCGCATCTGTTCCAGTTTTTTCAGACGGGTAGTATCATGAAAAATAGCCACGATTCCGGCCAGCTCATCAGGTTTGCAAAACAATGGAGATACGCGGACCGAAAGATATTTTTCTTCCGGACTGTCGATAACCAGCTCGGCTGAACCAGGTGTGCGGTCCAGTTTAACCTTGTCTATCAGTGCTATGAAATCAGGGCTGCGTACGATTTCGATGACGGGTCTTCCATCTATCCTGGAGGAAACGAAAAGCGCCCTTGCGGCATTATTTGAAAGTTCAATGGTCCCGTGCGTGTTGATAAGAAGAAGGGCATCCGGAATGTTTCTAAGGATCGTATTCAGCCTGCCTGTTTCTTCATCCCTTTTTTCTAGACTTTCCTTTAATTTCGACGCCATATTGTTAATGTCATGCGCAAGCTCGGAGAATTCCCCCGCCCCCTCAAGGTAAAGCCGCCTCCCAAACTTGCCGCGGGCCAGCTCACGAGCATAATCGGATATAACAGTGACCAACTTCCGGATTCTCTCTGTCTGCCAGATTAAAAGCGTTCCAGACGCCAGGAAGATCAATATCACCACAAGATTAATCTTCAGCCTCAGGATATTAATTGCCCTGTTGATTTCCTCAAGCGGAACGGCAAGCCTGATGAAGCCCACGAGTTTTTCGTCCCGCATGATTTTTTTCGCCACATAGAAAAGCTGGTAATGAAGCGTCTCACTTTGACGAATGGACCGGCCCTGCCGAGAGATCAGCTACTGCTGGATTTCAGGCCTGTCCGCATGATTGCCCATCCGTGATGAATCCTTGTCGGAATCACCCAACACAACGCCATTGGCATCAATCACCGTAACGCGTGTGCCTGTCTTTTTTTTGATCTCTACGCAGAGATCATCAATCACGCGCGGAGCGTCAAAGGGAATATTTCCAGATAAGAGATTTGCCTGAACAGAAAGGCTTTCCTTTAACCTGTCAAGGTAATCGGTGCGAATAATGCTGGTGATATAAAGGTCGAAAAAGAGTACGGAGATGAAGAGGATTATAAAATAGACTATAAATATTCTTCTGAAAACGTGTCTTTTCATATATCCTCATCAACATAATAGCCGATGCCCCTTCTTGTTTTTATATACACCGGATGTGCGGGATCGTCTTCCACCTGCGCCCGCAACCTCCTGATGTGAACATCCACTGTTCGCGGCTCAACGAATGATTCGTCCTTCCAGACAGCATCAAGAAGCATGTCCCGGTTAAAGACCCTCCCTTTCCTCTGCACCATATACAGGAGGAGTCTGAACTCCGTTGCGCTGAGATTTACCTGTTCGCCCCTTTTCTTTACCTGGTACGTACCGGTGTTGATCTCCAGTCCGGCGATTTTTATGATCTTGTCTTTTACCGGTGTTTCCTCGGACCTTCTTAAAACAGCTTTCACCCGGGCGATCAGTTCACGCGGGCTAAAAGGCTTGGTGATATAGTCATCAGCGCCCATTTCGAGGCCAAGCACTTTATCGAACTCCTCGTTTTTCGCTGTCAGCATAATAATCGGCACTGAAGATGTCGCATCGGATGATTTCAGAATTCTACAGAGATCCATGCCCTGGATTCCGGGCAGCATCAGGTCCAGGATGATCAGGTTGAATGTATCCCTTCTGATGAGATTTAATGCGTCCTCACCGTTCGAGGAAGACGTGGTTTCAAAGCCTTCTTTTCCAAGATTGTAGGAAACAAGTTCCACGATGTCCTTTTCATCATCAACAACTAATATTCTGGGCTTCATTTTATTTCCTTCCTCTACAGGAACAGTTTAACACTAAAGGTTTGCTTAAGTATTTCAAACAGCCTGACCGATAAGCGGCAAAGAGGCAAGGGAGGTAGTCATAGAATGCAAGGAATACCGCGGCGTCACCTGAAATCCATTTATACTGGCTGACCGGCTGAATTTTATCGTTCCGGCCCGCCGCCCAGGCAACATTCAGGTTAAGCGGTCAGATATTCTTTAATGCCTCCTTCACCTCTGCCGGCGAAACTCCGCTGTGTATCTTCACAGTGCCTATCCTCTCCGGCAGTATAAATTTCAACTCTCCGGCAACTGTCTTCTTATCGAGTTGCATTGCTTCAAGCAGGCTGCCCGGGTCTATTTCAGAAGGCAACTCCAGTGGCAGTTCATACAAGCCGATAACGGCCTTTATCCGCTCAACCTGTTCAGCGCCGATAAAACCCAGCATCCGTGAAAGCCTTGCCTCAAGATGCATGCCGACCGCCAACGCCTCTCCATGGAGATATTTTTTGTATCCTGTCACTGTTTCGATGGCATGACCTATTGTATGTCCGTAGTTCAATATCGCCCTGAGCCCGGATTCCCGCTCATCCTTTGAGACCACCTCTGATTTTATCTCGCAGGAACGCTTGATTATATAAGTTAATGCGTCTCTGTCGAGATCAAGAATCAAATCCCTGTTCGCCTCGAAAAAATCGAACAGGTCCTCATCCCATATCACACCGTATTTTATCACTTCCGCAAAACCGGACAGGAATTCCCTGCGCGGAAGAGTCATCAGTGTATCGATATCGACCCAGACAATCTCCGGCTGCCAGAACGTCCCGATCATATTTTTTCCGAGCTGATGATTCACACCGGTCTTGCCACCGACAGAACTGTCAACCTGCGCCAGAAGGGTCGTAGGCACCTGCACGCAGGCTATTCCCCTCATGTAGGTTGAAGCCGCAAAACCGGTGATATCACCTATAACACCACCTCCAAGCGCTACAAGTGCCGATATCCTGTCCAGCTTCGCCTTCAGCAGTTCCCCATAGATGTCCTGCATCGATGAGAGGCTCTTGTATTCCTCTCCATCGGGTATTATTATCTCTACAAGGTCAAAACCTGAAGCCCTGATCGATTCCGACAGAACTCCCACGTAAAGATTGTATACAGTCGGGTTGCTTATAAGTCCAATCTTGCCGCTAAATTCGAATTTCGAGAGGGCAGTGCCGATCTCTTTTAATATATTATTGTCTATAACTATATTGTAACTTCTCTCCCCGAGATCGACCCTTATCTTCCGCATCTGAATAACTCCCTGATCTCCTCGGCTATCCGCAGAGGACTCTTGCCGTCAGTCTCTATCGTTATACCGGCTTTTTCATAATACGGCCTTCTGGAATCGAGCAGTTCCTTTATCTTTGTCTTCGGGTCATCTACCTTCAGCAACGGCCGGTCGCCGCTTCTGCTTGTCCGCTCAAATATGGTGGCCGGACTGGCGTTCAGGCAGAAAATAACACCGTTTTTCCTGAGAAGCTCCATGTTTTCTTCTCTCAGAACCGCACCGCCGCCGGTCGAGATTATAACATTCTCCTTTTCTGAAAACTTCTTTATCAGCCCGGTCTCGATATTTCTGAAATACTCTTCTCCGTAATTTTTGAATATTTCGTTTATCGTCATTTTCTGGCTGAGTTCTATTTCTGTATCGATATTCACAATTTTCATGTCGAGCATTCTTGAAAGTTCTCTGCCGACCGCTGTCTTGCCTGTTCCCATAAAGCCCGTCAAAACCAAATTTTTCAAGTCAGACCTCAAATTTTTTATTTTTTTGTGTTTCGGTAGCCTAAAATTTATTCAAATATGAAATATATGAACTGAAATTATTCATGATCTCTCTTCTGCTGTCCCCTCCGAATTTATCGAGAAACGTGTCCGCCACAACGAGAGCAGCCATGGCTTCAGCCACCACAGCGGCAGCCGGAACAGCGCAGACATCAGAGCGTTCATACGCGGCCTCAAAAGGTTTTTTTGTATTAATGTCCACTGACATGAGAGGCCTCCGGAGCGTTGGTATCGGTTTCATAACCGCCCTGATGACCAACGGCATACCGTTTGTCATCCCGCCTTCGATACCACCCGCATTGTTGGTCTTTCTGTAGAAGCCGTAACGCCCCCCTGCCCTGCCTCGCCCGGAGGAAGACCGTGACGGGGGCGACGAATAAAATATCTCGTCCATAACCTCGGAGCCGAATCTTCCGGCCATTTCAAAGCCCGACCCGATCTCGACACCCTTTATGGCCTGAATACTCATTAAGGCCTGTGCGAGCCTTCCGTCGAGTTTTCTGTCCCACTGCACATGGCTTCCGAGACCGGGGGGCAGTCCTGTCACAAAGACCTCGAATATCCCGCCGAGCGTATCACCATCCCTTTTGGCCTTGTCGATCAACTTAACCATCTTCCCCCCGGCAACAGTGTCCGGACATCTCACCTGGGACTGCTCCGCATTATCAAACATCGATAAAAGTTGTTCTTCTGAACTCAGAACACCGGTCTCGGGACTCTGCACCTTTCCTATCCGCGTAATAAAGCTGCCTGTCCTGACTTCAAACTCTGAAAGGAATTTTTTGGCTATCGCACCGAGTGCTACTCTCATCGCGGTTTCACGGGCGCTTGAGCGCTCAAGTATATTACGTATGTCCTTATGGCCGTATTTAAGCGCCCCGGCAAGGTCCGCATGTCCGGGTCTCGGACGGGTAACCGGGTCATGGCGGGCATCCTTTATTCCCGCTTTTGGTTCGCGGAATTCCACGCGCATAACATCCTGCCAGTTCTCCCAGTCCCTGTTTTCTATAAGCAGGGCTACCGGTGCTCCGGTCGTCTCCCCTTTTCGCACTCCCGAAAGTATCTCGGCATGGTCTGATTCTATCTTCATCCTTCCGCCGCGTCCATATCCTCCCTGACGCCGCCTCAGATCTCTGTCTATATCATCGGAAGAAAGAGGAAAACCCGAAGGGACCCCTTCAAGGATCCCGGACAGAGCCCTTCCGTGTGATTCACCTGACGTAAAATATCTCAGCTTATTCATATCGCCTCTCCATCCATCCTTTATGAGAGCTTTTTCAGCGCTTTTGCCTGCTGTTCATACGGACACATTGCTATCCGGTCTTTTATCCCACTGTGTTATTAAAACCTGGTATATAAAGTAAACCCCGTCAGCCGGCTTCACCTTCCGCATCCAAAATCATGTAAAATAGATAATGCCTACCGAACTCGAGGGACAGATAGAGCGCATCACATATTGCAACGAGGAAAACCACTTTACAATTGCCAAGCTGAAGGTCAACGGCAGAAAAAATCCCGTCACGATCATCGGCAATCTTTTCTCTGTGGCTCCGGGGGAAATCCTGAAGCTGAACGGCTCATGGAACTTTCATCCCAAATACGGTGAACAGTTCAAGATAATCTCGTACGAAACAGAAACGCCCGCAACGGAAAAGGGGATCGAAAGGTATCTGGGATCAGGACTGATCAAAGGCATAGGCCCTGTCATGGCAAAGCGCCTTGTGGCTAAATTCGGGGACGGGACACTGAATATTATTGAGTCGGACATCAACAGGCTGAAAGAGGTAGAGGGCATCGGGGACAAAAGGATCGTGATGATAAAGACGGCCTGGGCCGAACAGAAAGATATCCGTAATGTGATGCTTTTCCTCCAGAGCCATGAGGTAAGTTCAGGATACGCAGTAAAGATATTCAAGCAGTACGGAAAGGATTCGATAAAGGTCGTAAAAGAAAACCCTTACAGGCTGGCCGCCGACATATTCGGGATCGGATTCCAGATCGCCGACAAGATTGCGGAAAAACTGGGCATTCCCAAAGACTCCCCGCTAAGGGCTGAGGCGGGCATACTTTATGTACTGCGGCAGTTTGCCGATGAAGGTCATGTCTGCTATCCGCATGAACCCCTTATTGAAGAATGCAGAAGGATTCTGGAGATTGAAACAGGGATTATAGTGACCGCGATGGAAAAGCTTTTATCGAAAAAAAGGATTGTGGTCGACGGCCAATATGCCTACCTTGTCGAATTCCATATCTCTGAGACCGGGATAGCGGATAACCTCAGGCGGATTTTCGACGTGTCTAAAAACATCAGGCAATTCCAGACCGGCAAGGCTATTGAATGGGCAGAGAAGAATCTGGGCATAACCCTGGCCGGCAACCAGATAAAAGCCATAGAAGACTCGGTGGATAAAAAGATTATGGTCATCACAGGCGGTCCCGGCACAGGCAAAACAACCATCATCAACGCCATAATTAAAATTTACAGGCAGCTGGGACATGAAGTAATGCTTGCCGCGCCGACCGGCAGGGCCGCAAAAAGGATGTGCTAATCTACCGGGCATGAAGCAAAAACCATCCACCGGCTGCTCGAGTTCAGCCCCAGGCAGGGCGGCTTTAAAAAGAATGCCGAAAACAGACTCGATGCGGATTTGTTAATAATAGATGAGGCGTCGATGGTGGATACAATACTGATGCACCACCTGCTTCAGGCGGTGCAATCCGGTTCAACGCTGATTTTAGTCGGAGACGCTGACCAGCTTCCTTCTGTCGGGGCGGGAAATGTGCTTCAGGATATTATCAATTCCGGATATATCCCTACTGTAAAACTGAACGAGATTTTCAGGCAATCCAGGGAGAGCCTGATCATTGTCAACGCCCACAAGATCAACAGGGGTGAATCCCCAGTCATTATAACAGACAGGGACAGCCCCAGGGACTTCTATTTCGTCCAGATCGAAGAACCGGAAAAGGTCTCCGAGATGATAGTAAAGATGTGTAAAGAGAGAATCCCCGGGAAATTCGGCTACGACCCGGTTAATGACATACAGGTGCTGACTCCCATGCACAAGGGAATCGTCGGCACATCAAATCTCAATGCCGAGCTGCAGAAACATCTGAACCCCTCAAACGAGGAACTAAACAGCGGGGGAAAGATATTCAAGGTGAGAGAGAAGGTGATGCAGATAAGGAACAATTATGACAAGAATGTTTATAACGGAGACATCGGAAGGATTACCGCAATCAACAGGGAAGACCGCGAGGTGACTATCGACTATGACGGAAAAGCGTCTGTCTATGATTTTACCGAGCTTGACGAAGTAGTCCTGGCCTATGCAATCTCCGTACATAAATCACAGGGCAGTGAATATTCCGCTGTTGTTATGCCCCTGCTCACCCAGCACTACATGATGTTACAGAGAAACCTCCTTTATACCGCCATCACCAGGGGGAAGAAATTAGTCGTTATTATAGGCACAAAAAAGGCCCTGGCGATAGCCGTAAAGAACGACAAACCCCGGAAGAGATACGCAAATTTAGCGGAACGGCTGAAAACACCTTGATATAACGACAGGATTTAATTATGATTCAGATAAATACAGCGATAGCTTAATGAGAGAAAAAACATGGATGGAACGAAGATAAAGAAAATTCTCAGCTCAGTCAGGGACGGCTCGGTCTCAATTGAAGAAGCCCTCAACAATTTAAAGCACCTGCCGTATGAAGATATCTCCTTCGCAAAGGTTGACCACCACAGACACCTGAGGCAGGGCATTCCTGAAGTTATACTTGCTCAGGGGAAGAAAACAGGGGACGTTGTAAGCATAGCGAAGTCAATGTATAAAAGAAGCAGGCGATTTCTGATCACAAGGTCCACGGAAAAGATTTATAACTCTCTAAAAATTAAAGGCGCTGTTTTTCATCCTGTGTCGGGCATGATCTCGATAGGTGAAAAAAGGAAAAAATCCGGTAATATCCTTGTTCTTTCGGCAGGCACTTCCGATATACCGACAGCCGAGGAGGCCGCTTTAACCGCTTCATTTCTCGGGAGCAGGGTCAAAACTGTCTATGACGTTGGTGTTGCAGGTCTTCACAGGCTGATGGATAACAGCACCCATATCAGAGAAGCACGCGTTATTATAGTAGCAGCCGGCATGGAAGGCGCTCTCCCATCCGTGGTCGGCGGCATGACAGACAGGCCGATAATTGCCTTGCCTACTTCCATCGGCTATGGAACAAGCCTCGGCGGATTGACAGCCCTCTTTGCAATGCTCAACTCATGCGTGCCCGGCATAGCCGTCATGAACATAGACAACGGCTTTGGGGCCGGCTGTCTTGCCCATAAGATAAATATTCCCAGAGAGTGATTTTTGTGCGTCCGCAAAGGCTATTCTCCCTGTTTCCGACCGCTGGTTTATGCGACGTTCAGGGGCAGACCGCACCTCCGGCCCCAAATTGACTTTAAATCAAAAATTGCACTATAATTTAATTAACCTTTGGGGGAGGCTGACATGCCTGAGAGTTTCTCGTATCGCGAGAGAGACCCTTTGAACCTGATGCGGATAATTCCGTCGTAGGGAATAGGTAATTGAAATTTAAAGGCAACCGCGTCCCAAACGGGATGCGGTTTCTGTTTTTTATGAGATTGAAGATAAACGGAGAAAGCGCTAAAAACCTTAAGGCAGCCACAATCAGGGCGTTGCTGGAGGAGTTAAAAATAGACTCCGGAAGGGTTGCCGTGGAGGTGAATCTGTCCATCATAAAGAAGGTGGATTATGATCATTACACGCTTAATGACGGAGACTCAGTGGAGATAGTCAATTTTGTAGGAGGTGGATGAGATAAAGCCACGGCCCGGCATGCGGGAAATAGCTCAGAATAAAAATCTTACCTTAAAAGTTATGGATGGAGAGACATATAATGGATGACAGACTAATAATCAGGGGCATTGAATTCCTGTCAAGGCTCTGGGTCGGGACAGGCAAATACAAGGACTTTGAGGAGACCAGAACGGCCATTGAGGCATCAGGGGCGGATGTTGTAACAGTCGCCGTAAGAAGGGTGAATATAACAGACAGGAAGAAGGAAAACCTTCTTGATTACATCGACCCGAAAAAATACAAAATCCTTCCGAATACAGCCGGATGTTATACCGTTGAAGACGCGCTCAGGTATTCAAGGCTTGCAAGGGAGTCAGGCATCTCGGACCTGATCAAGCTGGAGGTGATCGGGGATGAAAAGACTCTGTTTCCCGATACCCTGGGGCTTCTGAAGGCAACAGAGATACTGGCGAAAGAAGGTTTTGTCGTACTGCCGTATACAAATGACGACCCTGTAATGGCCAGACGGCTTGAGGATGCCGGGGCCGCCGCCATAATGCCGCTCGGCGCACCCATAGGTTCCGGGCTGGGGATACGTAATCCTTACAATATAAAAATAATACTCGAGACTGTAAAACTCCCGGTTATCGTTGACGCCGGCGTCGGAACAGCCTCGGATGCGGCAATTGCCATGGAACTCGGCTGTGACGCCGTCCTGTTAAACACTGCGATTGCCGGGGCAAAAGACCCTATTGCGATGGCATCGGCGATGAAACACGCGGTAATCGCCGGCAGGCTTTCGTACAGGGCCGGGAGGATTCCCAAGAAATTGTATGCGACCGCAAGCAGTCCGATTGAAGGAATACTCTAACCCTGAACGTATAATAACAGCCGCTCATGCCGGCTGTTATTAATAAACTTCATGCGACATAAGATTAAAGAGCGCGGAGAGATATCAGGGGACCGGCGGTTGATAGATTTCAGGTTGTATTTAATAACCGGCAGAAAAGTTCTCGCATCAGGGCGCTCGCTTCCCGGTTCAGTAGAAGAGGCGTTAAAAGGCGGGGCCCGGGCGATTCAACTGAGGGAGAAAGACCTCGGCACCAGGGAAATATTGGCTATCGCATTTAATCTGAGAAGGCTGACAGCCGATTATAATGCAAAACTCTTCATTAATGACAGGGTCGACATAGCCCTTGCCGCCGGAGCTGACGGCGTTCAGCTGGGAAGCACGGGAATACCTCCGTCGGCAGCAAGAAAAGCCGCCGGGGACAGCTTACTGATAGGCGCATCAACACACAGTGTCGAAGAGGCAAAAAAAGCTGAGGATGACGGGGCTGATTTTGTAACACTGGGGCCGGTTTATGAGACCCCTTCAAAAATGCGGTACGGCAGGCCGCTGGGGCCTGATATTCTGAAAAAGGCAATGGACGAAATATCAATACCAATATTTGCAATAGGAGGCATAAAACTGGAAAAGGTCGGCGAGGTTATAAAGGCCGGGGCTCACGGGATAGCGCTTATATCGGCAATATTAGCTACTGACGACATAAAATCAAACACGGAGAAGTTTATGAGGTTATTGAGATGACACGAATAGAATCCGCAAAAAAAGGAATTATTACCGACGAGATAAAGAGCGTTGCTTCGATAGAAGGGATGTCTCCCGAGATGCTCTCGGAAGATATCGCGGCAGGGTTGAGCGTCATCCCTGTAAACAGGAATCACCGGATAACCCCTCTCGGCATAGGCAGAAACATGCGCACAAAAATAAACGCTAATATCGGCACATCTAAAGATAAGATATCGGTCGACAGTGAAATGGAGAAACTCGAAGTGCTTGTAAAATACGGCGCCGACGCTGTGATGGATCTTTCAACCGGCGGCCCGATCAGGGAACTTCGCGGTATGATGCTGGAAAAATCTCCTGTCGCCGTCGGCACTGTGCCTATATATGAAGCGGCTGTAGCTGCCGCGCAAGCCAGAGGATCGATGGCCGGGATGACAGCGGACGATCTCTTCTCGGTAATAGAAGATCATGCGGCGGAAGGGGTTGACTTCATCACCGTGCATTCCGTACTGACTCTGAAGGCGGTCGAAAGATTACGGGATGAAGGCAGGATACTCGATATAGTCAGCAGGGGCGGCTCTTTTCTCCTTGAGTGGATGATATACAACGGGCAGGAGAATCCCCTGTATGAGCAATTCGACAGACTCCTGGAGATCGCATATAAATACGATCTGACCCTCAGCCTTGGTGACGGCCTGCGGCCGGGATGCCTTGCGGATGCAACTGACCGCGCCCAGCTGGAGGAGCTGCTCACACTCGGAGAATTAAGAGACAGGGCTGTTGAGAGAAATGTCCAGATCATTATCGAAGGGCCGGGGCATGTTCCGTTAAACCAGGTTGAACTAAACGTAAAACTCGAAAAAGAGATCTGCAAGGGAGCGCCGTTTTATGTGCTCGGGCCGCTTGTTACGGACATAGGAATGGGTTATGACCATATAACAGCCGCTATCGGCGGTGCTGTTGCAGGCGCGGCAGGCGCTGATTTCCTCTGTTATGTAACACCCTCCGAGCATATCAGGCTTCCCACCATCGAGGATGTAAAAGAAGGCGTGATAGTATCAAAACTTGCCGCCCATGCCGCTGATATCGCAAAGGGCATAAAAGGTGCCATGGATGCCGATATCAGGATGGCGAAATGCAGAAAGGCGCTGGACTGGAACGGACAGATAGATTTAAGCCTTAATCCCGATAAGGTCCGGGAATGGAGGGCCGAGGTCCCGCCGACGGAAAACGAGGTATGCAGCATGTGCGGGGAGTTCTGCGCCATAAGGACAGTAGATAGGGCACTGAGAAAAAAACCGTGACCCCGGTAAAATCCATACTTATTATCGGTCCGACCGGCGCCGGCAAAACGCCGCTGGGCGATATTTTCGCTGAGCGCGGGATAAACGGCAGGCGGTGCTTTCACTTTGATTTCGGCAATGAACTGAGAAAAGCCGCAACGCCCGGATCGCTTCCGGACGGACTGACAGGGGATGACCGTTCTTTTATAGAAGGCGTCCTTAACAGGGGACTGCTCCTGGAAAACGAACATTTTCATATCGCGGAAAAGATAATAGGTCATTTCATAGCCCGCTGCGGATTCAGTGAAGGTGACATCCTGGTCCTGAATGGACTCCCGAGACATACCGGCCAGGCAGAAGACATGGCAGGCATGGCAATCGTAGAAAACCTGATTGTTCTGGAATGCACGGCTGAAGACGTCTTCAGGAGAATCCGGGAGAATTCAGGCGGGGACAGAACCGGCAGGACGGACGACGGCATACAATTGATCAAGGAAAAGCTGGTAATTCTGAAAGAACGCACGTCCCCACTGATAGATTATTACATGGCGAACGGCTGCAATATCTCCAGGATAAAAGTAACTGTCTCCTCAACAGCGGAAGAGATTTATTCCCGGTTTATATCTTCGCCCGGCGCGTTCCAGGGCTGAAAGCGCGGAAATATCAGGTGAACCGCACAGCCGGACTTCTCTGTTCCGGCCTGACAACTTACTTCCGCAAATCTTGATAAAAAAAATCAAAGAATGTATATTAATTAACCAAAGTTTTTCAGGAGGTTAAAAATGTTTACGGAATTGGCTTACGCGATGGCTCCTTCTCAGGGCGGTGAAGGACAGGGCGCTGGATTGATGGGCTTTCTGCCTCTGATATTTATATTTGTAATATTCTATTTTCTGCTTATACGTCCCCAGCAGAAGAAGGCGAAAGACCATAAAGCGATGCTGGAGAATTTAAAAAAAGGTGAAAAAATAGTTACCACTGGCGGCGTGTATGGAGTAATCGAGGATGTTCGCGCAAACACGTTTATCGTAAAAATCGCTGAAAACGTAAAGATAAAACTGGGCAAGCCATATATCGCCGCAGTAAGGCATGCCGACGACGATTAAGTCATCTTCCCGGTAACATTTACGATAATAAATCGGTCAGCAACATTAGCACATTCCCCCAGTTTCCAGCCCATTTCAGGCCGGATCAGGGGGTACGGACAGATTAATACGGGTTCAGAAAATATTTTTAGACAGCGGAGGTTTGATGAAAAAAAAGGTACTCTGGAGACTCTAGATAATCGGGTTAACTATGCTGATCGCTGTCATTTTCTTTCTTCCGAATACTCCTCTTTTTAAGTATATGCCCTCCTGGTGGCAGAAGAATATGCCCAACAAAGGGATAATTCTGGGACTCGACCTGCAGGGAGGTATTCACCTTGTGTATGAAGTTGAGTGGGACAAGGCTGTTGATGCATCACTCGATAGTTACGTTTTCATGATCAGGGAAACGCTCTCCGACAAAAAACTCCAGGCAAAAGTAAGCCGAAACGGCGACAAAATAGAAATCTCCCCGGCAACTGCGGAAATAAGCAGTATAATCGAAAAGAATTATCCAGTCATCGAGGAAGTCTCCTCGGAAGACCGGCTCGTGCTTAAAATCACGGACGATGAAATATCAAGGATCAAAAACAATACCGTTGATCAGGCGGTCGAGACCATCAGAAACAGGATCGACCAGTTCGGAGTTGCAGAGCCGACAATTCTGAGGCAGGGGAAAAACGAGATAGTCGTACAGCTTCCGGGGGTGAAAGATCCCAAGAGGGCGATAGACATTATCGGCAAGACCGCACTGCTTGAGTTCAAGCTGGTTGACGATGAATCGCCTCTCTCGGCCAGACTTCCGAAGTTAATTTCTCCCGGAGGGGAAGAAGAGGTATTAAGCCGGTTCAAGGATATGGTGCCGGAAGGCGACGCTATACTTTTTCTGAAAAAAGTTAACAGGGAGACCGGAGTTATAACCAAAGCCCCTCTTCTGGTAAAGAAGCAGGCGCTGCTTACCGGGGACCTTCTGGCCTCCGCGAGTGTTTCGCTCGACTCTCAATACGGCGAGCCGGTTGTGCTATTATCGTTTAATTCCGAAGGCGCAAAGCGCTTTGGAGAAATTACCGGCTCAAACATAGATAAAAGACTTGCGATAATCCTTGACGATACTATTTATTCAGCGCCTGTAATCCGTGAAAAAATCCCGGGCGGCAGCGCCAGAATCAGCGGAGATTTCAGCATGGACGAAGCCAAGGACCTGAGCATCGTACTCAAGGCCGGCGCGCTCCCAGCGCCGCTAAAAACACTCCAGAACGTTACAGTAGGGCCTTCTCTCGGAAGGGACTCGATCGAAGCCGGGAAGATGGCCGGCATTATCGGCACACTCGCAGTGGTCCTGTTCATGGTGATTTACTACAGGCTTTCCGGGGTGATCGCCGATTTCGCACTGATGCTGAACCTTCTCCTGCTTTTCGGCGCAATGGCGTCTCTGAACGCGACACTGACGCTCCCAGGCATTGCAGGCATAATTCTGGCCATAGGAATGGCAGTCGACTCTAATGTGCTCATGTTCGAACGGATCAGGGAGGAACTGCGAGCCGGGAAACCCCCACGGTCCGCGATCGATGCCGGATATAACAAGGCCTTCTGGACGATCTTCGATTCACACGTGACAACACTGATAACCGCGGCCGTTTTATTCCAGTTCGGGACTGGACCAATCAAGGGATTCGCTGTGACACTCAGCCTTGGGGTCGCGATTAACCTGTACACCGCTCTTATCGGCACAAAATCGATCTTTGACCTTATCACCAGCCGATACAAGCTGGAAAAACTGAGCATATAGGAGACCCGATGCTGGAAATCATAAAAAAAACCAATATGGATTTTATAGGGAAAAAATACATAACGCTTCTCGTTTCGGGCACTTTTATTATACTCGGCATAATAGCGATTGTGCAGATCCTGACAGGCAGCGCGAACATAGGGATCGACTTCGCGGGCGGTACGGCCCTGCAGATAAGATTCGAAAATAGTGTGTCTCTCGAAAAAGTCCGGGCCGCGCTGGAAGCGGGAGGCATAAAGGACGTCGACCTCCAGGACATGGGTAAAGACATTAACTTCCGTAATATCGGCGCAAACATCAACCTGAAAGAAGTCTCATCCGAGAACAAAGTACTTATCCGGACAAAAAATTCCGACGGGGACCTTAATGAAATAGCAGACAGGATAACCGATGCATTGACCCGCTACCTGCCCGATAATAAATATATCGTGGACTCGACTACGGCGAGCGGCCCGAAAGTCGGCAGCAGGCTCAGAAATGACGCTGCAAAGGCCATATTCATGGCGGCGATCGGCATCCTGGTCTATGTTGCTTTCAGGTTCAAGTTTCAGTTCGGAGTCGGGGCGACCATCGCGACATTTCATGACGTGCTTGCTGTTCTGGCCATATTTAATATAATGGGCAAGGAGATCAACCTGATCGTTGTCTCCGCCCTGCTGACCATTGCCGGTTATTCACTCACGGACACGGTCGTTGTTTATGACAGGATAAGGGAAAACCTGAAGACGGCATTTAAAGACCCGATCAAGGACGTTATCAACAGAAGTATAAACGAAGTTCTCTCAAGAACTATCATAACTTCCGTCACAACATTTATGGCCGCCGCCGCGTTATTTTTCCTCGGCGGAGAGGTTATTCACGACTTTGCGTTCGCAATTATGATGGGCATTATTGTCGGCACCTACTCTTCCATCTTCGTGGCCAGCCCCATACTGCTTTTATGGAAAAAAGACAGTCCCATGACAACTAAATAAACAGTGCGTTACCGCTCTTAAACTATTGATTAGCGACTTTTTATATTTCTGCTGCTTACCCGGTTATGCATAGCCGCTGGTTTATAAACAGAACCAATCCTGAATACATTGATTACATATCAAAGTCCGCGTCCATATCACCCGTCCTGGCCCAGATTCTGATAAACAGGGGGATAAAGACCCCGGATAACATCAAAAAATTCCTGAGTTCATCAGCCGGGAACTTCTCGGACCCATTCAAGCTTCCGGGCATGAAGGCGGCGGTCGGGGAAATAAAGGCGGCGCTGATACGCAAAGACCGTGTCTTCGTCCATGGTGACTACGATACAGACGGACTTACCGGGACCGCGATTATGGTATACGCGCTGAGGAAGATCGGCCTGGATGTCTATTATTTCATCCCTGACAGATCGGTCCACGGATACGGATTCAATCCTCCTTCTGTGGACACGGCAATGGAGTTGGGGGCGAAACTGATCATAACGGTCGACTGCGGCATAACTTCCTTTGAGGCGGCGGCATACGCAAAAGAAAACGGGCTTGGGCTGATAATAACCGACCACCATGAGCCAAGGACTGAAAATCATGCGCAGGAAGCAGAAATCGCGTCCCATGAATATATAATACCCGTGGCTGATGCCGTCGTGAACCCCAAAATTGCTGATTGTCCCCCGGCGGTCGCTAACCTTTCCGGAGCCGGAGTCGCGCTTAAAGTCGTCCAGGCATTGGCCGGGGAAGAAGATCTCCAGTTCTCCATGGACGATTCCGCCTCATTGCTGGATCTCGCGGCCCTCGGGACGGTAGCCGATGTCGTCCCCCTGACAGGAGAAAACAGGATCATACTGAAGGAAGGGTTAAGGCAGATCCACACCGCATGCAGGCCTGGGATAAAGGCACTGAAGGATGTATCCGGACTGGACGGAAAAGCAGTAAGAGCAGGTCTGTTGTCATTCACCATGGTACCCAGAATAAACGCGGCAGGCAGGATTGCCGATGCGGGGGATGTAATACGCCTCCTGCTTTCAGAAACCTATACGGAAAGTCTGGAACTGAGCGAATGGCTGAACAGGCTTAACTCCGAGAGGCAGAAAATCGAAGGTGAAGTATGCCGCCTGGCCCTTGCCGAAATCAACAGGGACGCCGTCAACCCGGTTATTGTTCTGGCGGGCGAAGGATGGCACGAAGGTGTTTTAGGCATTGTCGCGTCACGCATCGCGGAAGAATTCTACAGGCCCGCCTTTATCTTCTCTGTCGTGGACGGCATCGCAAAAGGGTCGGCCAGGAGCATCCCGTCTTTTGACATATTCAGAGGACTCACAAAATGCGGCAACCTGCTGCTTTCTTTCGGCGGGCATAAACAGGCCGCAGGCATAAGACTTAAAGCCGAAAACATTCCGGCCTTTGATGAGGCGATTCAGGACATAATGCTTAACAGCGTGTCAGGGGACGACCTTTCCCCAAGCCTCTCCATCGATGCGGTCGTCACTCTGCCTGAAATCAACCACGGACTGATAAAGGAACTGGGCCTGCTTGAGCCACTGGGATACGGCAATCCGGAACCGCTGCTCGGGGCTAAAATGCTCGAGATTATATCGCCCAGAATAGTCGGCAATAATCACATAAAAATGAAGCTCCGTCACAAATCCTATCATGTCGACGCCATAGGATTCGGCATGGGAAAGCTGTTCGAGGATCTGAATTTCTCCACAGCCATTGACGCCGTCTTCACTCCAGTCATCAACGAATGGAACGGTGGCAGATATATCCAGCTCATTCTCAAGGCCTTCAGGCCAAGCTATTAGCCTGATTTCTTTCTTTGATATTACTGGAAATTGTGTTAATATTTAGTATAACAGTCTGACGATTCACAAACTTGTTATTATCAGCCCTGGTATCCTGAAAAAAGATATCTGAACGTGTTTTCGGCTTTATTCGCGGATAATAATCAGGGTATAAAAAGGCGAGTCCGGGAATCGCCTTTGAAAACCATGGTTCATCGCCCCCTACCCGCTATTATTAATGAATTTCATGCAATGCCGACTAAGAGGTATCATTCAAAAGCGGTTTCTGCTGCGGTCCAGGACAAAAATTATGGTTTTATATTTCGAGGTTGGTCCCGGCTCTGACTAATACGCTATTAAGGTATAATAAAAAAATGAAAGACAAATTGACACTGGAAGGCCTTTTGGAAAAAATCCGCTCCTACAACCATGAAGCGGATTTTGGAAATATCAAAAAAGCCTATCACTTTTCGAGCGAGGCGCACTGCACACAGAGGAGGAGCGAGGGCTCGCCTTACATAAAACATCCTCTTGCCGTAGCGTATATACTTGCGGACATGAGAATGGACGCGCCTTCGATCACGGCCGGTCTGCTCCATGACACGATTGAAGATGCCGACATTCCCATAGAAGATATAAAAAATATTTTCGGCGATGACGTGGCGTTCATAGTCAAAGCCCTTACCAAACTATCAAAGATGGAATTCAGAACAAAGAAAGAGGCACAGGCGGAGAACTTCCGCAAAATGCTTCTCGCCATGTCCGAGGACGTAAGAGTAATACTCATAAAATTCGCCGACAGGCTCCATAACATGCGCACTCTCCAGCACCTTCCTGAAAACAAACAGCACAGAATAGCCGCCGAGACACTCGAAATATATGCTCCAATAGCCAACCGGCTCGGTATCGGCTGGCTGAAAACGGAACTCGAAGACCTCAGCTTCAGCTTTCTCATGCCGGAACTCTACAAAGAACTGGTCAGAAAAGTCGCCAAGAGGAAGGAAGACCAGGAAGGATACTTACGTCAAGTAATAGAATTAATCAATAAAAAGCTCGAAGAAGAGGGGCTGCCGGGAACAGTTTCAGGCAGAATAAAGCATTACTACGGCATCTACCAGAAGATGCAGAAGCAGAGGATCACCTTTGACCAGATACATGATGTTCTGGGGTTGAGAATTTTAACGGACACCAAGGCGAACTGCTACGCTATCCTGGGGCTTATACACTCTCTCTGGACCCCTATACCCGGGAAATTCAAGGACTATATCGGTGTCCCGAAATCAAACATGTACCAATCCCTTCATACCACGGTGATAGGGCCGAAAGGCGAAAGGGTGGAATTCCAGATCAGGACTGAAGAGATGCACAGGATAGCGGAAGAAGGCATCGCGTCCCACTGGAAGTACAAGGAAAAGGGCAGCATTGATGAAAAGAGCAACAAATACATCTCATGGCTCCGGGACCTTGTGCAGGCGCAGAAAGAAGTGCCTGACGCGATGGACTTCCTTGAGGCGGTTAAAGGAGAGGTCGTTCCCGAAGTCGTATATGTCTTCACCCCTGGCGGCGAGATAAAAGAGATGCCCATAGGTTCAACGCCCGTGGATTTCGCCTACAGCATTCATACGCAGGTCGGACATAGATGCGTAGGGGCGAAAATCAATGGCAAGATCGTACCACTCAGGTATAACCTGAAAAACGGGGACACGGTCGAAATCATCACCTCGCCCACCCATGGCCCGAGCAGGGACTGGCTTAAATTCGCAGTGACCCAGAGGGCGAAAAGCAGGATCAAGCAGTGGATCAAGACAGAAGAGCGGAGCCAGAGCATTGAACTGGGAATAAAGCTCCTCGAAGCAGAACTGAGAAGGCATAATCTTAATGTTTCTCTTGTGAAATCCGACAAGCTGCTGCAGACCGCCAAGGCTTCAGGCGTCAACTCACTCGAAGACCTGTATGTATCAATCGGCTTTGGCAAACTCTCCCCGCATCAGGCCGTTAACAGACTGATGCCTGAAAAACCGATTGAAGAAGCCGCGGCAGTAAGAATAAAGAAACCCCGCAAAGAGCAGAAAGGCATAAGAATAAAAGGGATCGATGACATATTATACCATACCGGAAAATGCTGCTACCCTGTCCCGGGAGACAGCCTTGTCGGATTCGTCACAATAGGCAAGGGTGTGACAATCCACAGACAAGACTGTTCAAACCTTGAGAGGCTTGCGGCTGAAGACGCCCGTCTGGTCGACGTTGAATGGCAGACTTCCTCTGATACGACCGCGAACACAAAGCTCTACGTAGAAACCATAGACAAGCCTGGAATACTGGCAAACCTGAGCGCTCTGATCTCATCAGTCGATATAAACATAAACCACCTGGAAGCCACCTCGACACAGGACAGAAAGGCGCATATCACATTCGTTTTAGAGGTAAAAGACAACACACAGCTTAAAATGCTTATCCAGAAGATTAGCCAGATGGAAGGCATTCTGAGAGTAAAAAGGTGAGCCCGGCCGGTCGGATATATACAATCATGACTATTTTGATATATAATATGCTAAATTAAACCAGTCATGCAAAACCTACTAATTTTAATGATTTTTTTGTCAGCCGTCCTTTACGGCCCCGAAGTACAAGCCTTCGGCGGCTGCGAAGAAAACTGCGGAAAATGTCATTCGCTTGACAATAAAGAAGCCCGGCTGATACTCACGAAGATAAAAGTCCCTGACGCCAGGATAGTCGAAATCAGGATGAGTCCGGTAAAAGGCCTCTGGGAAATAGTCATCGAAAACCGGGGCAGAAAAGGCGTAATATACGTAGGGTTCTCGAAAAAACATATTATCGGAGGCCCGATATTCGAGATCGATACAAACCTGGACAAAACCAGTGAAACCCTCGGCGGACCCGACAAACCAGCGGCAAGATACGTGGACACCTCTAAAATCCCTCTCGATAATGCCCTTGTGATGGGCGACCGGGAGGCCCGTTATAAAGTAATTGTATTTACCGACCCCGATTGTCCGTACTGCGGGAAGCTGCATAACGAGTTAAAGAAAATAGTATCGACCAGGCGGGATATAGCATTTTATATCAAATTGATGCCTCTGAAGATGCATCCGGATGCCTACTGGAAATCAGTAAGCATAATCTGCAGCAATTCTCTTCAGTATCTTGAGGACAATTTCGGGAAGAAACCGATACCGAAGCCTGATTGCAGAACGGATGCGATAGATAAAAACATCAGGCTTGGCGCCGATCTCGACATAACCGGCACGCCTACATTAATAATGCCGAATGGACTGGTGGTATTTGGAGCAATAAGCGCGGATAAAATAATCGATCTGGCGTCAAACAATTAAATACCGGAGTAATAACAATGACGTTGTTAAGAAACATTGCTATATCCATAATATTAATCGGTCCTTTTATTGCGCCCTCCCTCTCCTTCCCCGAAATCGAGGTGTCCCTGAAAAACGGTGGGACCATAATCGCTGACGGATGCATGGAGACGGGCGACATGCTTGTCTGCTCAAAGCTGGGCGGATTTTTTGAGATAAAGAGAAATGATATATCGGATTACAAAGAAATAACCGCAAAACAGCCGGCTATTCAAGCGGCCCGCGCGGATTATTCTGGACCCGTACATAGAGACAGCGGGGAAGACGGGATTTTCGCGTCAGACGCAACAGACCCGGCCAGGGGTGGTCCCGATTATACCAGGCAGGACGACGCCCCTGCCGTGGAACATGGAAACAGGACGTTGGCTGACAAAAAGCTTGACCGGATAACCCGGAAGAAAATGGAACTCACCTCAGTGCGCAAGAAGTTGATGAAAGAGAGAGAGCAGCTACACAAAGACGTCAAAAACGCGGTAGTGATAAAGACAGGGAAGCAGCTCCGGGAGATACTGAAACGGATATCCGATCTTGACGCGAGAACAGCAGAGTTTAATAGAGAAATAGATAAACTCAATAAAGAAGAACAGGCTATAATAGAAAAACTGGAAAAATAAACGCTGGATGGACCGGCCGGCTGAAAAAGTCTTCAGTGCGTAATCCATTACACAATCAGGAAACGGATTACATAGCAAATTCCAAGGGTTATGCTGCATAATCCTGTGTTTCAGGCGGGTTGGAGAGATTGGCACAGCGTTTGCATATTTCAAGGAAACAAGCAAACGTTTCGCCAAATGAATTTTAAAATGGAGGTACTTCAGATCATGAATAAAAAAAGGATATTACTGACAATCCTGTGCGCTGTTTTAGCAATAATCATACCATCGGCCACGGTCAACGCGGCAACCAATAACGACTACTGCATCCTGCCACCGTTTATAACAAGCGATGTCAACCCCAATCTCCTTCTCATGATAGACAACTCCGCCAGTATGAACGAACTGGCATATACTTCTCCTGTAGCCACGAGTTATTGCTATGACGATACATACTCGGATGACAATTCGTACGCCGGTTATTTTGAGCAGGACAATTATTATGAATTCAATTCCGGACTTGCTAACGATTACTTTACCGGGATAACCTCTCTGGCCGGCCTGACATGCAACTACCAGACATCCTACCTCTGCGTTGATATCAATAACAGCGGTCAGGTGCTGACATTCGCCGCCAGCGGCAAATTCCTTAACTGGCTTACGGCCTCGAAGATAGACATAGAAAAAGAGATATTGACAGGCGGCAAATATGACCCCGCAGACCAGGTATTGATCGCTGAAACAAGGGGCTGCATGGGCGTCAGGTCCTTAAAAGCCGTGCCCGGAATCGCCCTTACATTCGGCATCAGGGGACCTGACCTCGTCGCGGACACCCTCGCCCTGTCAGTCGGCGGCCAGACCTACATTGACATATTCGAGGGGACGGCGGACATATCTCAATGCCTTTATGCATTAGAATTATTAGCATCCGGAAAGAAATGGGGGCCGGCCAGAGAAGCAATTGAAGACTGTCTGGGTATTACCGTAGCCAACAGCCCCCGTTACTCGGCATATGTAAGGTCCATCCAGGCATGCTGGACACTGGCAAAGTGGAACATAGACTATATCAGGTCCGAGTCCTGGCCATGGCAGGTTGCTACCAACTGCAAAGTAATCTATGATTCAGGCATTCGCCCCGAGGATATCACCGCCGACGACATCGACTATATCTGCAGTGACAGTCAACTTCCGGAGAGAGCAACACATTACATAGGCCAGTGCTGGGTGGATGAAGAGACTTTAGCAGCATCACCGGACTTTACCGGGAATGGTGACTATTGGAACGACGCCTGCTGGGAAGAAGAACTGGTTGCTTTCTGCACCGGCGGCGATCTGACCACGCCGCAGGTTATCGACCCCACGACCGAGCTGCCGGACCTCGGAGAAGAATTCTGGAACGCGCCCGCGATACTCATCGACGCCGGCGTGCTGAACCAGCTTGGAGACCCGATAGCCAGTTATCCGGTCAGAATAATTCAGTCAACCACACCAACAGGGCTCGTCCAGAAATATACCGACTACATACGCTTCGGCGTCATGACATTTAATACCTATGGTTCCGCCACGGAATGCGGCTACACGGATTCCACAATCGCATACGCCTGTGATGACACGACAGTAACCGATCAGGATGGCGGGCAGGTCATACACCATATCGGGGATGATGAATCAGCCCTGATTACCGCTATCAATGATATCCAGGCGAAAGACTGGACGCCTTTTGCCGAAGGCTTCTACAACGCTATCGGCTATTTTTCGAGCGATTCCACCAGGAGACTCAATACCGATGATTTCTACATCACGAAAAACCCGGTTGACGCCGGTATACCCTGCCGTCCGAACAACATACTCCTGATTTCAGACGGCGCATCGACCACGGACAGAAACACGACCGTACTGGCCCAAACAGACTATGCCGGGGACGGAGATGTCTTATGCCCGGATTATTACGGCAGCACCAAGGCGACCGACCTGAGCTATTACGGCAGGAATTACAATATATTCACAGGCGTACCGCTGGCGGAAGCTCCTTACAACAAAAAGGACTACATAAAAACTTTCGGAGTCTACACAGGACAGGATGATAGCACAGCAACGGATCCATGCAATTCATATTATTTAATGAATGCGATCGTCGTTAACGGAGGCACAACGCTTTACTCCCCTCAGAACCCAGAAGAACTCGATGCGGCACTTGAAGCAGCCTTCAGGGTAATAGCGCTGGAAGCCTCTTCCGGCACGGCGGCGGCTGTGCTCGCATCAGGAGAGGGAAGCGGGGCGAATTTGGCGCAGGCTGTCTTTTATCCGGAGAGGACGTTTGAAGGTGGCGCCTGTTCAGCAACAAGGGCCACCTCGTGCGTCACAAACTCGGACTGTCCTGCAAATGAAACTTGCATGAACAAGGTCGTATGGACTGGCACCTTACAGAATTTCTGGTATTATCTGGATCCAGGTCTTACTAAGAGTACAATCAGGGAAGAGACGGATTATGTGTCCGGCGCAACGGATTATTACCTGGACCTGGATGTTGATTACATTATAAAGTTCGAATTTGACCCAACAGAGGCCGAGACATACGGGAACCTCTACAGTTCTGATGCTTTGGGCACTGAGGGCGCGCTGGTGGCCACGGTACCGGTCAAGGACCTGAAAGACCTCTGGGAAGCCGGCGGCATGCTGCATAAAAGGAACCTCGTTGATGACCCCAGGACGATCTATACAAACATAGATGACGACAGCACTCTCGATGTCTTTGATGCGGCCGCAGCCAATGTGACGGCCCTCCAGCCATTTCTGAATACGGCGGTGGCTGGTGATGAGAATGAGGCGAAATGGATCATTGATTATGTACGCGGCGATGACGGCGGCCGGTGCACAAACGACAACTATTTGACTGAATGCGATGATGACACACCCTGTGCTTCGGGCGGCGGCACATGCGAATTCCCGAGAAACAGGACGATAACATACGAGGAGGCGTCCGGCGTATGGAAGCTGGGAGACATCATACATTCCACTCCTAGGATCGTCTCCTGGTTTAAACTCAACAACTACGACCACACCTACGAAGATCAGACCTATCACGCGTTCGTTAAAAGTTCGGAGACATATCAGTCCAGGGGTAAAGTCATTGAAGGTGAGGCTTATGGCACCGGCATGGTCTTTACCGGAGCAAATGACGGGATGCTGCATGCCTTTAAACTCGGCGCTCTCGAAATGGTCTCGAGCTTTGATAACCTGGGGAGAAAGGCCGCCATTAGAGGCTCTGATCTCGGCAGGGAGGAGTGGGCCTTCATACCAAAAGGCGCCCTGCCTTATCTTAAATATCTCATGGATACCGACTACTGCCACCAGTATTATGTTGACGCAACTCCGTATATCTTTGACGCCAGCATCGGAAAACCCACAACCTGCACTACAGCAAATTACTGGGACTGCGATAAAGAATCCACTAACGCGAGCTGGAGGACGGTGCTCATCGGCGGCATGAGACTGGGTGGGGCCTGTCAGGACTCGGCAAACGCCAGCGCCTACGGCGTGCAAACACCAGTGGACGGAGAAGGCTACTCGTCATATTTCGCTCTTGATATAACTGACCTCGAAAACCCGGAACTTCTCTGGGAGTTTTCCGCTCCCGGTCTGGGCTTTGCGTCAACTGGCCCGGCCATAATCAGGATAAACGCGAGAAACGCGGCATACGCCAACTCGACTGACAAGAACAGGAACGGCAGATGGTTCGCGATCTTCGCGTCCGGTCCCACCGGTCCGATAGATACAATGGAACACCAGTTCAAAGGCTACTCCGACCAGAACCTGAAACTCTTTGTGGTTGACGTTAAGGACGGCTCGCTCGTGAGGACCATTGACACAGGTATCGCCAATGCCTTTAGCGGCTCACTCTTTAACGCCGCCGCGGACTATGACCTTGACTACCAGGACGACGTGATTTATATAGGGTATACAAAATCAGAGAATGCCGAGCCCACTGCCACAACGCGATGGACGGAGGGCGGAGTCATCAGGCTGGTCACGGGTGAGGACCGCCGCGGGACCGCATCTGACTGGGCGAACACCGCGCTTAATCCGGACAAGTGGGTCTGGAGCCATGTCATAGAGAATACAGGCTCAACAACAGCGGCTGTGACCCATCTCACCAGTTATAGCACTAAAAAAGGAAAAACCATATCGTCCGGCAGGCTCTTTTTCGGCACGGGCAGATACTTCTTCAATGGTGATGACAGTCTCAGCCGGCGCAGACTGTACGGCATAAAGGAGCCCTGCCTGACGGCGGTGTCAACATCATGCGCCACGGATACATCCCTGAGCAGCTACTTCTGCTCGAAGTGCCTGACCGACACCGACGGCGGGTTGCAGGTTGACATCGGAACACTGACGGACCAGACAACGACAGTAGCGAGTAGCGCCGATAACGGCTGGTATATCGACCTTGATAACGCCGACACGGAAATTGATGCCGAAAGGGAGATAACAAACCCAATGTCTACTCCACAGGGCGCGGTATTCTTCACCACTTTCTCGCCGACGACGAATCCATGCGAATTCGGCGGCTTAACCTATGTATGGGCCGTTGATTACAGTACAGGCGGCGCGCTCACCGACGGCTTCATAATAAAGGGGCTTCTGCAGGTATCAACCGGCGCCATAGAGGAACTGTCCGAGAATAGCTTCACGGAAGCAGGGGGCAGAAAAACCCTGGCCATAACCGGTGTCCCACCGGCCGGGCAGGGACTGACAATAATAATGTCGCCGCCGGTAACGAATCTGCCTCTGCACATAAGGAAGAAATAATGGTCCGGAAGAACAGCGGGTTAACGTTAATAGAGCTGGTGGTGGTCATATCCATCATCGGCATACTTACCGTTGCCCTCGGTTTTGAATTTGTCGGCTGGAAAGGAAGATATAATGTCGAAAGGACTACAAAAGACATTTACACCGACCTCATGGACGCCAGGAGCAGGGCGATGACGAGGAACCGCGCCTATTTTGTCGATTTCCTGGACCCTACAGGTGAAGCAGAACGATTTCGTCAATACAGAATAAGCGCGGATACTTTCGCGGTGGATGACTGGGCCAATGACGGCGACGGATTATATGATGCGGATGGAGACAGCATCCTTGATGCTAACCACACAATACTGCCGACTTTCCCCAAGACATTGGACGGTAATTACTCCATTGTCTGGGGAAACACCCCTCTCGTGTTTAACAAAAGGGGCACCATAACGCCCAACGATACATTATGTGTAGATTACAATTTCAATGCCGACCCTGATTATGATTGCATCATCATATCCAGGACAAGAATCAATTTAGGAGAACTTGCAACAAAACTCAGAGACGGAGGTGCATGTAATGCAGCCAATTGCGCCGCAAAATAAGATTCCGGGAAACAGTGGCGTCACTCTCGTTGAGGTGATGATCTCGCTCGTCGTGCTCCTGATTGTTTTTCTGGGGCTGATACAGGCATCGATTGTGACGATCGACCACAACCTGAGAAATGAGTTGCGTGACGAGGCAGTCAGGACTGCAAGTGACGCAATGTCACGGCTGAGAACAACTGGTTTTAATGATACACTGCTTAATGATACGGCAGGTGAGGTGGTGGTGGCGTTTCCGGCCGATGATCCACCGAATCCCGTCCGGAATTTCAGGAACGCGGCAGTCACATTCAGCATAGATAAAACAATTGCCGACCTTCCCGACGTTGCCGGCACTGTCAACGCCAAACAGGTGACGATCATCGTCACCTGGGAATGGAAAGACAGGACTATTGCCGGCGGCAATCCATATACACATACCATCAGTTCAATTGTGAGGCGATGATTATGATAAGAAAACAGGATGGATTTACACTGGTAGAACTCATGATAACAATGGTCATCTTTGTGCTGACTATAGCCGCTGCGTCACAGATATTCACTTCTCTGCTTACCCAGTTCAAGCAGCAGTCAAAAATAGCCGAGACAAACATTGAAGGCATCCTCGGCCTGGAACTGCTAAGGTATGATATCGAACAGGCCGGCTACGGGCTGCCGTATGAACTTTCCTATGACAATGTCGGCATTAACTATAATGAGGCCGTGGGCGCGCCGGCGATCAATTATAACGACGCCTCCAATTCCCCTAGGGCGCTTGTGAGCGGTGACGGAGCTGGTGTTAACGGCTCGGATGAGCTTGTCATTAAATCATTAAATGTCGCAACCAGCGCCACGGCCCGGCAGTGGTCATACATAACTAATGACGGAGCGCTCAATCGAGACCCGGTTGTCTGGGACAACCAGGAGGAAAACCTGGTCGATGACAGCAGGGTGATTGTTATACAGCCGATCAGCGGAAGTGACGTGAGGATCCTCGTGCATGGCGCCGGCAATCAATTCTTCACAACATTCAAGGACACCAGCGCTGCATTCGATGACGCTTTCGAGCCATGGGCAGGCACCAACGAGACCTTCCTTATATACGGCGTTGCGCCGCCGGACAATGAAGTGGCGCTGAGGATGCCGTTCAACAGGGCTGATTATTACATTGCGGTCGGCAACGCACCCACAAGATGCGCACCGAACACCGGGGTGCTGGTCAAAAGTGTGATTCAGCAGGCGGACGGAGAAAGAGGGCCGGGGATGCCGCTTCTGGACTGTGTGGCCGACATGCAGGTGGTCTACGGACTGGACAATAATGATCTTTCAGGGATAGACGTTTATCAGAGCGACATCTCAATGCTTGGCGCAGAAGACGTGAGGACCCAGGTAAATGAGGTGAGGGTATATATCCTTGCGCATGAAGGCCAGCTGGACAATTCTTACACATGGGCTGGCGCGGATGACCCTGTCATAAATATAACAGACCCGGACGTGGGGGTTTTAAATGCTTTTGACCTTAGCAACAACATTGATGCGACAACATACATGCATTACAGGTGGCGCATATATACACTGATTTTAAAACCTTACAATCTGATCGAAAGGTAGAAGAAAAGATGAGAAACAATAGAAGAGGTCCGATAGAAGGTGAATCCACCAAATCAAGAGTCAATGAAAAAGCTGAGGACCGGAAGAAGGATTACAACACAGGTCCGGGGTCTCTCTGTTCCGAACAGGGAATCGCTCTCGTAATGGTGCTTGTTCTCTCATTCATAGCACTGGCAATAGTCTCCGCCCTGCTCTTCATGGTGACGCAGGGAACTACCACCTCTGGATCACACGGATTCTTCAGGACAGCTGAAGAGGCCGGTATCGGCGGAGCCGAAATAGCCTACGAGTATATGGAATCGCGCGGCTACCTTGAAATTCCAGGCCTGAATCTTGCCAACGCCGCAGCCTACGCCAATGTATGCAACTGTCAGAATCCGGATGTCTTCTCCGACAACCTTGATCTTGCTGCTTCGCCGGTCGGCCGGACATGTCGCTGTGATAAAATCTGCAATCCCACGCAATCATACGACGCACCTAATACCGGCGGTGGCCTCTGCGATGAAGACATTAATGTCAACGGTGTTCAGTTGGCCTTGAATCCCGCCATCAACCCGGACATACAGTTCCTCATCGGCAATGCGCCAAACCAGTATAACGTATCAATAAAGATAGTCGACACCGTACTGGGCAATTCCGATATCGGGGGGGTCCTGGATGAGACACTGGGTAGCGATAGCGTCATCAATTCCCAAAGCGGTCTAATTTATCCTCCGCATAATCCTTACATGTATCGGATTGAGGTGCTGGCGGTGAGGGCCACCAACCCGAGAGAACGTTCGAGATTATCGATTCTCTATGCATACTGAGCAGAAATTTAATCCGCGGATGCTTATTCCGGTCGCTGTATGCCTATCCTCGTCACGCATCGGCGGCGCCTGAATTTCAGGTTTACCGGCGTAAGCGTATTATAAAAAAAAAGGGCCCTGATAAACGACAGGCCCTTTTTTTTGACTACTCTATAGCTGCTTTTTATCTACATCTCGGACAGGGTTATCGCCTCGGTCGGGCATACACTGGTGCATGTTTCACAGCCTTCGCACAGGTCTACCTGGAAAGGATCAGCCTTCCCATCCTTAATCTGGAATACATTCACCGGGCAGTTATTTACACATTCCTCGCAGCCTTCGCATTTTTCAACATCAACCGTTACCAGATACATTGAGTCTCCTCCTTTAATTTATCTATCCAAATACTATTTAATTATAATCAATTTTTCTTTCGTAAATCCACCGGCAGAAGGCCTTGCATTCAGGGCCATCCTTCTCCGTCACTTCGGGCCGACTCAACCCGTAATCCGGCCTTACTTCTTACTTCTTACTTCTTACTTCTTACTTCTTACTTCTTACTTCTTACTTCTATACGCAGCCGGTCGGTTTTGGCAGTCCGGCGTATTTACATGCCTGCTTCGCCGGTCCGCCCGGATAAAGTTCGTACAGGTACTTTGTGTTGCCCTTCTCCGGCCCCATCACCTTTCCGATCTCTTTTACCAGTATCTT
>JAJRYC010000080.1 GCA_024275975.1 Nitrospirota bacterium | reverse complement strand
GCCTGTCCCTTCATCGCCAGTACTTTCGTTATCGCCGCGGTTAATGTCGTCTTCCCGTGGTCCACGTGCCCTATCGTCCCTATGTTGCAATGGGGCTTCGTCCTCTCAAATTTTGCCTTTGCCATATTGCCTCCTGATTTTAATAATCGCCGGATCCGAAATCAAACCCGCCGACTAACACTTTATACCTGGTCACTGCATGCAATGGAGCCCATGACCGGATTCGAACCGGTGACCTCATCCTTACCAAGGATGTGCTCTGCCGGCTGAGCTACATGGGCATAACAAAAAACCATTCCAACTACTTCAACCGCCTTTATTATGGAGCGGGAAACGGGATTCGAACCCGCGACCCTCAGCTTGGAAGGCTGACGCTCTACCACTGAGCTACTCCCGCAATATCTACGACAACCAATCACTTGTCACGCCTTTAACCTATACCCTACCGTTTAATGGTGGAGAGGGGAGGATTCGAACCTCCGTAGGCGATGCCAACGGGTTTACAGCCCGTCCCCTTTGGCCACTCGGGTACCTCTCCAGCTAACCTTATCCGCAACGATAATCCGTTTCTGTAACTATATTCGTCCACTTACTACCTTTTTATCCACTGCCTTCGGCTCTTTTTATGTTCCATGGAGCCACCGAAGGGATTCGAACCCCCGACCCGCTGATTACAAATCAGCCGCTCTGGCCAGCTGAGCTACGGTGGCAATTATTTAAAAGACGTTCAGTTTTGTTTCGTCTTATGCCTTCTTATAAGCCTGTTTCCCATTCCATCTTCAATCGCCCGGGACCAACCACCGGACGCTATCTGAGCTGGCTCGGGAAAAGGCAACAGCAATTCCTTTAGTTTTAAAACTAATTAATATAAATAATTCTACTAATAGTGTCAACCCTCATAAAAGGGCCAGATAGCCGATTACAAGCTATTTGCTCATGCTAGCTGCTTTTTTTGCTCTCTCTGGCGCATTATCTCGAAAAGCATGATTCCCGCCGCGACTGAAACATTAAGTGAGTTGACCCGGCCCTTCATCGGAAGACTCACAAGTATATCACAGTCTTCCCTTACAGTCTTTCGCAAACCCCTGGATTCCGAGCCGATAACCAGTGCCAACGGTACGTCGAGGTCAATGTCCCATATGGTTTTTCCGCTCCCGGCTTCAGCGCCTATTACGGTCAACCCTATCTCCCTCATCTGTTTTATCGCATGTTTTATGTTCGGCACCATGGCTATGGATATATGTTCCGACGCGCCAGCTGACGCCTTAACCGCTTCGGGGCCGAGAGACGCGGACCTGTGCGGCTGCTTTACAACCCCATGCACCCCACCGGCGTCGGCCGCCCTCAAAATCGCACCGAAATTCCTTGGGTCTTCAATACAGTCAAGGATAAGAAACAGCGGCGACTCGCCTCTTTTGTCCGGTATTTTCAACATATAATCAATATCGGAATATTTTCTGGGCGAAACCATCGCGGCCACGCCTTGATGTCCCTTCGGAAATCTGCTGTCGAAAAAGAGATTATCTTCTCTTCTAAGCTCTATCCCACGAAGCGTTACTTCATTGTCAATAACAGACGTCTTCTCTTTTCTCGATGAGGAGATGATGACCGATTTTATTTCCCGTCCGGACCTTATGGCCTCAAGAACCGGATTCAGTCCGTAAATCCATTCGTCTTTAGATCTTGACCTTCCAGCTTGTCCCGTCTTTTTTATCTTCAAGGATGATCCCTTTTTCCTCTAACTCTTTTCTTATTGAATCCGAGGCGGCCCAGTCCTTCGCCTCTCTGGATTTTCTTCTCTCTTCTATTTTTGCAACGATATATTCTTCCGAGAAACCGATATTCCTGATATCCTTGAGGATGTTATACCATTGCTCCGGCGTCCGCCAGAAAATATTCAGGAGATTCCCCGACTCCCTCAAAAGGTCGTATGAGGATTTAATCAACCCCACCGACTTCTTTCCCGATGGCCCGCCATCAATATATTTATTAACTATACGGATCAGCTCAAAGATATGGCCTATAGCAAGCGCTGTATTAAAATCATCGTCCATGGCGGCCTTGAACCTGTCTAAAAATTTCCCCACCATATCTTCCAGCACCGACTCCTCGGCGCATGTCCTGTCTCTGGAATGGTCCCGTGTCAAAAAATCCCTGATTCTCACTGCGGTCGTATAATATCTGTCGATGGATAATTCCGCCTCTTTCAACTGCTCGTCGGAAAACTCTATCGGACTCCTGTAGTGGGTGGAGAGCAGAAAGAAACGTATCACCTCCGCGTCAAATTTGGCGAGGATATCCTGTATTGTAAAGAAATTGCCGAGGGATTTAGACATCTTCTCCTTGTCAACCGTGATAAATCCGTTGTGGACCCAGTATTTCGCAAAAGGTTTCCCTGTATACGCCTCTGACTGGGCAATCTCGTTCTCATGATGCGGAAATATAAGGTCGGCCCCCCCGCCGTGAATATCAAAGCTCTCTCCCAGGTGCTTCAATGACATTGCGGAACACTCGATATGCCATCCCGGCCTGCCGGGACCCCAAGGGCTGTCCCATGACGGCTCCCCCTCTTTGGAAGATTTCCAGAGGGCAAAGTCCATGGGGTTTTTCTTCCTTTCGTCGATATCAACACGCGCGCCGGCCATCATATCCTCCGGGTCCCTATTTGAGAGTTTCCCGTAATCAGAGAACTTTCCGACTTCGAAGTAGACATCGCCCTGCATCTCATACGCATACCCTTTGTCTATAAGGCCCTGAACTATATCTATTATCTCTTTTATATGTTCCGTTGCCTTAGGTTCGACGTCAGCCCTCCCCACGCCAAGGGTGTCCATCACATTATAATATTCATCGGTATATTTTTTTGCGACCTCATTCCATGAGATGCCTTCCTGCCGCGCCCTGTTGATAATCTTGTCGTCTATATCCGTAAAGTTCCTTATGTATTTGACCTCAAACCCTTTGTACCGCAGATATCCGCGCATCACATCAAATATAATGGCGCTCCTGGCATGGCCGATATGGCAGTGGTCGTAAACCGTAATACCACAGGCATACATCCCAACCGCTCCCGGCGCCACTGGTATGAAATCTTCTTTTTTACCGGACATGGTATTATAAATCTTCATCCGTCCACCTCTTTTCTTTATCTCTTCCAGGAAGTCAAGTCTCTTGGAGATCTCATCAAACCTGGCCTCTAATTCCTTCAGTTTCTCGACGGTCGGGTCAGGGAAATAGTCCATTACCTCGACCAGGCCTTCCTCCGTGGTCATTCTGATGATCTTTTTTCTGGTGATCCGTCCCGGAACACCGACACATATGGCATTATCAGGAACCGGCTTCAATATAACCGAATTGGCTCCTATAACAGCATTATCACCGATTTTAATCGCTCCGAGAATCTTGGCCCCCGCTCCAACAATTACATTGTCGCCGAGTGTAGGGTGACGTTTCCCCTGCTCCTTGCCGGTACCCCCAAGGGTGACACCCTGGTAAAGCAGGCAGTTCCGGCCGATCTCCGCGGTCTCCCCGATCACCACTCCCATCCCATGGTCAATAACAAATTCCGGCCCTATTTCAGCCGCGGGATGGATCTCTATTCCGGTTAAAAACCTTCCGATATGCGACAGGAGTCTCGGTATCACGGGAATGCCGGACTTCCATAGCTTACGGGTTATTCTGTGTAAAAACACTGCGTGGAAACCCGGATACGCAAGAACCACTTCAAGCCCGCTCCGTGCAGCAGGGTCTCTCTCGAAAACAGCCCTGTAATCGCGCTTTATGTCTCTCAGGAAGCCCATCAACCTAGAGGTTATTATACATAAAAAAAATCTTTACTGTGTTATTATTCTTCATGAAAAAAAACAGGGACATCAATTCCGACCTTAAATCCATGATCGCGGATTACATGGAAAAAGGCTTTCTTGAAAATATCATTGATATGTTCAGGCATGACAGCGAACTCTACAGTCTCATAGGAGACTTAATACAGGATGAAAGGGTCCGGGTCAGGATCGGAATCACCGCTCTGATGGAACAACTCGGAACTCTTGACGGCCGCAATATCACCAGGGCCCTCCAGAACATCCTTCCCCTCGTCAGCCATAAAAATCCGGTTGTGCGCGGTGACGCGTCCAACCTGCTCGGGATTATCGGCGACAGGGAAGCGGTCCCATTTCTCGAAAAAGCCCTGTCGGATGAAAATCCGGATGTGCGCCTGATCGCCAGGGAAGCGATCGACGATATTAAAAAGCAGTCAGGCCCGCCTTCTTAACAAAAAAAACGCTCCCGGATGATTTCCGAAAGCGCCCTTTTATTGATTCTTCTTTATTCAGCAGGACGTTTAACCTGTTCTGATTTGCGTACTCTAATCCGCTTGAGCCGGACACACTGTTCCAGTCTCCGGAAAAAACTTCATAAATTTCGAGACGATTGCCGCTCTCTTCTTCTGACTCGAAGACCTTCCGGTCTTTACTTTATGAGGCCTTTCTCCCTTAAATACTCTTCGCTGGGAATCTCGACCGAGCTTGCGCCGCCGCCATAAGAATACATAAGCCTTCCAACGTCTATCATGGCTCTCATCGCCTTCTTCACTTCATCTTTTTCAAGACCTTCGGCTGCCGAGACACCTTTGAGGATGTCCTTCTCCTTCAATTTCTTTTTGCCCTTTGCAGCCTCTACGAAGGCAAATATCTTGTCCTGAAGTTCAGTTAGTTCCATCTGCTACCCCCGTTACAACTGTTTATAAGTTTATAATATGGCGGCGGCATGAAAACCGCCGCCATTTTTAAGTCCTGTTATTCTACAGCCTACCACTTAAAGGTGGAGGATGTCCGCAATGTATCTCTCATGAATGTGAAGTCGTCGATGCACTGGTAGGAGAACTCGATGCCCGTAAGCTTGAAGAAACTTTCCCAGCCGATCCTTTCGATCCATTCGCCAACTCTCTCGTGCTTCCTGGCGTTGTCCGCATAGACCTCAACAATATGTTTCACCGCTGCAACAACTTTCGGCCACCTCGGCGGCTCATTCGAAATATAAGGTATAACCAGCTTCGAAAACTTCGGATTGGTTCTGAGACTGCTCACCTTACCACCGACCACTATGGCGATTCCGTCACGATCAGGATCCTTAATGTTGATAGGCGGACAGACCGTGAAGCAGTTACCACAATACATGCACTTGTCTTCCTTTATCTTCACGCTCTTTTTGGCGGGGTCGGGACTTATCGCGCGGGTCGGACAGGATGATATAACCGTCGGAAGTTCGCACATATTCTTTACCTTCTCATGATCGATCGTCGGAACTTTTGTATGAACCGCGACAAGAGCTATGTCGGAGCAATGCACGGCACCGCACATATTAACGCAGCACGCAACCGCGAGTCTCAGCTTGTTAGGAAGCCTCTTTGTAGTAAAATAATCAACAAGCTCATCCATCATGGCCTTCACCAGTCCGGATGCGTCCGTGGCCGCGCCATGGCAATGCACCCAGCCCTGGGTATGAACTACATTGGAAATTCCGGCACCTATGCCACCGGTCAAAAATCCCTTTTCCTTGAGTTCCGCCTGAATCGGCTCAAGATTTTTTTCGTCTGAAACGAGGAACTCCACGTTGTTCCTTGTTGTAAACCGCAGGTGTCCGTCACAATATTTATCGGATATATCACATATCTCGCGTATTGAATCAGTAGCCAGAATTCTCGGAGAAGCCACTCTCACTGTCCATAATTTGTCGCCGCTGTCAGCAACATGAACCATGGCGCTGGGAGAAAGAACTTCATGATATTTCCACTTGCCGTAATTATTTACGATTACAGGCGGCATGAACTGCTTATAATGGGGCGGGCCTATGTCAGTTTTTCTCTCTGGTAATGCCATTGTATATTCCTCCTTGATAAATTATAGTTTAGTTATTTATTTAAAACTTATATACGCCTGTTTTCTTTTCTTCGGCTTCGTTCGCCTTAAACTTGGCGATGTCTTCGTCGGTATAGAACATGAATGGATCTTTCCTCGGCTCCTTTATCTGCTGCGGCTGAGGATCTATTCCGATCGCCTCAAGGAACGACCTCATCCCTTTCATCTCTATTACCTCTCCGATTCTCTCTCTCGGTTTCGCATTATCATCCCACCAATCCCAGATCTTGCGGATCAGTTCCTTGAGCTCGGTGTAAGGCGGCTCAAGCTTGATAAAAGGAACAACAACCCATGAAAGAAGCGATCCAACAACAATAGGAGCCTTACTGCCTATGCAGATTGTAGCCCCTCTCTCGGCGCCCGGCTGCAGGGCCTTTGTCATTTTTGTTATGCAGTGCATGCACCTTTTGCAGTTCGCGTTGTCTATCTTCAGTTCGCCGCCGTCATAACTCATACATTCGGTCGGGCACATCCCTACGATTTCACTATTAATATCCATGCCATTGGCGGCATAATTCTTGACCTCGGCCTGATCAATCTGAATATCTCCCTTCCAGGTTCCGATTATTGACATGTCCGCACGGGCAAGGGAAGCGACACAGTCACACGCGCATCCGGCGGCTTTTATCTTGAATTTGTAAGCAAACATAGGTCTATGCAGCTCATCCTGGTACTCCTGGGTTAAGTTATAAATTACATCGAGTGTATCATAGTTCGCCCATTCGCAACGGCCTGGGCCTACGCAACAACTTGGGGTCCTGAGGTCGGATCCGGAGCCTCCGAGATCCCAGCCGCGGGAGGAATATTCAGCAAATATCGGCTCAAGGGCAGCGGTATTTGTACCGAGAAGGACAATGTCACCCGTTGAACCGTGCATATTCGTCAAGCCACTTCCATATTTATCCCATATATCACATATCTCTCTAAGCGCTTTCGTGGTGTAGAAAAAACCACTGGGCTGATTCAGTCGCACAGTGTGGAAATGCGCCACACCAGGAAATTCATCGCCAATCTCCGAGTACCTTCCGATAACTCCGCCACCATACCCGAGAACTCCAACTATTCCACCATGCTTCCAGTAACCTATCCTCGTCTTAAAACACTTCTCAAGGTGTCCTACTGCATCATTTGCCATCTCATTCTTCTGTCCAGCCTTCTTCATCTCCGTGACGAAGCTCGGCCATGGACCTTTTTCCAGTTCATCCAGTAAAGGCGTATCATACTTCTTCATAAGTATCCTCCTTGTATCATGGTTTTTATTGAAGCCGCTAACGTATATATCAGAAATGCAAATAGATAAGATTAAAACACCTGATCTCTGTTGGTCAAATAAAAAAATTTAATCTGCAAATCATAATAACTTATTATTATGATATTTAATACTAATAAACACTTTCAGTATAATAATGTATACTGGTGAACTTCCAAGATACGGAGAAAGTTTATTTATTAAAAACGGTCCATCATCCCGGAAGTGAGACCGAAGATTCCGCAGACTGCCGGAAACAGGCATTGCGCCTGAAATCCACGTTTTTCAGCGCCGCCGACACCTGAGCTTATGAATATTCACGTGTGATCTTCAGTCACCGGGCTGCCGCCCGGCTATTTTATCTGTGTGGCTACGCATAAAAATATTCCGGCCAGGGTTACTTTTCCCCTGTGCAAATGCTATAATTACAAAGTTTTCGGCGGAAGCAGACAGACATGGGTTCGACGGAACTAAACGGTTGCGAAGAAGACCGGACGGTTCCTGCTTTTGGTTTACCAAAAAAGTATTGCGCAGGCCGCACCGCTGCTGAGAGGACAGACCATTTTCCGTATGTGAATCCCTGCTGCAGACTGGACTATAAACCGGGCAAAACTTAAAAATTGGGAGACAATAATGCGTAAGGTTGCTTTATTAGTACTGTTCCTGTTTCTTTTCCCGCGCTTAGACACCGTACTTGCCTTAGAACTTCCACTGGTTAACGCGATCGAAATTCAGGGACTGAAGCGCATAGAGGAAGGCGCTGTAATATCAAAAATTTCTCAAAAAACCGGGGAGCCGGTGTCTCGGGACAAAACGAGCGAAGATATAAAGACCATCTTCAGGATGGGTTATTTTGAAGATGTCAGGGTCGAGATGGAGGTTTTTGAAGGCGGGGTAAAACTTATCTATGTGGTCAAGGAAAAACCGACGATTACCAGGGTTGAATTTCAGGGCAACAGGGAAATTGAAGATTCGGAACTCAAAGAAAAAACAACAATAACTCCAGGTTCGATCGCCGACACCGTCCTCATTCAGGACAATGCTCTGAAAATAAAAGCTTTTTATGAAGAAAAAGGCTACTGGCTGGCGAATATTACACCTGTAATTAAAAAACTTTCCGACGAAGAAGTAAGCCTCACATACCAGATAAATGAAGGTCCGAAGATCAAAATCAGGGACGTAATTATCGAAGGCAATAAAAAGATATCTTCCAGGAAAATAAAGAAGGTGATGAAAACCCGGAAATGGTGGCTTTTTTCCTTTTTTACGTCATCTGGATACTATGAAAGCAGAGAGATGAAGAAAGATATCATGAATATATCGGATCTTTATTTCAACCACGGCTTTGTAAAGGCGATAGTCGCAGAACCTGAAATTGCCCTGGACAAAGAAAAGAAACGCATGACCATAACAATCAGGATTGATGAGGGTGAGCAGTACAGAATATCCTCCGTAGGAGTCAGGGGCAATAGTGTATTCGACGATGAAACCCTCCGGAAAAAACTGACCCTTTCCCCTGGCGATCTGTTCAGGAAAAACCTGCTTGAAGAAGACATCCGCGCGATTTCATCCCTTTATTCGGAAGACGGATACGCCCTTGTTTCCGTTACGCCGGACTTAACTACCGATGATCAAAACGGAACGGTAAAAGTTATTCTGAACATAGAAGAAGGAGACAGATACCGGATAGGCCGGATAGAAGTATCTGGCAATACCAGAACAAAGGACAAGGTCATCAGACGGGAAATCCGGCTTGACGAAGGCGATATTTATGACAGTTCCAAGCTCAAAAGGAGTTATGAAAGGATAAACAACCTTAATTTTTTCGATACCGTCGAGATGGTGCCGAAACCGGAATATGATGAAAAGGTCGTAAATCTCGACGTTAAAGTCAAGGAAAGGCCAACGGGGTTTTTAAGCGTCGGCGGAGGATACAGCTCTGTCGACAAATTCGTAGCGACAATCGATTTCACCCAGGGGAATCTCTTCGGGAAAGGGCAGTACCTGAAACTAAAGGGTGAATTCGGGAGCAAAAGTTCCTTATATGAAGTCTCCTTCAGAGATCCATGGCTCTTTGACAAACCGGTATCTTTTTCAACAGGGATATACAAAACTTCAAGGGAATACATCAACTACGACAAAGAAGCCTTCGGCTGTTACGCCGGCGTCGGCAAAAGCCTCGCGGAATACTGGAGCGCTAACCTGTCTTACAAGTTCGAGAAAGCGACTATCAGTCTCGATGCAAGCGTTGACGACTGCATAGAGGAGTGCGTTACGGATCCGGACCCTGAATGCGAGGCAAGGTGTATTTCCAAATTAATAGCCGAGCAGGAAGGCACTAACACCACCAGCAGCATCTCACCTTCCATCACAAGAGATACCAGGGATAATTACCTGGACCCCTCAAACGGATCAAGGAACTCACTGAATATCACGTGTGCTGGCCTTGGGGGCACAAATGCCTTTATAAAGGGCCTGATTGATTCAGCCTGGTACTTCCCTCTCGGCAAAACCACGTTTATGGTCAGAGGCCGCTTCGGATATGCAAGCGGTCTCTTTAACGAGAAGCTTCCACTTTATGAACGGTTTTATGTGGGCGGCATGTACTCAGTCAGAGGGTTAGGCTACGGAGAGGCGGGGCCAAGGGATGAAGAGACGGACGAGATACTTGGCGGCACAGAAGAGCTTATTTTCAATACTGAGTATATTTTCCCCTTGATAGAAGGGGCGCGACTAAAGGGGCTTGTATTCTTTGACGCCGGCAACTCCTATGAAAAATTTCATAATTTCGGCAATTTGAGATACACAACCGGAGCCGGCATCAGGTGGATTTCGCCGATCGGCCCTATCCGGATTGAATGGGGCTATAACCTGGACAGCAAACCTGATGAGAGTCCAAGCAAATTCGAATTCGCGTTTGGAAGTTTTTTTTAAAGCAAAAGGAGATAGAATATGAAAAAATTTGTTTACCTGTTAGCCGTTATCTTTTTACTCGTGGGATCGTCAGCTTATGCCGGAGATGTCAAAATCGGCCTTGTAGATATAATCAAGGCATTAAACCTGTCGGACCCCGGAAAGAAAGCAAAAGCCGACCTTGAGACTCTGATACAGGCCAAACAGGATGCAATCAATGAAAAGGGACTGGCGATAGAAACAATGCGCGGAGACCTGGAAAAGCAGTCTTCCGTGCTGTCGCCGGAAGCCAGGAAGACCAGGGAGGAAGAGCTGGAGCAGGCGATCAAGGAATACCAGAGACTTGTCACTGACTCCCAGACTGAGGTTAAAAAGAAAGAGAGCCGGTTCACGCTTGACATTGTAAAAGACCTAAGGAAGATCATATCGAAGATAGGCGAAGAAGAGAATTATACAATTATTCTTGTAAAGGCGGATGAACTGGTTCTTTATTCAAAAAAAGGCATTGATTTAACTGACACTGTAATGAAGAGATATAATAAATCAAAGGCAGTCGCCGGGGAATAATTTTTATCCTGTATAATACAGCATAATCCCCGGCATTAACGCCTCTTTCCACTCATTGGGCAACAGGGGAAAGAAAGAGTCTCTGGTTGCGTAAAGAGAGTTGAAAACGGATATGTTACTGAAATTAAAAGAGTTTTCCGAAACGGTAAATGGAAAAATAATCGGTGACCCGGATATAGAGATTACCGGGGTCTCGGGGGTCAACGATGCCAAAAAAGGTGATATAACTTTCACCGCATCCTCAAAATTCATAAAAGATATCAGGGGAAGTAATGCGTCATGTGTAATTGTCGGAGAGCCCATTGATGATATCGATATTACTCAGCTAAAAGTATCCAATCCCTACTTTGCTTTTGCCAGGGCGCTGGAGCACTTCCATCCCGGGCCGTCTTTCAAACCAGGTATTAGCGAAAAGGCTACCGTCTCCGATAATGCGGTGACCGGTACGAATGTCTCGATATACCCCTACTGCTATATATCGGATAATGTCTCGATAGGCGATGAGACTGTTGTGTTGCCAGGGGTCTTTATCGGCGCAAACACAAAGGTCGGCAGGCGATGCATAATCCATCCTAATGTTGTGTTACGCGAAGATGTCCTGGTAGGCGACGGGGTCATCATTCATTCCGGAACCGTGCTCGGTTCCGACGGATTCGGGTATGTATTCGAAAACGGCATTCATTACAAAATACCCCAGGTCGGCGGTGTCATAATCGAAGATGATGTAGAGATCGGTTCAAATGTCTCTATCGACCGTGCAACTCTCGGCAGCACTGTAATAGGCAGGGGGACAAAAATCGACAATCTCGTACAGATAGCCCACAATGTAAAGATCGGGGAAAATTCGATCGTAGTCGCCCAGGTCGCGATAGGCGGCAGCACCGAGATAGGCAGCTTCGTGACGATCGCCGGGCAGGTGGGAATTGCCGACCACGTCAATATTGATTCAGGCACCATTATAGGCGCGCAGTCAGGGGTTACCGGACGTATAACAAAAGGGGCTTATTCGGGCTCGCCGGCCATTCCGCATAAAAACTGGCTCAGGTCCCAGTCATTGTTTGCAAAGCTGCCGGATATGAACAAAAGGCTAAAAGATCTCGAAAAAAAATTAAACAAAATTGAAAAGGGGATACAACATGATGAACATAAATGAAATAATGAAATATCTTCCTCACAGGTATCCATTTCTCCTTGTCGACAGAATTACTGATATGCAGTCCGGCGCAAGCGCCAGCGGTTTAAAAAATGTGACAATTAATGAAGCCTTCTTTCAGGGGCATTTCCCGGGACAGCCCATAATGCCGGGCGTCCTCATAGTGGAGGCAATGGCGCAGGTTGCCGGAATATTGGCCTTCAGCTCTGGCATAGAGGGAGATTCCGTCTATTTCATGAGTATTGAAAAGGCGAAGTTCCGGCGTCCTGTCGTTCCGGGCGATCAAATCATACTGGAAATCAAGGTATTGCAGCAGAGGGGGAAAGTCTGGAAATTCTCGGGAACAGCATCGGTCGACGGCAAGATCGCCTCAGAGGCCCAATTTACCGCCATGGTAACAAAGGCGGAGATTTAGACAATGAAACCCAGAATTCATCCTTCCGCCATAATAGATCCCAGGGCCAAAATCGACAAGGGTACTGATATCGGTCCCTTCTGTATTATAAAAGAGGGCGTAAGAATCAAAAAAGGCGCCAAACTTCATTCAAATGTGATCGTCGAAGGTCACACGGAAATAGGAGAAAACTGCACAATATATCCGTTTTCGAGCATAGGGTTCCCGCCCCAGGACCTGAAATACAACGGGGAAGAGACAAAACTCATAATAGGCGATAACAATACTATCAGGGAATACGCAACGATACACAGGGCGTCGGTGGGCGGAGACGGGATCACTTCGATTGGCGATAACAATTTTATGATGGCGTACGTTCATATTGCGCACGACTGCAAGATCGGAAACAATATTATAATGGCGAACGCCGCAACACTTGCAGGCCATGTGTCTGTTGAAGACTATACCGTTATCGGCGGACTGGTCGCGGTGCACCAGTTCACAAGAATAGGAAGGCATTCCATGGTGGGAGGTTTCAGCGGTATCGCACAGGACATTCCTCCGTATATGGTGGCTTCCGGGCCAAGGGCCAAGCTATACGGACTCAACTCAATCGGGCTCAAAAGACACGGGTTTTCCGCCTCAACAATAAACAATCTGAAGAAGGCGTACAAAATACTTTTCAGGGAAAAGCGCGCCCTGAAAGAAGCGCTAAAGAAGATACAGGACAGCCTGCCGGCCACTGATGAGATCACTTATCTTATACAGTTCATCAAAAAAAACAGACGCGGTATATGCAGGTGACCGCACAGGAGCGGTCCAGATGAAAAAACTGGGACTTATATCAGGCAGCGGGGAACTCCCTAAAGCCGTCGCGTACGAAGCACGCCGGAAGGGCTATACTGTTTTTGCGATAGGGCTTGAACCCCTTGCGGACAAGAATCTGGCCTCATTTACCGATGATATAAAGTGGATTAATGTCGGAAAACTTGGCAAGATAATTGAAGCGCTAAAAAAATCCGGTATTACAGAGGCGGTAATGGCGGGCAAGGTCCCTAAATTATTACTATACAAAAACAGTATCAGACCGGACATGCGTGCCATAAAACTGCTTTTCAGACTTAAAAACAAGAGTGACGATTCCATACTCCTTGCCATAGCGGACGAATTACGGAAAGAGGGCATTACACTTCTGAATACAACCGAATTCAGTTCAGGGCTGATGACGCCAGAAGGTGTTTTGACTAATAAGCCGCCATCGAAATCCGAATGGAAAGATATCGTCTTCGGCTGGAAAATCGCAAAAGAGATCGGCGGACTGGACATCGGCCAGACAGTGGTAGTAAAAGATCAGGCCGTAATGGCCATTGAGGCGATAGAGGGCACTGACGAAGCAATAAAAAGAGGCGGGAAGCTTGCAGGCAAGGGAGCTGTGGTCATAAAAACCAGCAAACCCCGGCAAGACATTAGATTTGATGTACCCGTAGTAGGGTCGGACACCCTAAGCACCATGATTAAGGTCCAGGCGCGCCTGCTAGCGGTTGAATCCGGGAAGAGCATAATCATCAACAAGGAAGAAATGATAAAAGAAGCCGACAGGGCCGGCATATCAATCGTCGGATATACAGCCACCTGACACGTTCAGATGGACCATTGCACACCGTCTATCCTGATTCTCTCTTTCCTTTTTTCGTAGTCAGGCATTACAGCGCCCAGATATTTCCAGAACAACTTTGAATGATTTTTATATTTTACATGACAGAGTTCATGAACGATGACGTAATCGACAAGACTCATGGGTGCCATAATTATACGCCAGTTAAACCTTAAAGCCCCTTTTGAACTGCAACTACCCCATATTTTCTTCTGGTTTCTTATAAAGACAGGTGGAGTTGCTACCCCCATCTTGTCAGCGTAAATTTCAACACGCTCGGGAATGCGTCTTGCCGCCTGCATCTTATACCACTCAGTTATTACATCCCTGATCTCTTCATGAACTTTCCCGTTTTTACCTGCCAGATTCATTATGACCTCAAGACGCCCCCTATATATCCTCACAGCTGTTTTCTTTCCACCCATGACCTTCAGTATTTTGAGTCTCATGTGACGCCCGAGGTAATAAAATGACTCACCACTTACAAGCTCTTTTTTTATTTGGTGCGAAACATCATTTAGAGACATCAGTTTTGTAATTATCCATTCTGCTTTTGATTTAACTACGTGTGTAAGTCTCGAACAGGATGTGTTAACCTGTGCCCTGACTAAAATATCACCAGTGGGTTCTATGTATAAAGCTATCGTCTTTTTACGTCGGACACTGTGGATTACTGAAAATCTAATCGTTTTCCGGCCAAAAATTACTTTATTCATCTTCCAAATCTCACCCTTGCAAGTTCCATCAGGTCGGTCGTTAAAGGTTCAATTTCATCCAGCTTATAGCCCTCAACCCTCAGATGCTTCTTGATCTGTCTCCGCATCTCACGCTGAACATCTTCTTTCTGTATCCAGTCTATGACTGCAAGCTCTTCAAGGGATTCTAATATTAACCCCGCCAGTTTCTTTTTAGGTTCCTTCTTTTCTCCATAGGAAGCCTGTTCTTCAGCAACTTTCAACATGCCGGTCCCGGTATCTTCTTTAGATAAAAGATTGTAGAAAGCAAACTCAGACTCCGACATTCCCATGTCTTCGGCAACATTGTGCACATTTACCATTTCATCTTTCACTGACTGCAGGAGCTTGAGTTGCCGTGCAGCATCTATCCTCTCCTGTCTTTTTTCCGCAATTATCTTTTCGAGCTTCTCCTTCAGGGATTGGTAAAACACAGGGTCTTCTTCGAATCTTACAGAAATCTCGTGTCTTATGGCATGTTCCATCTCGCTCGCCTGCGCCTCTGTTGACGAAAGTTTGGCTACCTCTTCATCAAACGTATCCGAGAATATTGAGACAGGCTCAAGGAGCCGGTCTATACCAGAAACCTGAATATGTTCCTCAATGATTTTGCGTACCTTTTCCCTGCATCCTGAAAGGTCAAGCCTCGGGTCACGATAGCGGGAACGAGCAGCATTGCGAACCTTGCCCAGCCATTTGAGGTCTTTTATGTACGGAAGGGCTGAAGGGTCAGGTAGAAGCATATCCATGCTCTGTGTAAATCTCCTGAAAGAAATATCAAACTCAGCCCTTACATCTTCAGGTTCTAATATTTTTATGCATGCTTCTAAATTATTTTTATCGACTTTATCAAAAAAACGCACGACCGCCCTGTGGCGGCTCTCAAGCCTGGGCAGTTCATCAGATTTTGGACGCATTACACCCTCGATATCTTCTGGATGGAATATGCCTAAAGCATCCTGTAAAAACCGTGATACACCCCAATAATCCACCACGAGTCCGTAATCCTTGCCTTCAGCAGTCCGGTTTACCCTTGCTATAGCCTGAAGCAGGGTATGTTCTTTAAAGGGGCTGTCAAGATACATGACCTGCTCGACCGGGGCGTCAAAACCTGTAATCAACATATCGCATACAATTAAAATAGCAAGCGGATCGTTCCTGTCTTTAAAACGGTCAATCAATTTCTGCTGGTGTTCTTTGCCGAGATGGTATTTTGCCAGACGTTCAGGGTCATTGTGATTTGCAGACATTATCAGGACGGATTCGGGAGCACCAAGTCTGTCAAGGGTTACCTTATAGGTAACCGCCGTATCCCTGTTTACAGCAACAATCTGTGCCTTGAACCCATTCGGATAAATGTATTTTTCAAAATGCTCTATGATGTCCAGGCAAATACGTTCGATTCTCTTTGGCGCTCCGGCAATAGCCTCATGAGTTGCGTATTTCTTCTTGATCTGATCCCTGTCCGCCGCAGAGTAATCCTTAAAAACCCGTTCAAAAATCGCATCAAGGGTTTCACCCTCAACCCTGAGGTTCAGGAGACGGCTCTCATAATATATCGGGACGGTTGCCCTGTCCTTTACGGACTGCTCGATAGTATATGTGTGTATGTAGGGGCCGAAAGTCTGTATAGTGCTCCTGTCTTTTTTATCAATTGGTGTGCCTGTAAACCCTAAAAAGCAGGCATTGGGCATTGCCCTGCTCAAGTTTGCCGCAAGACTTTTATATTGAGTGCGGTGTGCCTCATCTACCATTGCAAATAAATTCTTCTCTTCGGTAAGTACTGGATGAAGCTTACCCGCAGCCTCCTGAAATTTCTGAATAGTTGTCAAAATAGTCTTCCCCTGCCCTGACGTAAGCAGCTTACGAAGGTCTGTCACGCTTTTGGCCCTCTCAGGATTTGGGAACCCACATCTTTCAAATGTACCGCTTATCTGTTTATCAAGGTCAACACGGTCAGTAACAATCACAATTGTAGGGTTTTCAAGCCCTGCTATACGCCTGAGTTTGACAGCAAGCCAGAGCATGGTCAGGGATTTACCTGAACCCTGCGTATGCCAGATTATGCCACCACGCTTTGCCGGGCTCTTCGTCGAAAGAATCCTCTCTACAGCCCTATTCACTGCGACAAACTGCTGATATCGTGCAAGTTTCTTAACTGTACTGCCTCCTACAACCTCAAATACAGTAAAGTTCCTCACAATATCAAGGAGATTGTCAGGGTAAAGCATCCCATAAAGCAGAACATCCTGGGGTGAGGGAATTCTTCCGAGTTTCTTTTGCAGGTTATCAAGGGTCAAAGGAAAGGGAATTTTCCATTCAGCATAGTGCATGTGATGAGTTGCGATAGCTGCAAACATTGAAGCCTGTCCGCACGTTCCGATCAGGATTTGAGCCGGATAAAAAAGATGCGGCGCGCCTTGTCCCTTGAACTTATCCTCCGACTCCTGATAACGGTGCAGTTGGGTAATAGCTTCTTCAAGAGGGTTTTGTATTGTAGGGCTCTTGCATTCAATAACAACAAGGGGAATACCGTTTACGAAAATTATAATATCCGGACATATAAGTTTTTTACTGCCCTGAATCCAGAACTGCCGGGTTACAACAAATTCATTATTCTCAGGATGTTCAAAATCAATAAAGTGGACACTCTGTCCCTTTTTGCCCTGCCCGAGGTCCTGCTCCAGTGAGATGGTGTGGACTAAAGCAGTATGAACCTTCTCATTAGCCTCCATAAGGCTTACAGCCTGAACATTGGCAACCTCACGAACAGCCTTCTTCAGGTTCTCATCAGAAATCCAGGGATTAAGTTTCCTGATAGCTGTCTCAAGACGTTTAACTAATACAACTTCCTTCCGGCTTGCACGTTCCTTGTCAAGTTCCTCGGCAGATACAAAAGCATAGCCGAGTGATTGAAGACACTCAATAGCGGGGTCTTCAGAAAGATGAAGTTCATTCCAGTCGTGTGATATCATTTTATCAATCGTAGAGGCAGGCCCCCGTGCCTGCCCTTTTTTAAAATGTCCATTACACCTTCACCCTCACTTCGCCAGTCAATAAAATCTGCATGAGGGCGGTTTTAATAAGTTGCATATTATCAAGTAGGTCTTGTTTTGCAGTAATATTATTATCTACACATCTAATGACTTCCATGATTTGAAGTTGTTCGTTTATTAATGGTAAAGGGACAGGAAACAATTTAAGTTGGGAAGAGTTAATAGACGCTAAATTAGTTGTCTGTTTTGCTGCATTTAAGAAAAACTGTTTCCCTATCGTACTGGCAGCAAAAATAGCCAAGTAGTATGGAGATATTTTTGAAGAGCACCTTACGGCAAAGACATGATTCTGGTGCGCACATGGATTAATTTTAGCCTCCCAAACGCAGCCTCGTCCAAGTTTATCATTGTCACCACCTTCATTAAAAAGCACATCGCCATTTTGCAGTAGGTATCTCTCGGCTTTATTCTTGTCTATAACAATATGCTTAATTTCTGAAAGATCAACAAAGCCATCTTGCACATTAGCAACTCGCAAGTAAGGAAGAGTTATAGGATTCTCTTTTCTCGTCATAGCTGACGGTTTTCCCTTCAATCAGACTACTCAATTCATTTCTTGCCTTGGCTCCGCCCTTTGTGCCGAGTTCCGGAGCTCTTACCTTGGAAAGGCGAATTGATTTTCCATCTTGGATCTTAAAAGTATCTCCATCGATTATTTTTGAAACTTTTCCTTTTGCCATTTTTAAGACTCCTTTCTCTGACATTGCACCTAAGTTTTGATCTATTCAGAAAATATCGGGCGTACTTTACTTATCAGATTACGCAAATTGGTGTAAGGGATCAGTTTCTCGTACTGCAACCGCCCAACAACGATTGCGGGGTGAATCCCAAGGTCCCTAGCAAATGAGATAACAACCTTTCTTGAAAAATATGGCTTGTTCCGACTTACAAAATCTCCGAATCTCTGGGGAGGGATCAGCAGGTCGCGTGCAGTTTGATTTGCCTTTCTCTCAATTTCGTTCTTTGGTTCGTCTGTTATATCCTTGTCAATGTAACTGACATTGCTCCTGGAACTCTCTAACAAATGCGCAAGTTCATGCATCAACGTAAACCAGAAATTATCTATCCTATCCATTCTCAGAGAGAGGGTAACTACCGGTGACTTTTTATCCAGCCAGAAAGCAGCGCCATCAACACGCGTTTGCGGCAGATGCGGCACAAAGACAAGGCGGATGCCGAGTTCACAGAGTTCTTGATGGATTTGACGGGTGGTTTGCTCCTCAGCAGAAAGTAAGGCTAACACCTTAACAGAGTGCCTGAACTTTTTTAAGTCAAATTCGGGACAGGAGCGTTTCCGTGCTTCAATTTCTGCTTTTCTTATCCAAGCCGTGAGCGACGGAGTATCAATAACACCAGTGCCGGACTTACGAAAATTTGCTGCTATTGCAGAGGGGGTATCCATGTCTGAAATGCCAAGGAAGTCAAGAACCTCTGCTTCTAACAGGTTAATCGACTCTGACGCCTTTATCCAACCGCGTTTTATCAGCTCTTTTACCGGAGCTATACTGTATAATTTTGCTTTTCGTGAAACAAGCTCTGCCTTATGTTGCTCCTGATAAAGCATGTCCAGTCTGTAAGCTGATTCAAGATTCAGCCAGAACTCAGGGGAAGTCCCCAGTGCTTCAGAGAAAAGGATAGCAGTTTCCGGGGTAATTGCCTTTTTGCCGACTATTATTGCATTAATGGCCTGTAAAGGCTTACCCGTTATCTCTGCAAAGTCTCCCTGGGTCCAGCCACGTGCATCAAGCTCTTCTTTTAATATTTCACCCGGCGGTATTGGCCGATATGGCCTTTTCCTGATTTCCATTTTAGTCTCCATAATGGTTATTAATTTCTATTAAAACCACAGCCTTGCCATCTTCATCTTTCTCAAACGTTAATATTAATCTCCATCCTTTATTAAGCCTTATGGAATATCTGTTCCTTTCTGATTTCAGCTTTTCAAAGTGCAGACTCTTTAATGCTCTCAAATCCCTTTCGTCTTTAGCGCCCTCAATAGTCCTTACTCGCCTTATGAAAGCCTCCACTATACCCTGAGAGTACCGTTCACTTCCAGTTCCATAAAGATAAAGACTTTCCAGCTTCGAATCGGCAAACCTGAATTTCACTAATCATTCTCCAAGTACTATAAAACATAATTGACAACTTGTCAACTTATTTTCACCCCTAAGGTGCTTGCAATTTAGCAATAACCCAATTCTTTTAAAAAGGCATTCATATTTGCCTCTGCCTCATCACGCTCCTTTTCAAGCCGTCGAAGCTTCTTCAACGCCTCTTTTATATCAATCTGCGGCTCCGGTTCGGTGATATCAACATATCTGCTGATATTAAGGTTGTAATCATTTCCCTTAATTTCTTCCAGAGAGATAATGCGGGAGAATTTATCAATGTCTTTATATTCATTAAATGCATTGACTATCTTTTCAATATCTTCATCACGGAGCCTGTTCTGATTTTTTCCTGCCTCATAATGCTCCGCCGCATGGATAAATAAAACCTTACCTTTCCTTTCTTCGGGCTTGTTCCTGTTGAAAATCAATATGGCCGCCGGTATGCCCGTCCCGTAAAACAGATTCGACGGCAGACCTATCACAGCCTCAAAAAAATCCTGTTCCAGAAGGCCACTGCGGATTCTCCCTTCTGCTGCTCCACGGAACAGGACTCCGTGCGGCATGATAACACCGACCATGCCCTGCATATTGACAGTTGAAATCATATGCTGAACAAATGCATAATCGCCTTTTGTCTTTGGAGGCAAACCAAAACGAAAGCGTCCATAACCGTCATTTTCGGCTTCATCTCTTCCCCATTCACTAAGACTGAAGGGAGGATTTGCTATCACCCTGTCAAAGAGCATGAGTTCAGCGTCCTTGACAAGCTTTGGGTCACGAATGACATCTCCTTTTTCGATCCTTGCATCAGGAAGTCGATGCAGAAGCATGTTCATCTTGCATATCCCCCAGGTACCAAGATTTTTCTCCTGCCCGAAGAGTGAAAGGTTCTTTGGGTTTCCTCCTCGGCGTTCAATATGATAGGCGCATTCGATAAGCATACCGCCTGACCCTGCCGTTGGGTCGCAGATTCTCATCCCCTCTTTCGGTTTAAGGAGTTCCACAAGAAGCTGGACTACCTTTCGCGGTGTATAAAATTCCCCCCCTTTTTTACCTGCGTCATCAGCAAATTTTTCTATCAGGTACTCATAAGCCCGACCAAGCATATCAGGCTCTGACAGGTCTGAATTTTTCAGACCAATCTGCGAAAAATGCTGAACAAGCCGCAGAAGGACTGTTTCCCGGTTTTTTGCATCCCCAAGCCTGTAAGGGTCATTAAAATCTATTACTGCAAGGACACCTTCAAGGGATTGATTCTGTTCCTCAAGTGCTTCACAGGCCTTGTTAAAGGCCTCGCCTATCTGGGTTGACACCTTTTTGATCTCAGACCATCTGGCCCGTGGAGGCACAAAAAACTGGTGCTCATCCTGATCTTCCCATGCAATCCTTTTGGCTTCTCTTAGAGGGGTTCCAGACTTAAGCTCTCTTTCTTCAACTTTTTCCGCCTCTTCTTCAAAAACATCGGAAAGTCGTTTTAAAAATAGCATTCCGAAGATATAATTTTTGTAATCCGATGAATCAATGGAGCCTCGAAGAATATCCGCCGCACTCCATAAATGCGCATTCAGTTGTTCCCTCGTGAGTTTATTCAATTTTCACCTCCGGTGAGTGTCGGGATATTTTCATGAAAACAATCAAGGGTAATTCTATAAGCTATCTCCCGCCTTATATTGGCGGCTTCAATTGCCGAATTATAATAATTTTCAGCAATTTCAATTAATCCTGAAAGTTTTTTCTGCGTCTCGGGCGGGATTACAGGCACTTTAATTTTCCCGATATCCGCAATTGTAAAGGCCACCTGCATTGTTGAAGACCTGGAATTTGCGAGTAAGATTTTTTGCACCTCCGGGCTCTGAAGATAAGTTGAGAGCAGGAGAGGTTCAAAATTTGCTTTCAGACGTATGACTATTAAATTAGATGCTATAAGATAACCATCAAGCTTTTCAGGAACAACAGCAGACTTCAGAAGCGTTCCTCTGCATGTAATCGCAATATCGCCGACGTTTACCGTATATCTCCCAAAATCCTTATGGTTTGCGACAGTGATGGAATCAATACCATCAGTATTTATCCGGCCATTAACTATGTCCTTTACATTTATAACAGGTATTCTCTTTCCGGAAGCAACAGCCCTGGTTCTCCTGGAAGGTGAAATACCATGAAAAATTTTCTCTGCTATACAGGACAGTTGCAGTTTGTTGTACGGTATTATCGCTGCCATAGATATAATTCTACCGGTTAGAGGCTTAAATGTCAGTTAATTTATTGTAATATTTCAATACTACTTATTCGTAGTCCAATATTTAATATTCAAAACAGAACTGTTTGCCAGTTCCGCGCAACAACGACCAGCTACATGGACGGACACAGGATGCCTCCCTGCAATCCGGACATTCCTGTTATCCTGCCAAATACTATCCCATGGGAGGCGGGGAGAAAACACCCTGCTAAGACAGAAGAAAAACGGACCATTATCACCAGATATGTCAAAAAAAGGCGATAAACATCACCTAACCCCCGTTATTTACTCTAAAACTCCGAAAAAAAGAAAAATCACCGGAATTCCAGGGTTGACATCTTCATCCTTCCGGCCTAAATTTTAATTACACACTTGGAGTTAAATTAATTATCAGGAGGTGGATCATGACAAAGAAAAAAGAATCAAAAGAGCTGTCAAAGGTAGAACCTTCCCGTGTTCCCGCGCCATTTGAGGAGATGGAAAGATTGGTCGAAGATGTTTGCAGGAGACCATTTTCCCTGTTGAGTCCCTCGTGGTTCCCGAGGCTGAAGATGCCGGCAATGGAAGAGGTTTCACCGTCCGTGGACATTTATGAGGATGGTGATGATGTCGTTGTGAAATCTGAACTGCCCGGGTTTGAAAAGGACAACATCGACATAAGCCTGACAGATGATTCCATGACTATCTCCGGAGAAAAAAAGAAGGAAGACAAGGTTGAGAAAAAAAATTATTACAGGTTGGAACGTTCTTACGGTTCCTTCTCGCGCAGCTTTCGCCTGCCGGCCGAGGTGCAGTCCGATAAGGCAAAGGCAAAGTTCAAAAATGGCGTTCTTGAGGTGAGGGTTCCAAAAACCGAAGAGGCCAAAAAAAGGGAGAAAAAGGTCAAGGTTGAATAATCCCCCTCGCAAGAGATACCCTCTTTTATAGAGGGTATCTCTCACCCCTTAAAATAAACATTGCACGTTTAATCTGAATATAACTCCCTGACCAGGCATCCATATTCCCCGTTCAATCCCAACCCGCATAGGTTCTTTTACACTGAAAACACCATAGTTAAAATATAAAATTATCCAGTGCGGCTTCCCCCCATTTTTTTGATGAAAATTGCACCGGCATGTGTTATAATCTAGTAGTATAGCAACTGTGCAATAACTTTAAATGGAGGTGAACAGAATGTCATATTACAGGTGCATATGCCGGAAATGCGGAAGTAATTACGCCAGCATGATTGATAACGATATTGAACTACAGAAAGAAAGCTGCCCCGGATGCGGAGAAAAACAGCTTCAGATATCGGAACCATTGACTTCTTCTGAAATAAACAAACTGTTTTACGGCGGAGGCTGAAGCCCGGCCGGATGCTAACCCAGTTGGGTTAGTTAATAATATTTTTCACCTGAAGCGTTTATTTTATATACCTCTTGTCCGCTATTTATGTTATAATTTAGGGTTATGGAACATCGCCTACAGAAAATAATCGCGAAGATGGGAATCGCCTCGCGCAGAAAAGCAGAGGAGATTATCATGGAAGGACGCGTTACAGTAAACGGAAAGATCGCCACGATAGGGATGAAGGCGGATCCGGGAAAAGACCATATAAAGGTTAATGGAAAACTTCTCCTGAGACCCGAAAAGAAGGTATACCTCATCTTCAACAAACCGAGGGCGGTGGTAACTTCATTGGGTGATCCACAGCAAAGGCCCACTGTCAAAGACTTTCTGAAGGGGATAAAGCAGAGGGTTTACCCGGTCGGCAGACTGGATTATGATTCGGAAGGAATGCTTCTGCTTACTAATGACGGGGATTTCGCTCACGCGATTCTGCACCCATCGAAAAAGATATCCAAGACATATCTCGTAAAAATAAAGGGCGTGCTCGAAGAAGAGGAATTAGAAAAACTCCGGAACGGCATCAGACTCGATAAAACAGTGACAGCGCCTGCCCGGGTCAGAAGACTCAAAAGGGCCGAGCATAATTCATGGATCGAGATGATAATATATGAAGGAAAAAAGCGGCAGATAAGAAGGATGCTCGAAAGGGTCGACCATCAGGTGGTCAGGTTAATAAGGGTGAGGATTAACGGACTTGAGATGGGTGATCTGAGTCCCGGCGCGATCAGGCATATTTCCGATGACGAGATGAAAAAATTGAACAGAGAATTGAAAATCGGGGAGGCGGCATGATTCGCGATAAGAATTGCGGCGATATAAGAGAGCCGGACATCGGTTCGGTGATGACTATCACCGGGTGGGTCTTCAGAAGAAGAGACCACGGAGGGCTTATTTTTATAGACCTCCGCGACAGGAGCGGAATATGCCAGATAGTATTCAGCCCGGATGTGGCTGTTGACGCGCATGAAATAGCGCATGACCTGAGGGCCGAATACGTGATATCCGTTTCAGGCGAGATGAGGAAGAGACCTGACGGAACCGAAAACCCGTCCATTCCAACAGGCATGACCGAGATGTACGTACATAAGCTGGTCGTGCTGAACAGGGCTGCGGCGTTGCCGTTCAATATGGAGGAGGCCGCTGAGGCAGGTGAGGCGCTCAGGTTCAGACACAGGTATCTTGACCTGAGAAGGCCTGAAATGCAGCAGAACCTGATGATGCGCCACCGTATTATTAAAGGGTTCCGAGACTACCTGGATATGAAAAGCTTCCTCGAAATAGAGACCCCCATGCTTACAAAATCAACACCCGAAGGGGCGAGGGATTATCTTGTGCCCAGCCGCCTCAATCCCGGCCATTTCTACGCGCTCCCCCAGTCCCCCCAGCTCTTCAAGCAGATCTTGATGGTTGCCGGTTTTGAAAAATATTTCCAGATAGTAAGGTGTTTCCGGGATGAAGACCTCAGGGCGGACCGTCAGCCCGAATTCACACAGGTTGACCTTGAGATGTCTTTTGTCGACATGGATGATATCCTCGGGCTGATTGAAGACATGATGAAAACGATTTTCAGGGAAACACTGGGGACAGACATCGAAACGCCTTTCCAGAGACTCAGCTACAATGAATCGATGGAGAGGTTCGGCAATGACAAGCCTGATATGAGATTCGGACTTGAGCTGAAAGACATGGCGGACCTGGCCGGCGGGGGGAATTTCAAGGTCTTTCTGGACGCACTTCAGTCAGGAGGCATGGTAAAGGCCATAAACGGCAAAGGCATGGCCGCGCTCTCAAGAAAAGAACTGGATATACTTACATCCGAGGCCCAGTCATTTGGCGCAAAAGGTCTTGCCTGGATAAAGGTGAAAAACGGGTTTGAATCTCCGATAGCCAAGTTCTTCCCCGAAGAGATTTTAAGGAGCATGGCCAAAAGACTCCAGGCGGAAGAAGGCGACCTCATGCTCTTTATCGCCGACAGGAGCAAAGTGGTCTACGATGTCCTGAGCCGCATGCGGCTTGAACTGGGCAAAAGGTTGAACCTGATTCAGCCCGATTATAAGTTCGTATGGATAACAGACTTCCCCCTTCTCGAATGGGACGAGGAAGAGGAGAGGTTTCAGGCGATGCACCATCCGTTCACATCACCGATAGCCGGAGATATGGAGAAGATGCTCGCAGGAGATGCCGGAGACAGGGAGATGCTCTCATCGCTGAAAGCCATGGCCTATGATATTGTGTTAAACGGCAATGAGATAGGCGGCGGAAGCATACGTATACACAGGCGTGATGTTCAGAAGAAGATGTTCGAAGTTCTGAATATATCCGACACGGAGGCGGAGGTGAAATTCGGTTTCCTGCTTGACGCCCTGAAGTATGGCGCGCCGCCTCATGGAGGAATAGCGCTGGGACTTGACAGGCTCGTTATGCTGATGACCGGCGCAACGTCCATCAGGGATGTAATAGCATTCCCAAAGACACAGAAGGCATTCTGCATGATGTCCGGCGCCCCTGCACTGGTCGAACCGAAACAGCTCAAAGAACTGCATATAAAAACGGACGAAGTCTGAAATCCATCCGCGGACAGGGAGTTTCCAGCCCCCGGACTGCTGTTTTCGCTGCATTCAGGTTTCCCGATTAAATAATCCTGCTGTCAAGGCTGAATACCTGGCCGGTGATATTCTCCGTCTTCAGTAAATACAGTATGAATTCCGCCGTCTCTCCGGGATCCGATAATCTCTTTATGATACTGCTCTCTCTTGCCGATTCCATAGCCCTGCCTGCTTTCATGCCCAGACCGGTCGCCATGTATCCCGGAAGCACGGCATTCACTCTGATATTATACTCCGCGAGTTCACGGGCGGCAGTAACCGTGAGCCCGAGAAGCGCGGCCTTGGAAGCACTGTACGCCGCCTGGCCGGATTTCCCTTTTATTCCTGAATAAGATGAGATATTAACTATGTGTCCTCCGCCGGACTTTATCATAATGGGGGCCATTATTTTAATTAAATTAAAACAACCCTTCAGATTTGTACCGATTATCTCATCCCATTCCCGTTCCGTCTGTTTCAGTAACAGGCTGTCTTTTGTGACCCCCGCGTTATTTATTATGACATCAAGCCTGCCAAGCCTGGAATCAATCCGATCGGCCATCGCCTCCACATCCCCTGAGCTTCGGACATCCGCTTTTACTGAAAAAGAATCCTTATCCATCATCCGGAGAATTGAACGGGCCTCATCCTCTGAAGAACGGTAGTTGACCACCACGCTGTATCTGTTTTTCGTGAGGGCAAGCGCTATATGCTTTCCCAGCCCCCCGGCTGCTCCCGTAACCAGCGCCGCTTGCATTATATTATATATCCCCATCTTCGCGTTTCTCTGTTAATGGTCAGCATATCTTTTACGGACAACGGAATAAGTTTTCCGACCGACATAACAGCGGCGACATTGCTGTATAGTATACAATACAGGAAAGCATGCCGGCGTCTTCTATAATTGACATATAAGCCATGCTCTGCTAATGTATCGCAAATATACAAATTTTTCAGGAGAATCGGTGGTGCCTGAGAGGTATTACAATTGAATATATATCGCGCCATATTTTTATCCTTTTTGATTGCTACAGCCTTTGTCTTCAGCTTTCCCGGACCGGCATTTTCCAAGCAATTCCCTGACTGCTTATTATGCCACAAGAGAAAGACGGATGCGAAGGTGGTCCATCCGATTATCAAAGAAAGCGGATGCGTGGCCTGCCATACGAGACCACATGAGATGGAGGCGAAACCTCAAAAGTTTCTCTTCGCGACGGGAGTGGACCTCTGCTTTACCTGCCATGACAGGAAAAAATTCACAAGGAAAATCCAGCATCCGCCCGTCGCCCAGGGCATGTGTCTCTCATGCCATTACGTGCATAAATCGGACAACCCTAATCTTCTCATCACGGCAACGCCCGGCCTCTGCTTCAATTGCCATGACAAGGAAAAATTCGAGAAGAAATCCACTCATCCGCCCGTGGCCGGCGGAATGTGCACATCATGCCATAATCCGCATAGCAGTAATATAGAGAAACTGCTTGTCTCGAAGCCGCCGGACCTATGTTTTATCTGCCATGAGAAAGATCTCTATATTTCAGATACAAAGAAGAAACATCATGCGCCGGTACTGAAGGGTAAGTGCCTGAGCTGCCATAATCCGCATGCATCCGCTGCCGAAAAGCTGCTTCTGAAATCGGTTCCCGGCATATGCTTTACCTGTCATATCCAGGCCGAGTTCGAGGACAAATACGAACATCCCCCTGTTGAGGCTGGAATGTGTCTGAGCTGCCATGAACCACATCAGGGCGATGCAAAAAACTCCTCATCGCCGATATACCAACGCTCTGTTTTAACTGCCACGACAAGGGAGAGTTCAACAGGAAGAACCAGCATCCCCCTGTTTCAGCGGGAATGTGCCCGGTCTGTCACAAACCCCATGCGTCACCGTATACGTCTCTGCTCCGGCTTCCGACGACCGACGGCTGTCTGCAGTGCCACCCGGAGATAGCAAAGTCGCCACATGCCGCAAGCGGTTTTACCCAGGCAGGTCATCCGCTCAGGGACAGGAAAGACCCGAAGGCCAGGTATGGAGAGTTTTCATGCGCCAGCTGCCATAATCCGCACAGCTCCGAATACATGAAGCTCTTCAGATACAAGGCGACGAAACCCTTTGAACTCTGTCTTAATTGTCACTCGTATAACAAAAAATAAGCTACTGCGCCGGAATTTACAGAACTGGGGGTGTTCAGACAGATCTTTATGCTTAACCTGACCCGAATGTTGCATGAATTTTATACGATATTTAAGGTTAATCAGAGTTTTGACATTAAATAGTGGCATTATTTATGCTAGTTTATAAATATCAGGTTATGAAAAAAAATGGAATAATCATACTCGGGGCCTTCTTCCTGTTTGTTGCATTCGCGGCGCTGGCCTGCCGGGAGGCAGAGGCCAAAATCACCGGAGATTGCGAGGCCTGTCACGGTCTCTATCCCGGAATGCTGGAGTCCGCTCCAGGCGGACCGCTGAAGTTTGTGCTCCAGAACGCCCTCTGCGTGGACTGCCACACAAACAGCACAAGGGACACGTTAAAACACATCGGTCAAGTCGATGTGCCTGTTGTCTTCAACCATGTTGAACCCGTAAAGCCTCTGGCAGGCGGAAATTTCTATTATGTTTCCAGGGATTTCGGCGACAGGTACGGACATAATGTCGATGGTATTGCGCCCGTGGACAGGAAACATAATGGCGCCCCCCCGGGATATGACAGACAGTCAGACCCTTCCGTGATCGGCTATAATCCAGGGAAAACACTGGCATGCTCGGGGTCCAATGGCTGCCACGGCGACCGCAACATAGAAGATCCGTTTAAGGCGATCATGAAAAACCATCATGCTGAAGATCGGCCCATCGACGGAAGTACAACAGCCAGGAGCTACAGATTTCTGAAGATTACCGGCAAGGAAAAGGGTGTTACCGGCATAGAGGATGATGAGTGGGAACGCAACCGTTCTCCCAAAAAACATAATGAATATACATCCGGAATAAACAGGCTCTGCGCGAACTGCCACGGTGATCTGCATGGAAGCATCAATACAGGCAAAGAGAGCCCCTGGCTCAGGCACCCGACCGGCGTTATTCTGCCGGAAAGAGGAGAATATCTAAAATATAACCCTGACGACCCTCCCCCTCCCGGCAAAACCGGCGAAAGAATCTACAGTACGGAGGCCCCGGTCGCCAGAGGCAGCCTCACCAGTGACCTGGGCGAAATAGTAAGGCCGGGCTCGGACTCTGTGTTTTGCCTGTCATGCCATATGGCGCATGCCGGTCCTTATAAATTCAGTTTAAGGTGGGATTATGATGCTGTCACCGCCGGAGAGGCGGGCAAGGGCGCATGTTTTATCTGCCATACGGAAAAGGGAGAATAAGAAGTGCGGGGCATTAATATAAAGAACCAGGCCGTGCCGGATAATGATTCAGGCGCCCTGAAGACGGGATCAAACGGAACTATACAATGAGAAAAGTTTTTTTAATCGCGATTCTTTTTTTTATTATATGCGACGCAATGTCGACACCTCTTTATGCCAGGGTGAAGGGGAAATGCAGGGATTGTCATAATATGCACGCCGCGGAACCGTTCCCCGCGCTGACCAGGGGCGGATGCCTGGGATGCCACGGCCGGGAGCCTGACGGGATCAGGAATATAATTACCGAAGGCAAGGTCAGAACACCCCAGGTGCTGCATCATATGATTGATGGAGACCTTGCCGGCGGAAACTTCTATTATGTCGCGGATGGATACAATCCCGATTACTCAAAGGGGCATAATGTCGCCGGGATATCGCTTCAGGAGCCGCCGCCCATGAATATACCCCCCGGGTTTTTAAAGGGAGTTACGGTCCCCGGCGGAACAGGCCCGACGGAATGGCCGCAGCAACAGCAGCTCACATGCGCCGGGACATGGGGCTGTCATGGAAACCGAACGATAGAGGATCCCTATAAGTCCATTAAAGGAGCTCATCACGCGGACGACAGGATTATTGAGGGCGAGACAGTAGGCGACAGTTATCGCTTTCTTTACGGGATAAAAGGCAAGGAGCATAAAGACTGGGAATATCAGGCCACAATCGACAATCATAACGGGTACAAAGGCGATATCAGCCACAGCACGATGGATACCATAAGTTACCTCTGCAGTGAATGCCATGGGAAATTCCATGCGCACCCGAATCTCGGCGGCGCTGGAGAGGTGGGGTATGCTTATAACAGCAGCCCCTGGATCAGACACCCCACAGATATCGCGTTCAGCAGCGTGCTGGGCGGCTACACAGGGTCTGAATATCAGAACTATATCAGTTACAGCCTTGAAGCGCCGGTGGCGTATATCCAGCCAACAGGCGGAGAGGAGGTTGTTAATATGGAGAGCATTGTGATGTGCCTCTCCTGCCACAGGGCCCATGCAAGTCCCTATCCAGATCTGTTGAGATGGGACTATGACAAGATGGTTGTTGAGAGTGGTGTCCAGGGAACCGGATGCCTCACCTGCCATTCACGGAAGGGGAGATGACCCCCGGAATTCAGCCGAAAATAAATCAAGGCTTCCCTGGATAGTATGTAAGACAACACATAGTTTGTGTAATCTACGACACATAAACGGAAACGGGCGCTTGTCCGTCCATGGTAAACAAGGTGTTATCATTAAAAATTAAAACCAGCGAAGATGGGTAATGAGGGTCGCGATATCAGGGATGGCCCATTTTACCAAGACCGCCTTTCAGCAGTGAAATTACAGGGTCTCACGGATATATCATTAATCAGGAAAAGTGATTGAAAATATTGTTGCAAAAAAGGTATCGTCTGAAATACAATGTATCAGTAGTTTTTCGGAATTCACTTTAGATGTTTGGCATAATAATTGCGGTTTAAATACTATAATGGGTACTAAAAGATACGAGTATTAACGACACAAGTGACAAATTTACATAACTAAGGGGGTCGTACAATGAGAAATATACTGCTAATAATTTCCTTAGCAATACTATCACTTGTTTTTGTATCCAGTTCCGGATCTGCAATCACAGGTGTATGTTCAAACTGCCACACCATGCACAACAGCCAGAACGGAGCAGGCGAGGTCACTGACTTTTCCGGCGGTTCCAGGACTACGGGTGGAACCACTCCCCAGGATTACCTGCTTAAAGGAAGCTGCCTGGGCTGCCACTCAGGCGACACCGCCACCCAGACAAACAGTTTTGGCGCCCCGATAGTACTACATACGACTGCTCCAACTGGCCAGGGTGGCAGCGACACACTGGCCGGCGGCGACTTTTACTGGGTCGCAACAGGCCTCGGCGCAACCGACGCCCGCGGGCACAATATGTCGGGTGTTGCGGCGGCTGATGCACAACTGACCACACCTCCCGGATGGGATGCAAGCGCCACGTCAGGGTTCACTTATGGACAGGTTGGAGGCGGCACTTGGAGTTCCGGCACCCAGGTCACATGCGCCGGGACGTATGGGTGCCATGGACAGCACGACTCTACCGGCATTACCGGAGCCCACCATGGAAATACTGGTGGAACCGCCACTCAGTCCGACGGTACGAACGGGGGAACATCAGTAGGAAGCAGTTACAGATTCCTGGGAGGTATCTACGGTCTGGAGGATTCCAACTGGAATTATGGCGAGTCAACTACGGCTCACAACGAATATTTTGGTGTTGACAGTCCTACAAACAGGGACCTGGCAAGCACAACTTATGGTGATAAAACCACAATCAGCTTCCTCTGTGCTGAATGCCACGGTTATTTCCATAGCAGGATCGATGATACAACCGGGGGCGCGTCTCCATGGCGGAGACACCCGACGGATATTGCTCTGCCCTCAAGCGGCGAGTATAGCACATATAACCCAGACAACAGCAATGCATACAGCCTTGAAGCGCCGGTCGCCAGAGCTTCAGTCCCAGCTACCAGCAGCGCTACGGTTACACCCGGAACCGACATAGTAATGTGTCTGTCATGCCACAGGGCGCACGGCTCTCCACAGGACGACCTTCTGAGGTGGGATTATTCCACTATACAGGCGGGACAAGGCACCACAGATAACGGCTGTTTTATATGCCACACCAGCAAAAACGCGGATTAGCAACAAATTCAGTAAAGCAGGTAAAAACAGGACGGGCCGGCCTTAGCCGGCCTGTCCTGTTTTTACCTTAAAGTCACATAAAGAGCAGGCGGGGGGATACAGGCCGGCAAAATGGTTTGACAATACGCTGATAAATGCAATATCTTATAGATTAATTTGAAGATTTGCATGAATTTCTGCGATTTTCAAGGTTAATTCAGGTTGATTGGGGAGGAGTATGATTCGAACCCTTGCTGTAATTATCACGCTCGCGTTATCTGTTTTTCTCCCTGGCCGTCAGGTTAACGCGCAGACACGGACCGGTCCCGTGAATAATCTGGACAGCATACTTTACGATGAAGAAGACGGAAGGCTGTCTTTTCCTTCTTTTGTTTACGCCGAGCCGGTCAGGGACGAAATTTACGTAATTGACGGCAAGAGCAGGATCATTATATATACATCCGATCTTTTCGCCCTCTTTACCCTCGATAAACGGAAAGGCATTGAAGCGCCGCAGGGCTTGACGCTTGACGCCGAAGGCAGGCTCTATGTCGCCCAGGCTAAAAGCGTGAGTAATCCGAGACCCAGGATTTCCGTCTTTAATGCATGCCTGAAGTGGGAGCGGGACATTTATATGCAGGGGTTTGAGGGATCGGATTCGTTTGTCCCTTTCCGTCTGGCCATCGACAAAAATGGGAATATATATGTGGCCGCCACCTATTTCCCGGGTGTCCTGGTTCTCGACGAAAAAGGCGGTTTAACGGAAATAATAACTCCGGAGGAAAACGGTCGGAAGGTGAAGTTAACCAGTGTCACCCTGGACCGGGAGGGAAAAATATATCTCGTCAGCGAGGAGGAAGGCCGTGTATACGTATATGATAAAGATAGAAAGTTCCTCTTTAAATTCGGCGTTAAGGGCGGCAGCAGCGCCAAACTGAGCAGGCCGCTGGCAGTCGGGATTGATAACCGCAACGGACTTATGTATGTTGTAGACTATATGCGGCATACTGTAAACATATATGACAGGGGCGGCGAATACCTGGCTGAATTCGGCGGCCTCGGCTGGGGGAAGGGCTGGTTCCAGTACCCCAGGGAAATATCAGTAGACAGAAAGGGCAGGATACTGGTTGCGGACACATTCAATAACAGGGTTGAGGTATATGAACTTCGTCAAAAACCGATGGACAAAGACTGAAGGTCCGATTAATGAGTAATTGGCGGACAACCAGGAAGGCGGCAGGATACAAAATATCTTTCGCTGCTACATGCTTTATACTCCTGGTCGCCCTGACGGGCTGCGCCACGCTTACTGAACCTGAAGAACCTTCCGGTCTGTACAGCGGCCAGATTACGGTCTTTCTGAACGGGCCTGAGAACGCAAAGCTGGATATCACATTTAATCTTTCGGCGGTAAAAATCATGGCTGATGATGGAACTTCCAGGGAGATAAGAAGCGCGCCAATCAGGATAAATTCCATCGAGAGCAAGGGCCGCCAGATGCTTTTGGGAGAAAGGCCCCTTCCCGAAGGCGGGTACAGGGAACTCATACTGGCCGTAAGCAGAGCGTCCATTAAAAGAAAAGAGACGATGGCGGACCTGGCGGTGGACAGTGGAGTAATCAGGATACCACTGGATATTACCGTAAGCCATAACAGGAACACTTCATTATTCCTGAGCTGGAATTCGGACGCATCCATTGTTGACGGATACCGGTTCAGCCCTCTAATAACCGTCAGGGGCCAGTCTCCTGAACTGAGCAGTCTGCTTGTCTATGTGACCAACGAGGACTCGAACAATGTCTCCGTCATCAACAGGCAGACCGGAACAGTAGTGGCGACAATAATGGTTGGAAGGAAGCCGAGGGGCATAGCTACAAGCTCCGGAAAAGATCTGATGAAGGTATATGTTGCAAATTCCGGCTCTGACAGTATTTCAGTGATAGACCCTACTACCAATACAATAGAAAACGAGATACCGGTCAGATTCGGCCGGGAGCCGGTGGGCATAGCCGTGGGCCGCGTGGCAGGGGGAAACGAACTGGTTTTCGTCTCCAACTACCGCTCTAACAATGTCTCCGTTATTGACGCTTCAACCTTTCAGGAGATAGAAAAAATCGAGGTGGGCAACGGTCCCGTGGCGGTGGCCGTAGATCCGCCTGTTGAAAGCCTGACGGGGACCAGGTTCCTGAGCCATGATGATATCAGTTTATTGAGGACTTACCGCGAAAAATATCTCAATGTATACGTGGTCAATAAAAATTACAAAAGTCTCTCCCTGCTGAAGATGGACCTCTTCAGCGGCAGATGTGAAGAGGTGATCAGCCTGGACGTGGAGTGGGACCCTGTTGCACTTTCAGTAGACTATCAGCGAGGCAAGGTTTATGTCGCCAACCACGGCTTCAATAATATTTCGGTAATAGATATCCCTGAGATCGTGAAAGGAAACTACTCGGGTTCGGTCAGCTCCATAAGCAATGTCGGAAATTACGGCACAGGCGTGGTTGCTGATCCCGCGTTTGACAGGATTTATTTTTTAAGGGAATCGCCTGGAGAAATAGTTGTTATCAGGCCTTTTTTCGGGAGTTTCGACTCACTCAGGACGGCGCTGCCTTCTATTATAGGGACCATACCTGTCGGAAATTCTCCGGGGGCGCTGATTCTGGATCCTGAAGGCAGGAAAATCTATGTAGCAAACAGTGGCTCAAACAATATTTCGGTAATAGACAAGACCACGAGAAAGGTGGACCGGGTTATACCGGTAGGACGGCATCCCTATGGCATAGCCATGTTTCCGTACCAGCCGTGACTTGAGACCTGTTGCCGGGGTTAAGAAGGATGACTGACAGATTCATGAAGAAACTTTTATATAACATCACCATCTCGATCATGCTGAGTGTAGTATTTTGCGCTGACGCATCTGCAGAAGGCTTCAGCGGATGGGGCGACATAAAATACGGTACATTAAAACAGACTGAATACAATCAGGAGACAACAACCGATACTTTTTCGCAGAACTATTATCTGAAACTGGATAAAGAGATCACATCGATGATCTTCTATAACATTTATTTAAGGACGACAATCTATGACTCCAGGGTTACAGACCCGGGGGGTGACACCACAAAAACTTACAGGCGGTCGGTGGAACCGGCAATAGATTTTTTCATAAAAAACCCGATGTATGAGATTAACGCCGGTTACCGCCGTCAGGAACGCTGGTCTACGGCAGGCCTGGGGAATAAGGGCAGGAAGACCAAGGATTATTATTATTCGCGACTGAATATAAACCCTGTTGATCTCCCGTATCTCACCCTTCAGCTTGACAGGCAGAAGGACCATGACTACCTCTCTCCAAGGGAGACCGCTAGCACAGAAAGTTCATATTCCGCGAATTCCGGCTATAACTTTTCCGGCAGGAGTTTAAAACTCGGATATACCCTCGGTTACATTCACAGCATTAACGAGACACCCGCCGATACAACGACTAAAACAGTCAGGGACAACCTCACAGGCACATACAATGCCGCCTATTCCCGCTCCTTCTGGAACGGCAAGGCAAATATTTCCACGGTTTATCAGGGCAGCTACGCGCGGAACAAGAGCCGGCAGTTTCTGTCGGGAACAGGCAGCCTGCTTTTCGAAAGGACGCCGTTTGGAGGACTATACGCCCAGGGAACTGCCGTACAGCCGGACGTGAATGTACTAAATTCCGAGGGAAATCTGATTAACAAGGATTACAATACAGGAATTAGCAGTATCAATATCGGCACTCAGCAATACAATAATATAGGCGTCTGGATATCATCCGGCAATACCGTGGACAGGCTGTATATTTATGTGGACAGAGACGTCAGCCAGGACACCAGTCTCACGAATGCCGCCAACTGGAGAGTTTATACAAGCAATTCCAATATCCTCGGAACCATATGGACACAGATAAGCGTACAGGGAGTGGCGGTAACCGTTTATGACGCCTTTAATAATATATACCGTTATGAACTGATTTTTTCCGCCCCGCAGACCGCTTCTTATTTTAAGGCGGTTAATATGGTTAATGTTAACGCGGCCGGATTGACAGACGTTCTGGTAACGGAGATCGAGGCGTACGGTATGGACACCGTAACTCAGGAGGGCATCAAGGATGTATCCACGTTCTTCACCCAGGGTCTGAGTGTAAATGCCGACCTCCGGCCTCTGCCTGAACTGAGGATTTCCCTGAATTACCATATAAACAGGGCGGACCAGCATCCCGGCTCGATCCTGAACTCCATGGGCGGTGTCTTTACGAACATATTAAGCAGGACTGTAGGCCGGAACGGAGAGAACCTGATCAGCAACCTGACACGCACCTATGGAATAACAACCACATGGATGACCCACCGGCTGCTTACAACAACCCTGAGTCTCCAGAGAAACGAAGCGTTTGACAATAAGGATGTGACGGAGATCAGCTCAAACACCTATTCACTCTCTTTTAACTCTTCTCCTCTGCCGACGCTCGACACAAACCTCTCCTTCATCGGCAGCGATAGTTACAGCTTAGGCAGCAAACAGTCAAGAAACAGCTCGGTCCTGTTAAGCCTGGGGTCAAGACTATACAGGGATGTTAATATGATTACGGACATAGGATATACAGAGTCGAAATCCTATTCCACCGGTACGGTTTCCGACACAGGATTTGTCAGCGGTTCGCTGTATGCCGTTCTCACCCGGAAGCTTTCGGGAAATCTTATCTATAGTTTCAGCAGGATATCGTCGGAGGATAAATCATATGATTCAACCGAGGGCGCCACGATCATAACCTACCGGCCGGGCAGGCTCATCAACTTTTCAGGCAGCTTCAGGATCTCAAACATCGGCAGCGATACAAACACTTCAGGGGGGCTGCTACTCGACTGGCTTCCCCTTAAGACCATACGGCTGAACCTGAATTACCAGCACAGCCGTTCGGAACCCGGCCCTTCTGTCACCGATTCGCTCAGCAGTTACGGAATATGGTATATAACCAGGTTCATGGACCTCCGCCTTACATACAACCTCACAAAAAACAGAGAGGTGCATGAGACAAAAACTTATAATTTCGGCGCGAACTTAAATTGTCGGTTTTGAGATCGCAATTTGCTATAATAGACTGAAAGAAGCAGGGGTGATAAAATCAGGACCATAAAATCTTTTAGAATATTCGTTATGGCGCTGTCAACCTTCAGCCTTTTACTGGTATTTACATACGGGTGCGGGGGGAACAGTCTTGAATATTACGTGCGGCCCGAAGTTGATGTCGCCGGTATAAAACGGGTGGCCGTATTTCCATTCGAGTCCCTGACAAACGACGTGAACGCGGGAGAGAAGGTAAGAAGGATGGTGATAACCGAGCTGCTCTCAAGAGGAATCGACGTTATCGAGCCGGGAGAGGTAACAAGCCACCTTAAGGATATGAAGATAAAAAACCTGGGGTCAATAAGCAGCAGGGATATAAAGAATATAGGGAAAACACTGGGTGTGGATACGGTCATGACAGGCTCGGTCGAGGCCTATAACATCAGCAGGGGAGTTTCAGTCTCTTATCCCGAGGTCTCGATCAACCTGATGCTCCTCGATACATCGAACGGAGAGATTATATGGTCGGTATGGAATACTTCGGGAGGCGCCGACTTCTGGACAAGGCATTTTGGAACGGAAGGCATCTCCCTGAGTGAGGCGGCCAGAAAGGTTGTGAGAAAATCCATAGACACGTTATTTTCGGGTCCATCGCCTGTTACGGCCGCCAGGCGGCAATATAGAGATAAATGAGAGGTATCAATATATGAAATTTTCAGAAAAGCTTTTTCGGACAGGTTTATTACTTGTAATCTTTATCATCTCCGGATGCAGCAGCCCCGCTCCTTCATTTCATATCCGGCAGGATATAGACTTCAGCTTCATAAAAAAAGTGGCCGTCCTGCCGCTGGATAATCTTACCGCCGACAGGTCCGCCGATGAAGCCGTGAGGCAGGTGGTTATCCATGAGCTGCTGGTTTCAGGTCTTGTGGACGTTGTAGTCCCGGGAGATGTGATGTCGGCGATCAACAAGTCGGGAATCAGGGCTGTAACCTCTCTGAACGCGGAACAGATAAAGACTATAGGGAAGGCGCTCAATGTTCAGGCGGTGATCTTTGGTTCGGTCGAGAGGTTCGAAGTCGTCAGGACCGGAAATGTTTCCGCGCCGGAGGTGACGATCACCCTTATGATGGCGGACACAGACTCAGGAAGCATCATCTGGTCCGTAACAAAAACAGCGGTTGGAGACAGTTTCATGTCCAGGCATTTCGGCGCCAGGTCGGATACAATGAGCGAGACCATGCTAAAGGTGGTGAGAGAATGCGTCCGGACGCTGACTGAATACTAAGCAATGCATGGAAATACAGATCAAAATCCCGCGCCAACAACACAGATTGACGGTCCGCCGGAACACGGCGTAAACAGGCGGGACCGCATCTCCATCAGAAAAAATCCCCGCCCGCGAGGCCGGGCGAGTTTACTGCTCTTCACACTGTTGACCATGCTCTTTGCCGGGCTGCTCTTTTCCCCCGGGTCCGCCCACGCTGACCGGCAATCCCAGGCGAAAGAGGATTTTAATGGCAAGATCGCCCTCTTCCCGTTCGAAAACAACAGCGATGCAATAGATGTCCTGCCGCAGGTCATGCCTGCGGTAAGAAGCGAATTAGAAAGAAAAGGTTACGTACTGCTGGAGGAGAAAAGCCTGAACAAGTTTCTGCTTAAAGAACGGATCAGGACCACCGCTTATATCTCAAAGGACCTGGCCCGGAAGATACGAAACGAGTTGAAGGTGGACGCCGTCCTGATGGGCTCGGTCAGTTCTTTTTACACAAAAGAAAATCCAGGGCTCGGGCTGATGGCCCGCCTGGTTGGGACCTCCGGCGACCGGATCATCTGGGCGGACTGCGCCTCGGCCACCGGAGAGGATTTCACGAGGATACTGGGGTTGGGCACGGTAAAGACGATCGGACGACTGGTTCCAAAGGTAGTTGACAGACTGTTCAGCTCTTTCAGCGCCATACCGGCTTACAAAGAGACGGAATCAACATACCAGGTCGCCGTCATGCCTTTTCTGAACAAGAGCCGAAAACAGGATGCAGGCATAATAGTCTCCCACATGTTTTTAACCGAGTTATTCAAGAGCAGGAAATTTCAACCGATAGAATATGGAGAGGTCAGAAAATGGATAGTGGACCAAAGGGTCAGATATAAAGGCGAGCTGGATTACAGAAGCATCGAAGGCCTCTCAAAACCGTTGACGGCGGACGTTTTTTTAGTCGGGACGGTGGAACTCTATTCGGACGGACAGGATACATCTTCTCCACCGGAGGCGGTCATCACCGCCAGATTGATCGATGCACGAAAAAACAGTATCTTATGGTATGAGAGCGGCAGGTTAAGTGGCGATGATAATATTACTGTATTAGACTGGGGCAGGATCAGGTCCGTTGATAGTGTGGCGCAACACCTGGTTTCGGAATTAGTAAAAAAAATGGAGTCGGCGGGATTTTATCATAATAGTAATTAGAATGGATATGAAAACCGCGGGAAAGGCAGGAAGATGACTGGACGGATGCAAACAAAGACTTTTTTAATCGCCTTTTTATACATATTTATTCTGTTCCCGGGCTGCGCGCCGGTGAATCATAAGCCGGATGTATTCGCGGTTGTGGACGGCAGTCCTGTAATGGAAGCCGACCTTAAGTACGCGTTGCAGGTAGCTCACAGAAGAGAGGACCTCTCCAATGCCAGCGCCCTCGATATATCGAGGTATATCCGGAAACTGATAGACGACCGGCTGATCACCGATGAAGCACGGCGCATGGGCATGGAACAGTACCCCGAAGTCCGGGAGGCCGTCCGGGCTTTCATACTGAGGGAGTCCGTGTCCAGGCTTTACAATGAAGAGATCGTCCAGAGGATATCGGTATCCGGGGAAGAGATCGCAAATTATTATAAAAAAACTATATACGGTTCGGCATCATCGAGGCAAAATCTGAAACCGACGCCGAGGGAATATTGGACCTGCTCCGGAAAGGGGGCGACTTCAGGGAAATCGCGCGAACCCTTTCCACCCACGCCTCCGGCAAGGACGGCGGTGAAGTCATTTATACAATACATTCTCTGAAACCCCTGATTAAAGAGACCCTTTCCGGTCTCAGACCCGGCCAAAACAGCGGCATACTGGACGTAGAAGGTAAATACTACATCCTGAATCTACCAGGTGATGGAGAATCCCCGGGCGCGGGTCTCGGGAATATCAAAAAACGCATTAAAAAAACTATTCACGCGGAGAAGCAGAAGGAACTGGAGAAGAGCTACCTGGAGAAGCTCCGCGAACAGGCTGTCATCGATATTGATGAAGCGCTTCTTGCCGACATTAAGCTGGACGGTAATGAAGAGCAAACGGAAAAATGGTCGAAGGATAAAAGACCACTGGCCCGGGTATACAGTTCTGTTATGAGTGCGGGGGATTTTGTATCAATGGCATTACCCGCGTACAAAAGGAACAAAAACATGCCGAAGTTGAAAAAGCAGATGATCGACAACTGGATTAATTACAAAGTGATAGACCATGAGGCGCTTGGCCGGCTTTATGAAGTCAATACAGACCTGAAAGGCAAGGTCAGCCGTTATGAAAATCAACTACTGAAAAAGACATTCTTCAACAAGGTAATCATACCCGGGGTTGTCGTTACGGATGCAGAACTGAAGGATTATTACATAAAACATCAGGAGGATTTTACCGGTCCGGAGATGATCAAGATCCAGCAGATCACGGTAAAGACCATGGACGAGGCAAGGGATATATTGAAAAGCCTGGGGAACGGCGCTGATTTTTCATGGCTGGCCGGACAAAAGTCAGTTGATTCCGCGGCCGGGGACGGCGGCGATGTCGGCTGGATCGACATCATGCAATTGCCGGAGCCCGAAAGGGAAGTCGCCGGCAGGACCGGGCCCGGAGAGATAAGCCCGGCATTCGGGGTTGATTCTTTCTTCAGGATAATACGTGTCCAGGACAGGATCGAGGCCGAGGCCAGGGGATTCGGGGAGGTAAAAGATGACATTTACAGGGCCTGCTTCAGGGAGCAGGCGGACAACCTCATGAAAACATATATTGCCAGGCTGAAGGCGGATGCGGATATAAAAATCCATGAGGATGTTTTGCGGTCATATGAAAAAATGCTGAAGAGATAAAATCGATCAATTAATGTATTATGTTATGTATATAAATATGGCGCAAAGACTGATTCGAGGGAGTAATGATTAAGCCCATAGCAAAGAATACACTGAAAATTCTTCTGGTATTTTTAATTTTCAGCCTGATTAACTCATGCCTGCCGGAAGAGAGACAGGAGAGAAAGGGGTTTCAGCCAAAGCCCTGCATGGACTGTCACAAGGAGAAGTTGCCCGAGTTAGGCAAGAAATATGTCCATGCGCCGGCCGGTGACCGGGAGTGTGAGGCCTGTCATCTGCGTCATGGAAAGATCGCCGTTAAATCACTCAGGGAAAGGTCGGAGTCAAAACTCTGTTATCGCTGCCATTCCGGGATGGCCGGGGAGATCGAAAAGATGGCGAATATTCATACCGCCCTGAAGCAGGACAGGTGTATTGCCTGCCATGACCCCCATGCATCGGACAACAAAGCGCTCCAGAAGACAACAGGCAGCGATATCTGCTTTACATGTCACGATAAAACCCCTTTTATGAGGGCCAAACGCCACGAACCGCTCTCCGGCGGATGCCTCGTCTGTCACGCGGCCCACGGCTCACAATACAGGTACAACCTCGTTAAAGAGGAATCGGCTCTCTGCCGGTCGTGCCATGATTACAAGTCGGGGGGGTTCAGAAAGGCCCATGAATACTATCCTGTTGAGAGGAGCAAATGCACCGGCTGCCATACTCCTCACAGTTCGACAAACAACAGCCTGTTGCGGGAATCAGTTCATGCCCCTTTAATGCTCCGGCAGTGTGCTTCATGCCATAAAGAGGCCACAGATCCCAAACCCTTTGATGTTATCCAACCGGATGGCGGACTCTGTTATTCCTGCCATAAGGAAGAAGAGAATGAATTTAAAAAGAAATACATGCATGGCCCCATGGCCGACGGCGATTGCCTGAGCTGTCACGGCCCGCATGCCACGGATTATCCAAATATCACCAGAGAGGATAAAAATGATCTCTGCATTAAATGCCATAAAGAGATGTCTGGTATATTCAAGGTTAGCAACCTTCATGAGCCGATAAAAGAACAGGGCTGCACGGCCTGCCACGACCCGCATTCTTCGGAAAATATGTCTTACCTGAAAGCCGGCAAGGACCGAATATGTTTCAGTTGCCATATCAATGAAGAGAAGAACCTGGACAAGAAATATACGCACCTCCCGTTCGCCGACCTGGAATGCACAAAGTGCCATGACGCCCACGGAAGCAACAATGCCGCCATGGTCAGGGTGCCGATGTCCGAATTATGTTATTCCTGTCATGCAAAGGAGGAACAGGAATTCTTAAAAACGTACATTCATACGCCTGTCGCCAAAAAACAGTGTATATCCTGTCACAGCCCGCACGCTTCCACTCAGGAGAAACTGCTGAAGGATGAGATGGGAGAGCTCTGCCTGAGCTGTCACGGCGACATGGTCCTAGGGTACAAAGATAGTGACATGCATGAGCCTTTTAAAGACAACGCCTGTGGAAAATGCCATGATCCCCATGCAAGCGACTTCAGCGCCAACACGGTCGAACCGATGCCGGAGCTGTGCTATGAATGTCACAAGACGATGGAATCCGGACTGGAGAAGAGCAGTAACAGGCATATGCCCGTTGAAGAAGGGAAGTGCACCACATGTCACAGCCCGCACGTGACAAAGATTAACAACCTGCTTTTGAGCAACCCGAATGATCTCTGTCTCTCATGCCATGAGAAAATAGTCACCACAAGGGTGAGAGAAGGCCATATAAGCATGGAAGAAGGAGACTGCCTCAGCTGTCACCGTTCCCATTATTCCGAATCAAAAAACCTGGTAAGCGAGGGAGACCCGGCATTATGTCTCAAATGCCATGAAAAAGACACGGAAAACCTGATGAAGGCGCACGGAAAATCCCTGGCCGGAATCAAAAAATGCCTGGGCTGTCATGAACCACATGTAACCGAAGAGCCGGGAATGCTTAAGAAAATCAGACATAATCCATTTCTCAGGGGAGACTGCAAGTTCTGCCATGAATAAGACAGGGAGAAAGATACCGGCGACTCTGCTTTATGCTCTATGCTCCATGCTGATGATCGTCTTTTTATGGAGCGGGCAGGCCTATGCATATAACGGCCTTAAGGCCGACATGCCTGAACTGTGCTACCAGTGTCATAAAAAACTGAAGGGTGATCTTAACAGCGCTTACGTTCATTTTCCATTCAGACAGGGCCTCTGCTCATCATGTCATAATCCTCATACGAGCAATATCAAAGGCCTGTTGAACAGCGAGATCAACTCGCTCTGCCTTGGCTGTCATAAGGACATCCGGAATCTTCTTTCAAAGGCAAGCGTGCACAGCGCACTCAAAGACGGCAGATGCACCGACTGCCATTACGCCCATAGCAGCGAAAATAAATACCTGCTGGTAGCGAAAGAGAAAAATCTCTGCCGGGAATGCCACGGGCGGCTTGAAGCCGATGCAGAAAAAGCTAACGTCCACAAACCTTTCAGCGACGGGAAATGCTCGTCATGCCATAATCCGCATGCATCCGGGGAAAAGAACCAGTTGCTGGCCGCGCCAGGGAAGTTATGCAAAAGCTGCCATAAGCCCCGGTGCAAGGCAGAGGGAGTCCCGATATCTTTCGCTACAAGATCCATGGACTGCACGTCATGTCATGCCGGACATAGCTCCGATGCCGAAGGACTGCTGGGCCCCTACGGCCACACCGCGTTTCTTGACAGGAAGTGCGGGCAATGCCACAACCCTGTTTCAATCAATACGCCTCTGACCACCAGGCTTCCCGGAGAGGCGCTGTGTTTCAGCTGCCACGAGAAGGACCCCTCAAAATTCAGGGAGGGGGACATACACGTCAAGGGGGCAAAGAACGCCTGCGCGATGTGTCACAACAACCATGCCTCCGGCAGGAAGAACCTGACGGTTGAAGAGGCGGACTTATGCCTCTCATGCCATAAAAGTACGGCGAAGAGGATAGCCCGGATGGAAAAGACGCTGAAAGGCCAGGGGTGCGACCCCGTCAAAAACAGAAAATGTTTTGAATGCCATATACCGGTCCATTCCGGTGAACCGCTCTATTTCAGGGCTGACAAGATATCAACCTGCTCCAGATGTCATGAATCAGAGCATAAAACCACCCATCCTTTAGGACCGGGCGTTATCGACCCGCGCAACGGCGGACAGGTCACCTGCATTTCATGTCACAGTATACATTCCGCGAGGGCCGATTTCATGCTCTCCTTTGACAGGAAAAGGCAGCTTTGCATACAGTGCCATAAAAAATGAGGATGCCGGATGACATATAATGATTTCCATACATTATATAGCCACTTACATACTTTCCGTACTGAACAGGATTAAACCGCCGGCATTTTAGCGTAATATGAGCGTTACAAGTGGCATAATTATTGCGGCGTTCATTAGAAAAGAGTTTCGTAAAGCCCGATATGACCTTAAATTTAAATACAATTAAATTCATAGACGCGGGTACAAAAGCGTTTATATCCGGTTATGACACAAATATATCAGACACTGAAGAAACCGGCCTGAACAAATGCTCCACCATACGCCACAGGCTTTTGCCGCTTTATCTCATTCCATGCCTGTTATTTACGCTAGCACTTTTCTCCGTTCCGTCCACGGCAGTCTCTAGCGTTACAGGTGATTGTAGCAATTGCCACACAATGCATTACAGCCAGAACGGCACGCAGTCGTCGGGATGGGGCGGGTCCGGACCATATGACGCCCTGCTCACGAATGACTGCGTCGGATGTCACAGCAGTACTACGGCCGTCACCATAATAAACAATACACCCATTATCTACAACACAACCTCGCCCACCAGCATACTCGCCGGTGGAAACTTCTACTATGCAATCGCCGATGACTCGACAGGGCATAATGTATCAGGGATAAAGGCGCAGGACAGCACCCTCGGCCTCACTCCGCCCGGAGGCTCGGCCATGTCGTCACAGTTGACCTGTGCCGGGGAATTCGGGTGCCATGGAGACAGAAGCACTGGCAATAATAATATCGTGGGGGTAACAGGAGCGCACCACACAGATGATTCCGGTGGTATCACCGGGGGCACGGTCGGCCTCAGCTACCGTTTCCTGAACGGCATAACAGGAAAAGAAGATACGGACTGGGAACAGGACAACATTAATACAAGCCATAATGAGTACCAGGGGGCGACGAATTTCAGCACTGTTTCGACCATCAGCTATCTCTGCGGGCAGTGTCACGGAAACAGCGGGAGCGGCGGATTCCATAATTCCCTGGGTGTCGGCAGCGCAAGCCCGTGGCTGAGGCACCCGACGGATATCGCATTGAAGAGCACGGGTGAATACGCCAATTACACGACTTACAGCTTGGTTGCGCCCGTTGCCAGGCCGGACCCTGATAATGTCATAAATACCGCCGCCGTGACGCCGGGCACTGATATTGTCATCTGCATTTCATGCCACCGTTCCCATGCCTCTCCGTATTATAAATTATTGAGATGGGACTTCAAGGGATGGCCTGGAAACGCTGCGACAAATGGATGTAATGTATGCCATACTTCGAAAAATTAGATGAGGCCCATACACAGGGGCCGGGATATCTCAGGGAAATTCCGGAGGTGATAAATTGAGAGACAGAAAAAAGATGCTATTGATTGTTTTATATACCCTGCTCCTCTTACCGGCTTTCCTGCGTGTTGATTCCGTCAGCGCCGGGCCTTATCTTGATTCCGCCCATGGGGATATTTTGTATGGAGTAGATCGCAATACAATCGACGGTGTCACTCCTTTCCCGGATTATTCAAAAGGAAACTGCGCCCACTGCCACGAACAGCACGCAAGTATTGAGGGACAGACGACCGCGCCATCCGATTATCTGCTGTTTTACGACAACTACATCAGCCAGACAGACGGCGTTTGCTTTAAATGCCATGACAATACAACCACATACGCAGCCTCCGCGGTTGTCAATCGCAGTTACAGCTTCCGCGCGGGGGGTTGGACTACCGATACCCTGAACGATATTCTGGAGGCCTTTACCGATCCGCCGAGTATTTCATCACATAACCTGGGGAACATACAGAGTTTTATCGCCACTCAATCATGGGGATTCACATCCAACTCAAATCCGTGCGTCGCCTGTCATAATCCGCACTCTGCCCAGGGAGACCCCGAGAACTCGCCCAACACCGCAAAGACATCCGCTAGCAGGGGGTGGCCTGTTTCCCGTCCAAGCCTGCACAGCACGGACAACCTCGCATGGGGCCTCTGGGGAGATGGAACAGGGGAAAAGATGAGCGATTATGCCGGTGCGTTAATTTACCAGGCGCCTTACCGGTATAATTCCACAACGACTTTTGAGCCGGACGGGTCCAATACACAGAACGGCTCCAACCTGACCGATTTCCCGACATTCTGCCTGGACTGTCATTCAAACAGTTCTATAGATTTTATAGATTGGTACGCCGCAACCGGCGACAAGCATGGGAAGATGGCGGCTGACGCAACCGGCAGCAATTATTTGGATATAGACACCCCCTATACAAACGCCAATGGCGGCCAGTATGTGCTCTCATGTACCGACTGTCATGAACCCCATGGATCACCCAATACGCGTATGATAAGAAAAGAGGTGAACGGCAGTCTGCTTGCCGGACCCGTCACCACGACCAATGGCAGGGAAACAGGTTACCTCTGCAGGCAGTGCCATACTGATGACAGGGATTACAGTTCCAGTGGTTCGGTCAATTCATGGGAATATGTTCACCACTGCGCACCTGATTATCCATATAGCCAGTCTTCATGCAGCAACTGTCACGGCGCCGGTCTTGCCAGGGTTGTATGCGGTGGCGGTGGCGGCGGTGGCGGTGGCGGGCAACCCATAGACTGCAATAATTGCCATTTTCACGGATCGGATGACAGCTGGGCCCCGGCATCGTTAAGAACGGGCAGGGGAACATTCTGACAGGCGACGGAACTGGTCTTGAGCAAATACCTGTAAATAATGTGATATTACGCAGTCACATTATTTACTCAATATTCGCCTCAATAGAACTCCTGTAACGTAATCTCCAGCCTTGAGACATCAAAAGGCTGTTTCACCAGGGGGCTGTTCCTGATGACGGGTATTCTTTCTTCATATATCGGACGATGGTGTCTGTAAATCACACCTATGGGGATCCTGTCCCCCCATTCGAGCGCCCGTTCAAACGCCCTGATCCTGTCTTCCGGATCATACTCCGGCTCTATATGAAATACCCTCCGGCTGTACCATTCATACGTATTGATTTTATTGAATGTCACACAGGGCTGCAGTATATCAACAAGGCTGAACCCCTTGTGGTTTAGCGCATCTTTTATCAGCCCCTTCAGATGTTCCGCATCTCCCGCAAATCCCCTGGCGACAAAACTACAGTCAAGCGCCACAGCCAGGGCCATCGGATTTAATTGTCCGGAAAAAACACCGGAGGGCTGATTTTTCGTCTTAATTCCCTCCATGCTTGTCGGAGAAGCCTGCCCCTTTGTGAGGCCGTATATCTGGTTGTCATGAACAAAGAGATTTACGTTAACGTTCCTTCTCATGGCATGAATAAGGTGGTTCCCTCCCTCGCCATAGCAGTCGCCGTCACCCGCAACAGCGATCACGGACATATCATGATTGGAGAGCCTTATGCCTGTCGCGACAGGGAGAGTCCTTCCATGCAGGCCGTTGAAGGTATTGCATCTCAGGTAGTGCGGAAGCTTTGCGGCCTGGCCTATGCGCAAGAGCTATCACTACAGGCGTCTCTGTCATTCCCGAAAGGGAAAGCCGTTCGACCATCAGGGCGAAACCGCCGACCGCTACCGTGCCCGCCATTATCCTGCTTCCGCCGTGCTCGACCGAGAGATCTACAAGCGGGATGTCAAGAAACCGTGGTTTGTCATGCTTCTGCTTCAATGCGGCGGAGTCATAGATTATCCGTCCGTATTCGGAAAGTTCCTTTTCGTGGAATGAAATGCTCTCCCTGTCCATGGCGACGAGGATATCGATTTTATCTCTCGATGACATTACGGGGGCATCGGAAAACCTGATCTGAAAGAAATTATGTCCGCCCCTGACCCGTGATTCATAGTCCTGATGGGTAAAGACATGATAACCTGTTCTCGCGAACACACTTGCGAGTGTGCCGCCAATTGTCTGTATGCCCTGCCCTGCTTCGCCGCCTATCTTTATCGAGATGTCCATTTTCCCGGATTCCTGATCAGGTTATGCCCTCATTTATCTGAATAATACTTAAATCCTGTCGTCATTTCGAGGCCTTTCCGGCGCTTCCATCCGCCGGCATTCAGGTCTGGCTGATCAGGTCTTCCCTGCTCTTTCCGAGTTGTATTATATGGCTTCTCTCTTCATTTATAATCTCATTAATAATTTCATTATCCTTAAGCGCGTTCCCTATTTCGATGTAGTAAAGCAGGGACTCCTTTTCAAAGCCAAGGGCGTAATCGAGTGCGTCTCCGACTGTCTTTACATCAGCCATGGATGCCAGCGCCTTGTCTTTTCCAAGAAAAAAGGCCGATTCAACAATAGCCCTTAAATATTGTGAAAACTCCTCCCATCCTTCGATCTCCGCATCCCTGACCTTCTCCTTCAGGCCGGAGAAAGTCTTTTCATGCTCCAGTTCTTTTGCCGAAAGCATTTTAAAAAGGCCCGGAATACCTTCATCATCTTTAAACTTTTCAGCCATTTGATTATAAAAATCATATCCAAGCCTCTCTGTCTGAACAGCCTGTTCAATCGCCTCAGTTATAGAGAAATTTTCCATGCCACCCCCTGGTATACTGAAATTTAATCTTTAACGATCTTCCTCATCAAATAATACCAGAAATCAGATCCGATGTACATAAGTGCCCAGCCCGCTCCATGTATCAGTCACGGCAAATGCCTGCATGCCGGATATTAATGGAAAAACGACTGTTATGATGAAGATAATCCCCAGAGACCTCAATCTGCCTGATAACGGCCTGATATTAATGAAAGGAATACTACAGGATTTATCCATTTAAGTTCACCTCCCCCGGGTATGCCGCGCGCACTAAATAAAAAAGCCTAGCTCAGAGGGAAATGAACTGTCAAGGCTTTTCCAGGCGAAAGCAATTATTTCTGTGAGCCTTCTTATTTTTTATAACAGGAGTAAATCACGTCATCGTTGACAGTCAGCAGCGTCTGCGTCAGGAAATCAGCCGGGCAGGTGCAATCGTCTGTGAATGGATTAGCGCTCACGCAGGAAGGAGTCACGGCATTATATGTATACATCCCACCATATCCATATGTGGCGCCGCTGATCGTGCCGCTTACTTTCATATTTCCGGCAACTTCCAGCTTTTCCTGCGGGTCTGTCGTGCCGATGCCGACATTGCCGCCTCTT
>JAJRYC010000079.1 GCA_024275975.1 Nitrospirota bacterium | reverse complement strand
TATTTTACACAAAAAAAAGGTGAACTGCAAGCTTGTTCGGATACCTTTTTGCAAAAGACACGAAATTCTGTTCTTCATTCAGCCAGTATTTGCTGGGTTCTGCACGATTATTGTCGATTTATTTATGCGCACCTATATAGAACATTCCCGCCGCAAAGAGAACCAGAAAGCCGATTACATACCAGTGGTTTAATTGTAGTAATTGCGGAAGCGTCGTCCCTCCCATGGGCGTGGACATATAGAATCCATCAACTGCGGGGAAGCTGACCGCAAAGAGCAGGGACCCCGTGATAATCCCAAGCATACAGACCAGCGCGTCGATTCTCCCGGACGCAAAACCGGCTATGGCGGTCCCCGGACAATATCCACTGACAAAAAAACCGACGCCGAACAGGGCGCCACCCGCGATCTGGGGCCAGAAGAAAGCTGGAACTATCCATATCCTGCTCATGTCCAGGAGCTTCATGTCCGACAGGAGATATAATCCGGTTGCAGCAACAAGAATGGCGGTGAACATGACCTTTGGGACAGTGAAGTCACGCAGGTAGAAAACCCCGGTCAGCTTATGAGGGTTGCCGAGCCCTCCTCTTTCAAGAAAAAGGCCGAAGATAAAGCCCAGGAATATGGCGAACAGCAGGCTTGTGTTCTCGTTAAACATCCCGTATGCGTATAATGGTGCTGTCATAACCATAACCTCCTGAAAATCGCCGCCGAGAGAAAACCGCTCACAAACATCGCTGTTACAAACAGAAAGCCGGATACCGCGAGCTGTGAGCCGCCGGACAGGGCGACGCCGCTGGTGCAGCCCCTTGAGAGCCTGGCCGCGAAGCCGATCAGTATGCCGCCGGCGAAGACTGTTATCAGTCTTGTCATTCTACCTGTATTCTTGCCTCTGTCGAACTGAAGACTGAAGTTGTTACTCAGCAACGCGCCCGCGAGAGCGCCCAGGAAGAGACCCATGATTTCAAAAACAACCCAGTCTTGCAGCGGCGACGGAGTGTTCAGGTATCTCGAAAAATACTCGAGGCTGCCTGCGTATGACGGGTTGAGACGCTCCAGGCCGACAGCGGCGAATATGGAAAATGGGCTTGATGCCCCAAGCCCCCAGCCAGTGATGTAAAAGGTTGCCAGGAGGGATAGTCCGATCCCTATTCCCGCAATGTAAGACGACGAATAATTATTTTTCTCCATGATGACCTCCTATGAATAATTATTTCCCCTGTAATGAATTTAATTAAAGTATATTATGTTTTTTAGAAATAGCAAACCCCTGGACATCGAAGGTTTTTATCTGGTATGTTAAACAAATGGTGTCGGATAAAATCCTTTTTTATCCATGCTTCGGTAACAATAAAGCATATAATGCGCTGAGGAAAAAGTTTGCAGGATAAATTAAGGAGGTATTACCATTGGACAGGCTTAAGAATCTTGAAGAAAAAATCACCATGGCAGTGGAAAAGGTCAGGGCGTTAAAGGATGAGAAACTCCAGTTTGACGGAAAGATAAAAGATCTGGAAAACCTTTTATTTGAAAAAGAAGAGGAAATCGAGGCGCTGAAATCCGAAAAGGCGTTAATAAAGAACCAGGTGGAAGAACTTCTGACAGAAATCGAGGCGCTGGAACTCTGATAAAATGGGTAGTATTGAAGTCACCATACTGGGACAAAAATATACGGTTAAAGGCGATGCGCCGGAAGATTATATAAAAAATCTGGCCGCCTTCGTAGATGAGAAAATCAAGGCGGTATATAATTCTTCCCCCGGAATAACGCCGCTGAAAGCCGCGATCCTGACCTCCCTGACTATTGCTGATGAGATGCATAAGCTCAAGGAGGAGCAGGACAACTTAACCAGAACCATAGAAGAACAGGCTGATACACTTACGGGCTTATTCGACTGAAAATCCGGTTAATGGGCCGTATCCCTGCCGCATTTTCTATCTCGACAACCTGTAATCCGTGTCTGTTGTGCGCCGGTTTTATATTATATCGTCAATATCTTTTGATAGTTTTATATTGCCGTGCTCAATCAGCTGATGACAGAACAGGCAATCTATCTGTTTGTTTGTAACATGCTGACGGTGTACGAACTCTATATCCTTGTATTTCTCGGTTCTGTCGATATGGCAGAAAAAACAATTCTCCTTGGGGACGCCGCCATCACCGATTTGGACTGATGTATGGCAGTCACCGCACTGGAAGCCTTTCTCTATCGGCCTGAGATGAGAGAAGAGTTTCCCCCTGTATCTTACCTTTGCCTTCAGCTCTTTGTGGCATACAGTGCATCTGCTGCTATGCTCCCTGCTGTCCTTAACATTCAGGTGACAGAGGAAACAGACATTCCTCGATACCTTCATATGCTCACCCTGCACGATGTCCGAATGACAGCTTCTGCAGTGCAGGGTGAGTCCCCGCGGGTGTTTGGTGAAATGAGGTTTATGGTCGAAAACAATATTCCATCTAGTGAAGATCACCTTGGATTCTATTAACCTTTTTTCATGGCATCCTGACTGAAGGCAATTGGCATCAGGCACATTGGTCATAGGTCTTGGATTATAAGTGCCCGCGATAAACCTTAACTGCCCTGACAGGGCATTCAGCGGGCCGTATTCGTGACATTTAAGGCAGGGCACCATATTATGCGTCGATCTCTCCCACTTATTGTAATATGGCGTAATAAAGTGGCAATACTTACAGATGGCAGGTTTCTCGATCATCACCTCTTTTATAAAAAAATAAGTGACTGATGACAGAATTAATACAAGAATTAAAAAAATTGCCGCGATCTTCATCTGAATCATAACCCCTTCTGATTTCATTATACTAATTGTTTGGAAGAAAATAAAAATATAACAGATGGTAAGCCGAAAAAAGCGTGGTACGGGGCAATTTTCAGGGTGGGCCGCCGCGGACCAGGCGGACTCTATTTATATAATACGAAAGATATGATACGATATGAGTAAGTATTTGAAAGTTCCATGGAATTGGACCGTACCCATTTTGTCCGATAAAAGGAGTTTTATCATGAAAAAGGCAGTTTTACCATTGATACTCGCGATGCTTCTGACTTCGTGCGTGGTGGTAAGTGATGGGAGGAGACATGGGCCGCCGCCATGGGCCCCGGTGCATACATACCATGCCCCATATGTCTATTATTACTATCCTTCCGCCTTTGTGTATTACGATATCAACAGAAGGGTTTATTTTTATATGGGAGGAGGAGGATGGATAATGGCGCCTGTGCTTCCGCCCTCAATAATTATCAATGTTAATGAGGCCGTGACTCTTGAGCTTGAGACCCTTAAGCCGTACAACCAGTTTAAAAAACATAAAAAGAGATTTCCACCCGGCAAAAAACACCATAAATTCAAAGGGAAGCAGAAGAAACATTAGGGACGGGAGTCTCGTCCCTGAATTTCAGGCAAAGATATAATTCAGTATGAAATACGGAGAAAAATCGATTGATGAAGCACGTCTTGAGATCTGGGATAATTCCTGTAGGGAGAATGACTATGAGGTAAATATCAGCTTGCCCGAATTTACCTGTCTTTGTCCGAGATCAGGCTACCCGGATTTCGCTACTATAATAATAAAATATATTCCGCGGACAAAGATCGTAGAACTGAAGTCACTGAAGCTATATCTGAATGCCTTCCGAAACTCATATGTTTCCCATGAAGAGGTGACGAACATAATCTATTCCGAGCTTAACAGGAAGCTGGAGCCTGAATTTTTAGAGGTGACGGGCGACTTTAATCCGAGGGGCAATGTCAAAACCGTGATCAGGGTCTGCTCGGAAACTTTGCCAAAGATGAAGAGGCCGGAATAAAGCCGTTCTATTCCGCGGATTTCGCCTTTTCGATAAAAAGCCTCATCTTTTCGTGATTTTTTTCGCCCTTCCGTAATTCTACGCCGCTGCTAACATCAACCGCATATGGGGTTGTGTGCCTGACCGCATCTGAAATATTATCGGGAGTTAACCCTCCGGCAAGGATGATACTGCCGAACTGTTTCGCTTCCAGCGCAATATCCCAGTTGAATTTCTTGCCTGTTCCTCCATGGACGTCCGGGGTGTAGGCATCAAGGAGGAAAGCGGAGACAATGTTCCTGTATCCGTCGAGATGCATTAGGCTTGACATGGATTTTACCATGATCGCCTTTATAACCCGCCTGTAGAGCTTGCACATTTCAGGAGTCTCTTCTCCATGCATCTGGATCAGGTCAATGCCGCTTGCGGACAATATCTTCCCGATATTGCCAGCAGGTTCATTTACGAATACCCCGACTGTGGTTATAAAAGCCGGCAGGGTCTTTATTATTGAAGACGCGTTTTCCGGTGAAATATAACGAGGGCTGCCTTTAAAGAATACAAAACCGAGTGCGTCAGCGCCGAAATCAACCGCGGCACCCGCATCTTCGGGATTTGTTATACCACAGATTTTAACTTTAACCATAATTGAAGATTATTATAATAGACCTCTTAATTCATCGATCTTTTTGCCGATGTCCGGTGACTCCATCAATATTGTGCCTATAATCATGGCATCCACCCCTGCATCGTTCATCATGAGCACGTCATCCCTGGTCCTTATGCCGCTTTCTCCTACTATGGTCCTGTCATCCGGAATTTCTTTTTTGAGCTCCAGGGTCGTATTGATGTCGATATCAAGGGTCTTAAGATTCCTGTTGTTAATTCCTATGATTGGTGCGTTTATCCTGAGGGCTTTCTCGAGTTCGGCGTAATCATGTATCTCAAAGAGAGCCGACATGCCGAGTTCCCGTGTAATATGCAGATACTCATCCGCCTGGGCGGTATCAAGGATAGACGCTATCAGCAGCACTGCGTCGGCCATATTGGCTCTTGCTTCATATATCTGGTATGCATCAAAGATAAAATCTTTTCTGAGAACAGGAATGCCCGTAGTCTTTTTTACATCGGATAAAAAAACCAGCTTTCCCTGAAAAAAGTCTTCCTCCGTGATGACCGATATGGCGTCAACCTTTTTGCTTCTGTATAGTGACGCGATCCTGACATGATCGAAGTCGCCCTTAATGAGTCCTTTGGAAGGGGACGCTTTCTTGATTTCGGCAATAAGCTTTACATCGCCTGGACCCCTTTTTATGCTTTCCCCGAAATCTGCCGGTCCGGCAATCTCTCTTATGACTGATTTCAGCTCTGTAAGAGAAGTTCCGGATTTTGCGTATGCCAGCCGGCCCCTCTTCTTTTCGACGATTTTATTAAGAATGGACATAAGGAATTTTAATGATAATCCCAAAGTTTTTCAACAGAGCTAAGCTGAAAAAGTTCATCATTTGCTATAATTAGCGCTAATCTGGATGAAAAAGGCAAGATAGCAAAGGCTGCGGGAAAGATATCGGTCGCAACGTCCATCAGCCGTATCCTCGGATACATAAAGGACATGATACTCGCGTTTTATTTCGGTGCCACTGGTCTCTCTGATACTTTTTTCGCCGCCTTCAGAATCCCGAACCTGCTGAGGGAATTATTCGCGGAAGGGGCGATGTCGGCGGCATTCATACCGGTCCTTACGGAACAGAGGCAGAAGCATGGAGAAGAAGAGGCGAAACGCCTGGTGAAGATCACCTTTACATTTATCCTGCTTGCCGCCGGGATTGTCTCTGTCGCCGGAATCTTTGTCGCCCCGGGCATCGTTACTGTCATCGTACCGGGGTTTCTGGCGAAATCACCCGAGCAGTTTTCCCTGACTGTGCTGCTTACAAGAATAATGTTCCCGTTTCTGCTGTTCATAAGCCTTGCGGCCCTGGTGATGGGGGCCCTAAATACAAAAAAGGTCTTCTTTGTCCCCGCCCTGGCTCCGGCCATGCTGAACGTAACGATTATTGTCACGGTAACTTTTTTTGCGCAGGTATTTGAAAGACCGATAATCGCCGTAGCGCTAGGGGTTACGATAGGCGGCTTTATGCAATTTGCCTTTCAGCTCCCCACTTTCTTTAAAAATAACTACCGGCTCGGAATTGATCTGGGCTTCAGGCATCCTGGACTGAGAAGAATGGCGGTCCTGTTAATACCCGCCACCCTTGCGCTTGCCGTAAATCAGGTCTATATAGTCATGAGTACAATGCTTGCCTCGTTTCTTCCCGAGGGCAGTATTACATATCTTTACTATTCAATGCGCTTAATCCAGTTTCCCATAGGCATCTTTGGTGTTGCAATGGGGATGGCCGTCCTGCCGACATTATCCCGGCATGCTGTAAAAAGGGACTTTGTCAGCCTGAGGGAAGATTTTTCCTTTTCGTTGAGATTGTTGTTTTTTATTACGGTGCCGGCGATGGCAGGGCTGATAGCCTTGAGAGAGCCTATAGTGAATCTGCTCTTCCAGCGAGGAACATTCGACTATGCCGCGACAAAAGCAACGGCCGACGCGCTCCTGTATTACTCAATGGGCATATGGTCGACCGTGGGCATAAAAATAGTAACAGTAACATTCTATTCGATGCAGGACACAAAGACCCCTGTAAAAATCGCCGCCGTGGGGGTGGTTTTCAACCTTCTCCTCAGTTTAGCACTCATGGGTCCTTTAAAACATTCCGGCATAGCACTTGCGTATTCAGTTGCCGCCGGCCTTAATTTTACCCTGCTTTTTTATTTTCTAAAAAGAAAGCTGCAGCGCATTGACTCAAGGAAAATAATAAAATCTTTTATCAAGGTGCTGCTGGCTTCCGTGCTTATGGGGATTACAGGCGGGGCTGTCCTCAGTGGTGATATGTGGACAAGAAGCGGAAATAATGCCGAAAAGGCACTATATCTGGCTGGTACAATGGCGGGTTGCGCCGCAATATATTTTTTGGCCGGTTTTTTATTGAAAAACGAAGAGATGAAATATATGTTTGAGATGTATAAACAGAGAATAAGAAAGAAGGGAGCAGCATAATGAAAATCGAACAGATAGTTACCGGACCGCTTCAGAGCAACTGCTATATAGTTTATGATGAAGCAAGCCTTGATGCAATGGTTGTCGACCCGGGGGATGAACCGGAAAAAATAATGAAAGTCATTGACGGGAAAGGATTGAAGGTTAATTACATTGTCTGCACGCATGCCCATTTCGATCATATAGGGGCTGTTGCGGGGATCAGGGAAAGAACCGGGGCAAAGATCGTTCTTCATCGGGATGATCTTGAAATTTACAATAGCGGTAAGGACCAGGGGGCCTTCTGGGGCTGTGACATCGTGCAGCCACCGGAGCCGGACCTGCTTGTCTCGGAAGGGGACAGGTTGTCAGTTGGAGGGCTCCGGTTTGAAGTTCTGCATACGCCGGGCCATAGTCCCGGCGGGATCTGCCTCTATGGCGAAGGCATGGTTTTGACTGGAGACACTGTGTTTGCCGGTGCGATAGGGAGGACCGACCTATACGGTGGAAGCATTGAAGAGCTTAAGAAATCCTTCAAAAGAATAATATCGCTTCCCCCGGGAACCGGGATACTTCCGGGTCATGGCGACCGGACGACAGTTGATGAAGAAAAAGAGCTTGCCCCCTTTATACAGGGATTGTAGGGGCATATTCAAACCACCTGAAGACATATAAAATGCTTGCGATCAGGCAACATTATCTCTGAATAGCTGCGGGATATAATAATTAAAGGAAATCGGCTAATTTGATTGATAATAAGAGCTAGCGTAAGATAAACGCCATCAAACATGGATTTTAGCGAAAATTTGCCTTTTGACTTTATTCTGAAAAATGGTATGATAGTCACAGACTAAGAAGGAAATTGTTATAGGTGGTTGAAGATAATCATTTATAAGGATTTTTGTTCTCTGCAGCAATGTATTGTGGGCTAAAACCAACTGAGGGAACCGGGAAACTAAGTTTCCGCAAAGTGGAAAGGGTTAACAAGCCCCGAAACCTGTCAAGTAGAAGGGAATCTTTTTTTTTGATAACCCTTTTAGTCAGCCTCGGATGGTTTTAACTCCGGTGTATTGCTTACTGTTCTTTGAAAACTAAAGAGTAGGTCACGTTAATTCAAGAGTAAACAGGAAATCAAATGAGAGTTTGATCCTGGCTCAGAACGAACGCTGGCGGCGTGCCTAACACATGCAAGTCGAACGGGATAATATCACGAAATCTGCTTCGGTGGGTGGAGAGATATTATCTAGTG
>JAJRYC010000078.1 GCA_024275975.1 Nitrospirota bacterium | reverse complement strand
TTCATAAATTCTTTGTAAAGGAGTATGTAGCAGAATGTCATGGACAGAAATAGTAATAATATTGTTACCATTTTCTTTAGCGTAAGCATTTCTAGTAATGGTTTTACTGTTTCAGGGGATAAAACGTTGTTTAGGGGAAAATCCCACATTCCGATTAGGATTGCTGATAGGAGCCCTATTGGTAGAACTAACCACTTGGACATATAGGGCTCTAATAGTTCAATAAGTCGCATAATTATTCTGATGTTTTCAACCGTTTAAAAACTACATCGGAATTAGCATAAAGGTCGAAAATGTTAAGAACCTCATTTTGTATACTTTCATCGCTTGGCACTTTAGCTGTTTGCATATATGCAGCTTTCAATTAACAGTGTGCATTTGTTAATAAAGCCATTACTAATTCATTGTGTTCTGTCATGGTATATAATCCTCGCTTTCATTATTTGTTAACAGCTAATGCGCAGCGACTCAGCAACTCCCCAATAGAAAAAGCTTGTTTTCCCCAGCTTTTCAATATTTCTGTTAAAAAGCTTGTGATCATAACTATTTAAAATCTATATATACGTAATCACCGGACATTCGTAATTGCTCTTCATTATCATTATAGGCCGAAGAACACCTGGGAACAGGTCCGCGCATTACGCATCTCCGGGCAGGCTACCGCCGGGCCGCTGTATCCGTGAAATCACAGCAGATAGAGGTTCGTGCATACGGCGGAAGCCGTTTCACTTTCTTACTGTCTGTCTTCAACAAAATATATATATACATGCCCTATCCACATCAGCGCTCAGGGCATGCCCTGTAAAGGCTTAATTTTATAGAGAAGAACGGGAACTTTGAGAGACCGCGGAAGGTTATCGGAATAAAATCAGACTCCCCGTATCAACCGCCCCCTCAATCAATTTTAGTCTGTAATATGGATTTGCCGTATTATGCGATTTTACGGGCTGTTATTGCAATGGTTTTTTCTTGTCCGGCATGAATGTCCCGTTCTCCCGGTGACTTATTTTTAAGGCTGACACAATTAAACCTGAATGGATTCTGGATTCTCGATGTAAGTCCTCGCGAGAGTCGCGTCGACCCGCTCAAAGGATTACGGGAACGACAGATAGAGAGGCTGAATTTATGTCTTGTGCTCTATGCGCTTTGCGCTATGCTTTTTATCGGGCAGACCGGAAGCAGACCGTTAAAAAAGAATCGCGGGGCGCATTTTCTTGGTTCCGTTCTTTATGTCATTGTTTTTGCTATGCGCTTTGCGCCATGCGTCTTTATCTGTTACGCCTTTGCTGTTCAAAAAACCGGGGGAAGGGGCGGAGTCCCATTTAATCAGATAACTCCCCTAACCCCTATTTACCAAAGAGGGGAAAAGTGGAACAAGAAGGGGATGACGCGAGAGAAGGGAAGAAATACCCGATGACGACAGTCTCCCTTTTATAAGGGGAGATTTAGAGGGGAAGAGAGGAACCCAAAATTGACCCACTCTATTGCACGAAGACCCCTTATTTTAATGCTGACATATTTAGAATATTTCCTGATAATAATATGATTAAACCTTTTTGACTCTCAGGGGTCTAAATAAGTAGAAATGAATGATATTGAGTTAATCGAAAATTATCTCTCCGGCGAAGACACGGCCATGGAGGAGCTTATTGTGAAATATCAAAAAGGGATATACGCACTTGCCTACAGGATAACCTGGGATGGAGAAGAGGCAAAAGATATCACACAAAATACCTTTCTCCGGGCGATTAACAGTCTGAATAAATTCAGGAAAGAGTCGTCCTTTAAGACATGGATCTATAAAATAGCGGTTAATCTCTGTCTCAATTACAAGGGAAGGCACTGCCTCGGGCACGACGAACTGGATGAGACGATTGCGGGGAATGAAGCCGGGACTCTCTGTCTGTTGATTCAAAAAGAGAGAAAGAGTTATTTAATGAAAGCGCTGTCAGAGGTACCAGAGAGACAACGGATTGCCGTCTCATTAAGGGCTTATGAAGGGCTGAGCTGCAGGGAGGTGGCCGACATAATGGAGATTTCCGAAGGCGCGGTCAAGGCAAACTATCATAACGGAATTAAAAGATTAAAAGAATTGTTAAAGGAATATCGAGATGAAACAGAAGCATGAAGATATAAAAGAGAAGCTCCCGGAATACTTTTCAGGCGCGCTTTCCGAAGAGGAAAAGACTACGGTAAAAGGGCATCTGGACGGCTGCCGGGATTGCAGGGATGAACTGGAGCTTATTGAAGCATTCGGCAAGGTTGATCCGCCTGATCCAGGGGAATTTTTCTGGGCGGGCCTTCCGCGCAAGGTCATAAGCCTGTCAAAAGAACAGAAAGTCCGCTTTCCGGCATTTCAATGGTTTTTAAGGCCGCCGGCCCTGGCAGCGGCTGTTCTGTTGATCGCGGTCCCGCTATTTACGATGCTTTATATTCAGAATCGTCCCGGGAATTATTACGACCCCCTGTTCAGCGATCCGCTCTCGGCTTCTGCTGTTGATTACAGCTGGTTAACGGAGGATGACCTGACGGAGGTCTCGGCAAAACTGATATTTAATGGAGATGCGATAGATGTCCCAGTAGGAATTTTTGATGAAAATTCCTATCATGAGGATATTGCTTCTTTGAGCTCAAAGGAATTGGATAGCCTTTTTCGTGAACTTAAAAATGAAAAAATTGGAGGTTAGTTATGAGAAAAAAGATGATTTTATCCGCCCTGACACTTTTGATGCTGACTGTTTTCGCGACCGACGGTCGCTGCGTAGTACCGGGACCGGACGGGCCTGACGGGCCGCCTTCCAAGGAACAGTTGGCAAAAGTCAGAGAGAGGATCGAGACAATCAAGATCTGGAAACTGACAAAAGCCCTGAATCTCGATGAAAAAACGGCTGCGAGGCTTTTCCCTCTCATGAACAGGTTAGATAAGGAAAGAGGGGAAATTCAGCGTAAGATCAAGGAAGGCCTGAAAGATATTAAAGAAGGCCTGAAAGCTGGAGATGATCGTAAGCTCATCGGCATCATGGAGAGGCTCGAAGATTACCACAGGGAGCTGCAACGCTTAAAGGACAGGGAATGGGCTGAACTGAAAGAGATACTCACAGTGGAACAGCAGGCCAGATTTCTTGTCTTTCTCGAGGAATTTCAGCATGAGATCCGTAATATCATCGCCCAGACAAAGAAAAGGCACTTTGAAAGAATGAGGGAAGCCGACAGATAATCTTCCCTGCCGTACCGATGTTAACAGGACCTCCCCTGTGCTATAATTAACGAGCTCCAGGGGAGGTTTTTTAATGAAATTAAACAAAGATATCTTAAGCCTGATCGGAAACACTCCTTTAGTCAGAATCAATCACCTGTCCGGACCTAACGACGCCGGAATATGGGCAAAACTTGAAGGAGAGAATCCCGGAGGATCGGTTAAAGACAGGATTTCGCTCTCGATGGTGGAGGAGGCGGAGAGGGATGGCGGCTTAAGGAAAGGTGGCATAATCCTTGAACCCACCAGCGGCAACACCGGCATCGGCCTGGCGATGGTGGCGGCGGTTAAGGGATACAGGCTTATACTCACAATGCCGGAGTCCATGTCCCTGGAAAGGAGGCAGCTGCTCCAGGCATACGGAGCCGAACTCATCCTGACCGAGGGCAAAAAGGGCATGATGGGCGCTGTTGAGAAGGCAGAGGAGATTTACAAAGAAAATCCCGGTTACTTCATGCCCCAGCAGTTCGAGAACAGCGCGAATCCCGGGATACACCGCACGACAACAGCCATCGAAATCATAAACGACATCCGGGAAGTTCCCGACGCGTTTGTAGCGGGCATCGGCACGGGCGGGACGATAACAGGCGTTGGTGAGGCGCTGAAGGCTAAAAAGCCTGATGTCTGGATAGCGGCGGTCGAGCCCGCGGCATCACCCGTGCTGTCCGGAGGTGACCCCGGCCCGCACAAGATAGCCGGACTTGGAGCAGGCTTCTTCCCGGGCGTTCTCAATACAGGGATCTATAATGAAGTCATCCCGGTTACTGACAGGGATGCAGCCGAAACAGCGCGACTTATGGCAAGGAAAGAAGGCATCCTCGCCGGAATATCCTCGGGCGCTGCAATGTGGGCGGCACTGAAACTGGCAAAGAGGTTCGGCAGGAACAAAAAGATCGTCGTAATCCTCCCCGACAGGGGCGAGCGTTATCTCAGCACGGGACTCTTCGCCTCTGAATCACTGTAGCAATCCGCTCAACCCCGGTCAGCCGACAGGATGGCCCTGCTCTCCAATCTCCTGTTTCTGTGATACAGCAGGATGTCCGTAAAAACCAGAAGGCCGTTGATGGCATATAGGTATATGACAACATCAGGATTATAAACCAGTTTATGTATAACCCCTGAAATATAACCGGCAAAAATTACGTAAAGGAATATTACGCTCTTGCCCGCTGTTGTCCTGGAGACATAGGATTTGTATATCGAGACAGGCCAGGCAGCCCCGAAACATATAAGCATTATCGCCTCGAAAACACTCATTTTTTAGCCGTCTTTGCCTTTGTCCTTCTCATCTTTTCGGCTGCAACCATTATAAGCGACAGGGCGGCCGGAGTCATGCCCTGAATCCTGCCCGCCTGGCCCAGGCTGCCGGGTCTTATTTCATCGAGCTTCGAGAGAATTTCCTTTGAAAGGCCCTGAATAGCGTTATAATCAATCTCTTCAGGGATCCTCCTCCCTTCGAGCCTGATTATTCTTTCGGCGGTCTCCAGCTGCCTGATTATATAGCCTTCATATTTTATCAGTATCTCGACCTGTCTCGCCGCGTCCTCGCCCAATGTTTTTTCTGACGGCGAATATTCTTTTATGAGACTGTATGAAACCTCCGGCCTCTTAAGAAGCTGTTGCAATGTTATATCCTCATCGATAGTGGATGTCCCGAGTTTCTCCAGTGCTTCATTTATCACCCGCGGCTTTATTCTCGTCTTTTTGATCCTGCTGATCTCCTCTTCGATCTGCCCTTTTTTCTCCCTGAATCTTTCATACGTGTCATCCGGCAGAAGTCCCAGCTTATGTCCCTTCTCCATCAGCCGCATGTCGGCATTGTCATGCCTGAGGAGCAGCCTGTATTCCGCCCTGGATGTGAACATCCTGTAAGGCTCGCTTGTTCCCTTTGTTATCAGGTCGTCGATCAGCACCCCGGTATATGCTTCATGTCTTCCCAGTATAAAAGGCTTCTTCCCCGATAATTTGAGGGCGGCGTTTATGCCGGCCATCAACCCCTGTGCCGCGGCCTCCTCGTAACCGGAGGTGCCGTTAATCTGTCCGGCGAGAAAAAGGCCTCCAATATTCTTTGTCTCGAGGGTATGTCTCAGTTGAGTCGGGTAAACAAAGTCGTATTCAATCGCATAAGCGGGTCGCATGATCTCGGCCTCTTCAAGCCCCGGGATCGTCCTTATGAATTCTACCTGTATCTCAAGCGGCAGACTTGTGGATATGCCGTTCGCGTAATATTCTTTTGTATCCAGACCTTCGGGCTCGAGGAAGACCTGGTGCCTGTCACGCTCTGCAAAACGGACAACCTTGTCCTCTATCGAAGGGCAATATCTGGGGCCTATTCCCTTTATCTTCCCGCTGTACATTGCCGAGAGACCGAGGTTGTCATTGATTATCCTGTGGGTCTCGCTGTTTGTATATGTTATATAACACGGAAGCTGCGGATTCTCTATCCGTAAGGTGCTGTGTGAAAACGGCACAGGAGGGTCATCTCCCCACTGGGGACCGGTCTTCGAAAAATCAATGGTCTTTGCATCCAGCCTCGGTGGAGTGCCTGTCTTGAGGCGTCCAAGCTTTAATCCCAGGTCACGCAGGCAGTCGGAGAGGCTGATCGAAGGAGATTCTCCCGCCCTTCCGGCCGGAAGGCTTTTCTGTCCGGTATGCATCAGGCCTTTTAAGAAGGTGCCGGCAGTGACAATAACGCATCCTGTCCCATAAAAGGTTCCGAGTGAAGTCCTTAAGCCCGTCACTTTGCCGTCTTCCACAAGGATATCGTCTACTGGCGCCTGTTTTATGCTGAGGTTCGTCTCTGATTCGAGGGCCCGCCGCATCCCGAGCCTGTACAGGACCCTGTCGGCCTGCGCCCTTAATGACCATACCGCCGGTCCCTTTGATTTGTTCAGCATCCTGAACTGTATGCCCGCAAGGTCCGCAATCTTCGCCATTTCGCCGCCGAGCGCGTCTATCTCCCTCACCAGATGCCCTTTGGCAAGGCCTCCAATCGCCGGATTACATGACATCTGGGCCATGGTATCGAGGTTCATGGTCAATATGCATACGGACAGCCCCATGCGCGCGGATGCCAGCGCCGCCTCGCATCCCGCATGGCCGGCCCCGATAACGATTATGTCATAGTTTCTGGTCGTATTCATCTTAAGTGCCTGTTTTATATTAACCTGAGTTCCGCATAAATTTCATTAATAAGGGGGATTTTATAATAGTCGTCTGTAGGTATCGCTTTTCAGGGCGCTTGTCTTTCGTCCTCACTCCTTACTTTCGTTGCTTTGCTCTCCGCTCTATGCCTTTCTTTCATTCCCCTTTGATTATTTTAGGGATGATTCCGAGGCTGAACGCGTTTAGAATTCAAGACTGTCTGATCTTTGCTTTTCGTCTTAGTCTGTTACGCTCTGCGCTTTGCTCTCTGCGCTATGCTTTTTATCGGGCAGACCGGAAGCAGACCGTTAAAAAATAATCGCGGGGCGCATTTTCTTGGTTCCGTTCTTTTGTGCGTTCAAAAGAATGAACCGGGGACAGGGGCGAAGCCCCATTTAATCAGATAAGTCAAAGACAGTGTCAGGAATGGGTTTTAAGCTCTTCCAATAATCTCTCGAACTCTTCTTCCCCCATATCTTTTGTCAGGTCCGTGATTAAGCGGTTGACTATGTCTATATTGGGAGAACCGAGCTGCTCGAATATATCCAGGGAGATAAGGTAATCTATGAAGGCATCTTTATATTGTTTTTTCATATGCATGACTTTTCCGATCATGCCCATGCTGCTGGCAACCCCTGCAATATCCCCGACCTTCTTTGCTATTGCGAGGGCCTTCTGGTAGAGTTCAAGCGCCCTGTCATAATCGCCGCTCTCCTGATGTATTATCCCTATCTGGTGACAGCTCCTCGATATCCCGGCGACATCCCCGATCTTTTCGGCTATCCCAAGCGCCTTATGTGAAAATTCCAGCGCTTTGTCATGGTCGCCCCTGTTCTGGTGCACTATCCCTATCTGGTGACAGCTCCTCGATATCCCGGCGACATCCCCGATCTTTTCGGCTATCCCAAGCGCCTTATGTGAAAATTCCAGCGCTTTGTCATGGTCGCCTCTGTTCTGGTGCACTATCCCTATCTGATGATAACTCATCGAGACCTCGGGGATATCCCCGATCTTTTCGCTTATTTCGAGGGCCTTCTGGTAGAACTCCAGCGCCGTATCGTTGTCGCCCCTGTTCTGGTGTACTATACCGATCTGGTTATAACTCTTTGATATCCCGGCAACGTCACCGATCTTTTCGGCTATTTCGAGGGCTTTATGTGAAAACTCAAGCGCTTTGTCATTGTCGCCTTTTAATTTATGAAGAAGCCCTATCTGTCCATATATCCTCAGGATACCGTAAAAGTCTTCACCCTTTTCATGGAGCTCCAGGGCTTTAAGGGATAACTCAAGGGCCTTGTCATAATCGCCCCTTTTCTGATGCACTATACCTATATTCTGATAGCCCCTCGAAATCCCGGCGACATCCTCGATCTTCTCGCTTATCTCGAGGGCTTTATGATAGAACTCAAGGGCCCAGACATAGTCGCCCCTGTTCTGGTGTACTATACCGATCTGGTTGTAACTCTTTGATATCCCGGCAACGTCCCGGAGCTCTTCGCATAGCCCAAGCGCTTTATGAGAAAACTCGAGCGCCGCGTCATAGTCGCCCCTTTTCTGGTGCACTATCCCTATATTCTGATAACTGGTGGAGACCTCGGCGATGTCCCTGATCTTCTCGGCTATCTCAAGCGCCCGAAGAGAAGACTCCAGCGCCGCGTCATAGTCACCCCTTTTCTGATGCAGTATGCCTATCAGGTTACAACTCCTTGAAATCCCGGCAAGGTCCCCTTTCTCCTCACTGGTCTCAAGGGTCTTCAGGTGAATCTCCAGAGCTCTGTTATCTTCGTTCATTAAGTTTGCGCATAATTTAACGGGTTACAATATTAGTAACACGTAATTTATATTAATACAACCCCATCGCCGCTCTGACCCGCGTCATGGTCTCCCCGGCGATTTTGCGCGCCTTTTCAGTGCCGGTACTGATTATTTCTTTCAGCTCGCCGGGATTATTCATAAGCCGTTCCCGCCTCTCCCATACCGGTTCCAGGACCTTGAACACATTTTTTATCAGGACCTTTTTGCAGTCTATACAGCCGATAGCAGCAGTGCGGCATCCCTCGGCGACTTCATCCTGTTCTTCTTTTGTCGAGAATATCCTGTGGAGCTGGAATACCGGCGAAAGGTCGGGATTGCCGGCGTCCGTACGTCTAATCCGTGCAGGATCGGTAATCATCGTCCTGAGTTTATGTTCAACCTCTTTGGGGGTGTCGGAGAGGTATATGGCATTGCCGTAACTCTTTGACATCTTCCTGCCGTCAACCCCGGGGACCTTGGGAAATTCCGTCAAAAGCGCCTCGGGTTCCGGGAAAACCTCCCCGTAGAGGTGATTGAACCTTCTGGCGATCTCTCTTGATATCTCGAGATGCGGCACCTGGTCAACTCCGACCGGCACATAACTGGCCCTGTACATGATGATGTCCGCCGTCTGAAGAAGAGGATATCCGAGGAAACCGTAACTGGACAGGTCCCGGTCTTTCAGCTCCTGCTGCTTTTCCTTGTAAGTAGGGACCCTCTCGAGCCATCCAACGGGGGTTATCATCGAGAGGAGAAGATGAAGTTCAGCGTGTTCAGGTATCCTCGACTGGATGAATATCGTGCATTTTTCGGGATCAAGTCCCGTGGCAAGGAAATTTACCAACAGGTCATTCACTGAATCATGTAAGGCTGACGGGTTCTCATATCCCGTTGTGAGCGCGTGCCAGTCGGCGATGAAATAGTAGCAGTCATATTTATCCTGAAGCTTCACCCAGTTCTGGAGCGCGCCGACCAGATTACCCAGATGCAGCCTGCCGCTCGCCTGCATCCCGCTCAATACTCTCTCTTTAATCATTAAATCTTCCCCTAATATAGATGAAACAACCGCTTGAAAAAATTAATAACGGGTATAATTATGGCGCCCGCCATACCCGTATATATCAGTAAAAGCACGATTATGAAGCCGAAGGGTTCTATCTTGCTGAATGATACAGCCTGTTTATGTGGAAGTAATCCGGTCAGCACCCTGCCGCCGTCCAGAGGTGGTATCGGTATCATATTAAAAGCCGCCAGGACAATATTGACCAGCGCGCTCAGTTGCAACATCATAATCAGGGGGATGAAGACGGTCTTGCTCACAAACGCAGGGGAAATCATCGCCAGGGGGGTTATTATCAGCTTCAGAATTATGACGCTTACAACAGCAAGTATTATGTTTGTTATCGGTCCGGCGACGGCGGATATCGCCATGTCCCGCCTGGGGTTTTTGAAGTTCATCGGGTTTATCGGGACCGGCTTTGCATACCCGAAGACAAACTGGCCGCTTGTCATAATAATCAAAATAGCCGGAAGCAGAACAGTCCCGAAGAGGTCTATGTGCGCCAGCGGATTGAGTGTCAGGCGTCCGAGCCTCTTTGCAGTGGGGTCGCCGAGCTTGTACGCAACCAGCCCATGCGAGACCTCATGGAAGGTTATTGCTATTAAAATAGGCGGGGCGGCAATCAGAATTTGCCTGACAATAGTCGCGAAATCCACAATCTGACCTTATATGAAAAATTTTCCCGGGATTGTCATCTTATATCGGATGGAGCCTCTTGTCTATTACCGTCCTCGCAACAACTATCGAATCGATAAACGCGCTTTCCATGTCATGATCTATGTCCCTCTTGTTCGAAAGGTAAGTAATCCTGTCCTGCATCCTGTCACGCAGATAGGTGAGGAACTCGGACGTTCCAGCCGGTTTGTATTTCCTGTCATAATCCGGGCCGAAGAGATCATTGCCGTTCCTGGGCAGAAGCAGGCCAGGGAATGCCCTCCAGTCTCTCCATTCAATATTTCCTCTCACCAGCTCCGTCACTATCGTCAGGGAGAGTTCCTTCGGGATGTCCGTCAGGTTGTCAGGAAGACCAAAAGCGTGTGTATTCATAATGTAGCATTCAGTGCCGAGTTTAAAGAGTTTTTTAAACTGTAGACAGTCGACCTTAAGCGGGTGGACCCTGAAGGGGTTCGCAAAAGGCTCGATCACAAGTTTTGAAAGCTCTTCTGGGTCGATATTCTCAACGCCTTTCGCCCTGAGCGTGCTCAAAGACGCCCCCATAGCAACCGCGAGTCCCACGGTGTTGACCTTGCATATGGGCGGCAGGCTTGTATCTTTCTGGAGCCATATAACCATTCCGGGCCTCTCGCAGGAATCGGCATGGTTGAACATTGCCCTTGATTTCAGACAGCGTCCATTGTCGTTTCGTATGTCCTCGAAAACCATTTTCCTCTCGCCGTCGGGAAGCATGGTGGTACCGACATTCTGCGCCGAATAGAAATACTCGATAATAGGGTCATTAAATTCAACTGCGTCCGTCTTGTCAAACAGGGTCGGCTCAAGTGCAATCGAGAAGTTATTTTCAAGGTCGATCAGGAACGCGTCGTCATGGACGACATTCACTTTTTCGTTCTTTTTTAATGTGCCGGCATGGTCATGACTGTTTGTGATAGAGGATTTGCCGGAACCGGAAAGGCCGAAGACAGCGACAGGCGGCTTATTGCCGATCGTCTTTACCCCTCCGTGACAGGCAACCATGTTCTGGCGTACGCCCATCGTCCACGCAAGCGTCAAAGTGCCCTTCTTTCTTTCGCCGAAGTATCTCAGGCCGAGGATCACGATACAATTCTGGTCCTCGTCAATAATAACAAGTCCGTTCGGGAAATCGGGATGCGACCATTCAGGGTCCGCGAATACAAGAATGTCCGGCTCATCCAGCTGCCGGGATTTCTTGTACAGGTCCGTCCAGGGTTTCATCCACGGCGAAAAATTAATTGCCCAGTCAAGCATATTCTTGGCATCGGTCTCGGGGCTTAACAGATGCGCCTTCACCATAAAGTCAGGGTGAAGACCTACGATACCTTCGATCCATAATCCGGGACGGCGGTTGAAATGGTAAATGGCCTCGCCGAGTATGCCGAGATATTTGTCCCTCTCCTTGCCCATCTCGCGCACCAGCCGTCTTGCCCGCGCAGTGCGGCCGACGATCCCTCCGTCATTAGAGATGAGTATTTTCGCGTTTTTCGGCAGACCAAACTGCTCGGGATGATACATCGGCTCCGAGGATATCACTATCTCGGGCTGTTTCACTGCGAGTTTGTACAGATCGGCAGCCGATGTCTTGCTAACGGAGTTTGAGTAAAAAGCGCCTTCCACATACGCTCTCCACGATGAACCAGGTATCTTATGTTTTGTTGCCATTTCTAACCTCAAAAAATTTAATTTAGTTATGTGTAATTATAAGGAATTATTTCAAATATTTAAAATCTTAATAAGTAGTATTATAAATCAACAGGTAATATGTCAACAACAGAGGCGCCCGCTTAAAGAGATTCGACGATTTTATCGCTCTCCCGCAGCGGTTGTTTCAGGCCTGGACCAGGAATTTGCGTTTTTTTGTGCAATAGTTTCAGATTTTTCGCGTATTAGTATATAATTAAGTCTAATCTAATGTCCGCCATTGTCTTAATACCCGCAAGATATCATTCAACCCGTTTTCCGGGAAAGCCCCTCGCACCCCTTAAAGGCATACCTATTATTCAGCATGTATACCGGAATTCTTTAGGGTCCCGCCTGGCTGATGATGTAATCGTTGCAACAGACAATGAGGCTATACTCGAGAAGGTTTTATCTTTTGGCGGCAAGGCCGTAATGACTTCGGGCGATCATATGTCGGGCACAGACAGGATAGCGGAAATTTCCCGCTCACTGGATTATGATATAATTGTAAACGTCCAGGGAGACGAACCTCTGATCAAGCCTGATATGATTGATGATGTTATATCCGCTCTTGATGACGGGAGGGCGGCGATAGCAACGCTGGCAAAGAAGATAACCGATCCTGAAGAAATCTTTGACCCGAATGTCGTTAAGGTTGTATGTAATCAGGATGGTTTCGCCTTTTATTTCTCCCGTGCGCCTATCCCCTATCACAGGGATGAATGGAAATCCTTAAAAGAGCGCGCGGCCCATGCCGGCCGGACAACATTCAGCACATATGACTGCTATAAACATATAGGTATCTACAGCTACAGGAAAGACGTTCTCCTGGCGTTGTCGCAGACGCCGCCGTCGCGTTTGGAGCGCATAGAAAAGCTTGAACAACTGCGCGCGCTCGAAAATAGTTTCAGGATAAAAGTCAGAGAAACATCTTCAGAAACCTTTGGTGTTGATACACCTGAAGATTTGGAAAGGATAGAAAAATGTCTAAATACATCTTTATAACCGGCGGCGTCCTGTCATCCCTCGGAAAGGGGATAGCTGCGGCTTCAATAGGCGCCCTGCTTGAGGCGAACGGGCTGAAAGTCACGATTCAGAAACTCGACCCGTATATCAATGTCGACCCCGGCACGTTAAGTCCGTTTCAGCACGGCGAAGTCTTTGTTACCGACGACGGGGCTGAAACAGACCTCGACCTCGGACATTACGAGCGGTTCACCCATATCAGGACTTCCCAGGCAAACAATTTCACCTCGGGAAAGATATATTATAACGTTATCACTAAAGAGCGGCGGGGTGATTACCTTGGCGACACGGTACAGGTAGTCCCTCATATTACAGATGAGATAAAACAGGCGATCAAGTCGGTAAGCGACGGCAATGATGTTGTGATCGTCGAGATCGGGGGAACCATCGGCGATATAGAGAGCCTGCCTTTTCTCGAAGCCATAAGACAGATGAGATACGATGTCGGAAGAGAAAATGTCCTGTATATTCACCTGACCCTGCTGCCTTTTATCAAGACCTCCGGAGAACTGAAGACCAAGCCGACCCAGCACAGCGTAAGAGAGCTGCGCGCAATCGGTATACAGCCGGACCTCCTTCTCTGCAGAACAGACAGGATCCTTCCCCCGGAGGCAAAGAAAAAGATAGCGATCCATTGCAACCTTGAGGGCGACTCTGTCATCAACGCGATAGACGTCGAGACAATATATGAAGTGCCCCTGGCGCTGAGCGCGGAAAACCTTGACCAGCAGATACTGAAAAAACTGGACCTGCCCGCAGGGGAGCCGGATCTCGGGCCGTGGCAGGAGATCGTCCGTAAAATAAAGGAGCCCAGGAACGAGGTCAATATCGCGATAGCCGGAAAGTATGTCGGTCTCAAGGACTCTTATAAAAGCCTCATGGAAGCATTGGGGCACGGCGGGATAGCGAATGACTGCAGCGTAAAGATCACATGGATCGATTCCGAAGAAGTCGAGGCGAACGGAGCAGAAAAATACTTATCCGATGCCGACGGCATTCTCGTTCCGGGCGGGTTCGGCTACAGAGGCATCGAAGGAAAGATTGAGTCCGTAAAATACGCCCGTGAAAAAAAGATACCTTATTTCGGAATATGTCTCGGCATGCAGTGCGCCGTAATAGAATTCGCCCGCAATATCTGCGGCCTTAAAGCAAACAGTTCGGAATTTGACATCAATGCTCAATCTCCTGTCATCTATCTGATGGAAAAGTGGTATGACTTCAGAAAGGGAAAAATAGAGGAGAGAACGGACAGCGCACAGAAAGGTGGGACGATGCGACTCGGAGCATACCCGTGTATCGTCGAAAAGAATACCGCCGCGTACGCCGCGTATGGGACTACCGAGATATCCGAACGGCACAGGCACAGGTATGAATTCAACAACGCGTTTAGAGACACTATCATCAGCCACGGCATGCAAATAAGCGGAGCAAGCCCTGATGGTGAGCTTGTCGAGATTATAGAGATAGAGGGCCATCCATGGTTTCTGGGATGCCAGTTCCATCCCTAGTTTAAATCCAGGCCCACAGAGCCTCATCCCCTTTTCAGCGCGTTCATAGCAGCGGCGCTGAAGGAAAAAAGTTCTCTCTTCTCACATCTTGATACGGATGTCAGGGAGAAGAGCTCAAATTGACAAGAGAGATAAAGATAGGGCCTGTTACATTCGGAAATAACCGCCCACTTTTCCTTATAGCCGGCCCATGTGTTATTGAATCCGAAGAGATCACATTCCATACAGCGGAAAGACTGAAGGAGATATGCGAAAGGCGGAATATCGGCCTTATCTTCAAAAGCTCTTACGACAAGGCAAACAGAACATCCATCGGGTCTTTTCGCGGGCCGGGCATTAAAAAAGGCTTAAGGATTCTCTCCGACGTAAAAAGCAGGTTTGACCTGCCGGTGATATCGGACATTCATTCAGTCGAAGAAATCGAGCCGGCCGCTGATGTCCTCGATGCCCTTCAGATCCCTGCCTTCCTCTGCAGGCAGACTGATTTAATCGTCGCCGCGGCAGAGACATGGATGCCTGTTAATGTGAAAAAGGGACAGTTTCTCTCTCCCTGGGATGTAAAAAATATAACCGAGAAATTCATTTCAACGGGTAACCACAATCTCTTCATAACCGAGAGAGGCACATCCTTTGGTTATAATAATCTCGTTGTCGACTTCAGGGGACTGCCTATCATTCGCTCTTTCGGTTATCCCGTCATATTTGACATAACCCACAGCCTCCAGATTCCAGGGGGAGAGGGGACCAGTTCAGGGGGGCAGAGGGAGTTTGCAGAGCCGCTGGCAAGGGCGGCAGTTGCTGTCGGGGTCGACGGACTCTTCATGGAGGTTCATCCCGAGCCCGGGAAGGCGCTGTGCGATGGACCGAATATGATAAGTCTCGATGATGTTGACAGGCTCCTGACTGTAATTATCGCCATCCATAAGTCCCTGCAGCCTGATTCTTTTTGATCATCAAGACCTGTCCTCAGCGCGCTACCCACAAACAACTATTATAAAATCCCTCTTATTTCCCCTTTACTAAAGCTTATCCTTACCCACATTTTTGACTGGACACCGGGGGCTCTTTTTTTGGCTTTAACGCTCTGCGCCATGCTCTCTGCGCTTTGCTGGTCTTTCAAACCCCTTTGATTATTTTAGGGATGATTCCGAGGCTGAACGCGTTTAAAATTCAAGACTGTTTGAGCGAAGCGAGTTTCTTGAATTTAGCGGGCAGACCGGAAGCAGACCGTTAAAAAAGAATCGCGGGCGCATTTTCTTGGTTCCGTTCTTTATGTCTTTGTTCTTGCTATGCGCTTTGCGCCATGCGTCTTTATCCGTTGCGCTGTTGCTTTTCTTTGAACCGGGGGAAGGGGCGGAGTCCCATTTAATCAGATAACTCCTTGAACTACCTGTTTACCGGATAACTCCCACGGTGTCCAGTCTTATTTGTGGAACATGGTAAGTTACTAAAGGGGGAGATCATAATTTTCATCAAGCAGGTATGGTTTTCCTTCCTGGTCTTCTGTTTCCAGGCTTTAACACCCTGCTGTTCGTTGCTTTTGTTTGTCTTTGAACATAGAACGTTGAACCTTGAACCTTGAACTTTCTTTGTCTGTTGTTGCTATGCGCCATGCGCTCTGCTGTTCGTTGCTTTTGTTTGTCTTTGAACGTAGAACCTTGAACCTTGAACTTTGAACTTTCTTCAAAGGTGTCTTGATTTGTACACCTTATTTTGATAATATTTGTGTATGGAGGTGTTATTATGGGAAGAACAAATGTAGTGGTAGATGATGCGCTCTTTGAAGAAGGATTAAGGTTAACAAAATGTAAGACAAAGAAAGAACTTGTTAACACCGCCATAGAAGAGCTTATAAAAAAAGAAAAACGGAAGAGGCTCCTGATGCTTGAAGGGACCGTAAAATGGGAAGGGGACCTCTCTGAAATGAGAAAAAGCCGGTTTTGATATTAGTAGATACATCTGTCTGGATCGATTTCCTCAACGGACGAAACACTAAATCCCGCAGGACCCTTCATGCCCTTTTAGAAGGCGATGAGTAGGAAATATGTCTCTCAGAGATAATACTTATGGAAATACTGCAGGGAATCAGGGATGATAATCAGCACGCCGAGATCAAGGACTACCTGCTTGCATTTCCCATTTTAAAGAATACTCCGGTTCAGTCTTATCTCCATAGCTCTGATATTTACAGGCGTTGCAGAAAAAAAGGTTTTACCATAAGAAAACCGGTAGACTGCCTTATAAGCGCGGTTGCATTAGAGAATAACGCTATACTTTTCCACAATGATTCCGATTTTGAAAAAATAGCAAAAGTCACAGACCTCAGGCTTTATAAATAGTAGGGGCATGGCGCGCCATGCCCCTACCAAATGGATTCCGGCTTAAAGTCTCCCCTCCCTTGACGGGAGGGGATTAAGGGGAGGGTGAAAACAGCATCTTAAGCACCCCCACCCTCGCCCTCCCCCGTCAAGGGGGAGGGAAATCTAATGTAAGGAAACCCCTCGGCAGAGACCGTGGAATATTGAAAACTTAATAAATCAGCGCAACCGGAAAAAGATGTTATATAATTAAGAGATGCGCATATTTTCGGTCAGTCTCTTAAAAGAAAAGGCCCTCAGAGAGAGGATGACCGCCCTTGGTATTCGGGAAGAGGATATAGAAGAATCCTTTATCCGTTCAAGCGGCAAGGGGGGACAGCATGTTAACAAGACATCGACTTGCGTCTATCTGAAGCACGTGCCTACAGGGATAGAAGTTAAATGCCAGCGGGAACGTTCCCAGTCCCTGAACCGCTACTTTGCAAGGGCGTTGCTTGCCAAAAAGGTGGAGCAACAGGTTAAAGGCCGGGAGAGTGAAGAGACCCAGAGAATAGAGAAGCTCCGGCGGCAGAAGAAGAGGCGGTCCAAAAAGGCGAAGGAAAAAATACTGGTCCAAAAAAAGATGGTGGCCGAAAAGAAAAAGCTCCGTTCCCACCAATTCGATATTAATGAAAAATAAACTGGGCAAGATATATATAAAACTATATAAATCTTTCGGGCAGCAGCACTGGTGGCCCGGCGATACACCTTTTGAGGTGGCTGTCGGAGCAATACTTACACAGAACACAAACTGGGGAAATGTTGAGAAGGCGATAGCTAATCTCAAAAACAGCGACAGGCTTACCCCTGAAGATATCGACAGCATGACGGTAGAGGAACTCGCATCTCAGATCCGGCCAGCCGGATATTTCAACGTAAAGGCAAAAAGGCTGAAGCACTTCATCGCTTTTCTGATGGGCCAGTATAGCGGGAGCATGAAAAAAATGAAGAAAGAGAAGCTCCCCGCAATAAGGGAAAATCTTCTTTCCGTCAATGGCATCGGCCCTGAAACCGCCGATTCAATCATCCTGTACGCGCTCGAAAAACCTGTCTTTGTGATAGACGCCTACACAAAACGCGTGCTTTCAAGGCATAATATTCTGGACCATGGTGCGTCTTATGATGAATTCCAGCAGCTTTTCCGGTCGGAGCTTGAGGAAGACGTAAGGCTTTTTAATGAATATCACGCATTGTTTGTCAGGCTGGCGAAAGAGAACTGCCGGACAAGGCCTCAATGCGTTGGTTGTCCGCTTGAAGGGATATAAGCATAAATGGTAAGAATAATCACACAGATACTTGTCGGGCTGGCGCTCTTCTTCGGCGCGGTGACCCTTATCCCTAAATGCTTTATGGAGTTCAGGAGAAAAAATTTTACAAAGGGCATACTCTTCTTTTTCCTCGGCCTCCTTACGCTCTTCTTTTCGGGAATGGCCTTTTATTACGCCTGGTTGACCTTCGCCGGCGCCTAAAATGAAAAACGAAAGATCTTTAACTATAACTGAAATGTTTTTCAGTGCTGTACAGGCTTATCCCGATAATGTAATCTTTCATTATTTTCAAAACGGTTGGAAGACCGTTTCATACAGGGATTTTTCGAACGCCGTGATCTCAACCGCCTCTTTCCTCTTAAACTCCGGCCTCAAAAAAGGGGACCGGGCCGCGATTATATCCGGGAACGGGAAAGAATGGTGCACCGCATATTTTGCCATAATTATGGCCGGTGGAATTGCCGTGCCTATAGACTCACAGCTCGGACCTGATGAAACAAGGAATCTTCTGGAGGATTCCGGATCAAAAACGGTCTTCCACAGCCAAAAGACCCTGGAAAATATCAAGGCTTACGCGGACAGCCTCCCGGCGCCGGTATTGCTGATAAACTTTGATTCACCCGAGTATACATCAGTTGCCGGAACGGCCCCCCTGGATGATTTCCCGGAAAATGACCCGGAAGAGACCGCATCAATAATATATACATCGGGGACTACCGGAAAACCAAAGGGCGTGATGCTTACTCATAAAAACTTCTGTTCGGATGCCCTGGCCGTTATTGAGGCCGGCATAGTTACCCATAATGATAACATCCTCGCCGTCCTGCCCCTGCATCATACATATGCTTTTATGTGCAGTTTTCTTGTGCCTGCATTTCTCGGCGCATCTATAACATATCCCCGGAGCATGAAAGGGCCTGACCTGATGTCGGCCATGAGGGACAGGGATGTCAATATTCTGATCGGCGTGCCCCAACTGCTCGATATCATAAGAAACGGGATACAGGACAGGATGAAGGGCCTTCCCGGACCTGTCTCTTATTTATTGACCAAAGTCCACGGAATATCAGGTTTTTTACGGGAGAGATTTGATATTAATATCGGACGTATTGTCTTCAGGTCTGTTCATTCGGCGATGGGTAAAGGATTCAGGTTCTTCACAAGCGGAGGGGCAAGGCTGGACCCCATGATATTTAAAGACCTGGAGGCCTTTGGGTTCACCGTGCTGGAGGGTTACGGACTGACGGAGACATCCCCTGTTGTGACATTCAACCCTGTCTCAAAACGAAAACCCGGCTCCGCCGGAAAACCCTTTTCTTCCGTGGAAATCAGGATTCATAATCCATCCGCGGCCGGAGAGGGAGAAATCGAGATAAAAGGACCCATGGTGATGAAGGGTTATTACAAAAATGAGTCCGCCACAGCTGAAGTAATAAAGGACGGCTGGTTTATGAGTGGTGATTTAGGCGTGATCGACAAAGATGGTTACCTCTTTATTACAGGACGGCTGAAAGAGGTGATTGTTCTTAGTTCAGGCAAAAACATCTATCCCGAGGATGTCGAGAAGCTGTACCTCGCCTAGCCGATTCTCAGGGAGATATGCGTATTGGGCATGGAAGATAAGGGGAGAACTGAATCTCTGCACGCGGTCATCGTCCCGGACTTTGAATACGCGAAAAAGGCCGGGATATCAAATATACAGGAAGAGATTAAATGGGAAATTAATGAACTATCAGGCGGAATGCCTTCATATATGAGAATTAAGGGCTATTCTATCCGTTCAGAGCCACTGCCGAGGACCCCACTGGGTAAATTAAGGCGATTCATGATCAAAGACCTGGTGACTGAAAAGCCGGACAGATAGAGAGAATCCGACAGCGCCTTATTCAGAGACGCGACCGCAAGAAGGGTGGTCGAGACATTAAAACAATTTCTGAAGGATGTGGAACATATCAACGCGGACGACAACATCGAGCTCGACCTGGGACTGGATTCATTATCGAAAATCGAGCTGGTCGTGCTGATCGAAAAAACTTTCTCTCTGAAGCTTCCCGAAGATTTTATGTCCGATATACAGACTGTAGGCGAGTTGGTAGAAAAGATAAAAGCAGTGACAACCGTCGATACCGGATCCGGGCAAGTCGAAAAGTCCGGTTGGAAGGAGATACTCTTAATGGAGCCGTCGGAAAAAGAGCTTCGTATTATATCTCCCCAAAAACCGCTCACCGAACTTATACCGGCATTTTTTATATTTGTCATGCTGAAATGTCTCTTTAAATTGTTCTTCAGGCTTGAAGTTAAGGGGACCGGGAATATACCGTTGAACAAAAATTTCCTGATCGCTCCAAATCATAGCAGTTACCTGGACGGCTTTGCCGTAATCCTCTCTCTCCCTTTTGAGTACTTCAGGAATATATACAGCCTCGGATTAAGCAGTTATTTCCAGGGATTTTGCAGGAGCCGCTTAGCAAGGATAGCCCACGTGATTCCGATAGACGCGTCTTCATATCTCAATAAGGCATTACAGATGTCGGCTTATGTATTAAGAAACGGTCGGTCTTTAACCGTCTTTCCGGAGGGAGGACGGTCTTTTGATGGCAGGCTGATGGAGTTCAAAAAAGGAGTCGGGATACTTGCGATTGAGATGGGGGTCACCGTGGTGCCGGTATTTATCGACGGCGCTTTCGAGGTATTGCCACGGGGGGCTAAATGGCCCGGATTCAGAAAGATCCGCGTTATATTCGGAAAACCCCTGTCGGCGTCGGATATTGACTTTAGACAAAAAAATGAGAATATTGATAATTACCAGTATTTTGCCGATAAACTGAGAGAAAGGGTGAGAGGGCTTAAACCTCGGGGGGGAAAGGATGAAGATGAAAATTCTTGATATCATCCGGCGGGTGCATGAAATCTTCATTGAAAAAGGGCTGACGCTCTCTGTTGCCGAATCATGCACCGGCGGCCTCATCAGCCACTACATGACAACGCTTCCGGGCGCTAGCCGATTCTTCGAAGCAGGCGCCGTCACCTATTCAGCCGCCTCAAAGAAGGTTATACTGGGTGTATCTTCCAGTACCATTTCAACTCATGGAGTGGTCAGCAGAGAAACAGCAAAAGAGATGTCGGAAAAGATGCGTTCTCTGGCCGGAACGGATTACGCGGTCGCAACAACCGGTAATCTCGGGCCTGATATCCTGGAGGGAAAGCCGAAGGGGCTTGTTTATATATCACTGAGTAAAAATGGAAAAACCCTTATTAAGGAGTTACGGCTAGAGGGGGAAAGAGACGAAAACAAGGAAGAGGCCGCTGTTGCGGCGATGAATTTTCTTATAGAGGTAATAAATAAGGCGGAATAAGCCTGAATAATGAGTAATCAGTAGGCGGAAACACCAAAGAAGCCTTAAGATGACGACAGGATTTTATGATTAAAAAAGAGTTACCAGAAGAGATTAAAGAAGAGATAGAGGGGCTTGTTAAAGAGCTTAATGATCATTGTTACCGTTATTATGTCCTTGATGCACCCGTAATATCCGATGCCGGGTATGACCTGCTCTACCGCAGGCTGAAGGAACTGGAGGACAGGTACGGGTATATACTTCCGGAATCGCCTACACGCAGGGTCGGGGCCCCTCCACTCGATAAATTCGAGAAAGTCAGGCATACGGAACCGATGCTTTCGCTGGACAATGCCTTCTCGGATGAAGACATAAGGGAATTTGATAAAAGGGTCAAAAGGCTGCTCGATACAGATGCTGATATCGAATATACGGTCGAACCAAAATATGACGGGATAGCTATTGAGCTGACATACAGAAACGGTCTCCTTTATAAGGCTTCGACAAGGGGAGACGGCTATGAGGGTGAGGATGTCACCCGGAATATAATGACGATCAAAACAGTACCTCTGAAGATCGAGGGGAATGGCGACATTTCCGGAGAGATTAATATCCGAGGAGAGGTTTATATGGATATAGAGGAATTCGAAAAGCTGAATGAACAGAGAAAAAAAACAGGAGAACCTTTATTCGCGAACCCGAGAAACGCAGCGGCCGGATCAGTAAGACAGCTTGATCCATTAATTACAGCGTCCAGAAGACTCTATATGGCCTGCTACGGCGTTGGGACGGTCAGAGGGCTTAAATTTAAAAGCCAGGCCGATTTGATCGCGTGGCTCAGGGAGAAGCGATTTCCGGTTTCTCCGGAGATGATGGTCGTCAAAGGTATAGATAGCGTTCTGGAAGCGATTAAAAAGATCGAAAAAAACCGTAATAATTTCTCTTTTGAGACGGATGGTGTTGTTGTAAAGGTCAATGATTTCGATCTTCAGTATAAACTGGGTGTAAAGACGAGAGAGCCTCGCTGGGCAATAGCATATAAATTCCCGGCTGAGAGGGGAATTACAAAAATAAAGGAGATTATCGGAAGCGTCGGAAGAACAGGCGTCATCACACCTTATACAATATTTGATCCGCCGATTAAGATAGGGGGGGTTACCGTATCCAGATCAACTCTCCATAACTTGGACGATATCAAAAGAAAAGATATAAAAATAGGCGATACGGTGGTGGTTGAAAGGGCCGGAGATGTTATACCTCATGTTGTCGAGGTGATTAAAGACAGGAGGACCGGTGAGGAAAAAGACTTCCCTCCTCCTGAAAAATGCCCCGTATGTCAATCGAAAGTCGTAAAGGAAGAAGGAGAGGTTGCCATTAGGTGTGTATCACTCCATTGTCCGGCGCAGATACAGGAGAGGATAAAACATTTTGCGTCAAGAAGCGCCATGGATATAGAGGGCCTGGGAGAGAAAAATGTGGAACTCCTTTATGTAAACGGTCTTATAAAACATTTTGAGGATATATATAAACTGAAATACGAGGACCTGCTCAAACTTCCAAGGTTCGCCGAGAAATCAGCCCGGAACCTGATAGATGCGATAGAAAAAAGTAAAAAAACCGTACTCTCAAAATTTCTTTTTGCCCTCGGTATACTCCATGTAGGCGAATACACCGCAAAACTACTCTCGAAAAATTTCAGGCGGCTTGAAGACCTATATAATATAACTCCCGAAAAGATTATGGATATCAGGCAGATGGGAGAGAAGCTTGCATCATCTATATCCACCTTTTTCAATGATGATAAAAACATAAAAATACTGGAATCACTCAAGTCCCTCGGCATGAAGATCAGCAATCCGGACTTTTTATACGAAGAAAAAGGGGAGGAGCCGCTTAAAGGTCTGACGTTTGTTATCACCGGAACTCTGCCAAAGGCAAGAAAAGCGGTGGAGAACCTGATTGAGAAGAATGGCGGGCGGGCGGCATCCGCTGTTTCGGCCAGTACGGATTACCTGGTGGCCGGTGAGAACCCGGGATCCAAAATAATAAAAGCAAAGGCGCTGGGTATTAAAATTATATCGTATGAAGGATTATCGGAAATAATTAAAAGAAAGAGTAAGTCCCCCGGTTTGTTTGACTGAATCCTTCTCTGTATTCAGAGTTTATGTATGAAGTCAAAGTTTCTGCCTGTCATTCCAGTAGTCCTTAAGCCAGAATCCAGTCTTTTAAATAGGTTCTGGATGCCCGGGACCCCCGATCGGAGTCAAGGGCAGGCTTCGGGCATGACAACTATAAAAAATGGCAATTTATACACAGGTTTATTCTTCTCTGTCGACCGCCCACCTCAACAGCGCTATGAGATATCAACAATTCGTCCCAACACTATACTCTAGTCTTTTATATATATACAAAGCTAGTAGTAGTAGTAACAGCTGTTGAGAAGTTGATAATAGAGTTAATAGGTTGATTTTAAATAAGAAATAAAGATGGTAAACCTGTAAAGAACAGCCCGGAGTTATACACGGCTGACCGAAAAAAAATATTCATGGAAATACTAACAACATAACAACAGAACTATTGCCACGATTGTGAATATAAGCTATAATAGCCTACCTCCCAAAGAAATAGTTATTAACAAATGTTTGTAATATGTTAGTAAAGGCATAGAAATGACCACGGACGAAATATGGGAACAGAGTCTTTCGAAGATTAAAGAAACTGTTGGAAGTAGTATTGTTGATTTATGGTTTAAACCAATCATACTCTCTCAAATAAAAGATAAGACGGCAACAATAGAAATACCGAACAGGTTTTTTAAGGAATGGATTGAAGACGCCTATCCTAATCTTATAAAGTAATCAATAGAGATGGTTTTAGGGGACGAGATATCCCTGCGTTATAAGATTGAGACTAAACAGCCCGGTGTACAGAAAAAAATCATTGATAAGCTTGAGAACAAAAGAAAAAGACTTGCTAATAAAGGTATATATCTCCATCCAAAGTATACATTCGAAAGTTTTATCAGGGGATCAAGCAACCAGTTCGCCCATGCAGCAGCGATCGCGGTTGCAGAGTCACCCGGCCGAACGTATAATCCCTTATTTATATATGGAGGGGTAGGTCTCGGTAAGACCCACCTAATGAACGCGATAGGCAATAAAGTCCTGGAGACGAGGCATGATTTTTCGGTGCTTTATGTCTCTTCAGAACAGTTTACCAACGAAGTTGTGTCGTCCCTCAGGCATGACAGGATGACGGAACTTAAAGAAAAATACAGGAACCTGGACCTTCTTTTACTTGATGATGTTCAGTTTATAGCCAATAAGACCGCCACCCAGGAGGAATTCTTTTATACCTTTAACGCGTTATATGAGAAGCAGAAGCAGATAGTTATATCCTGTGACAGACCACCAAAGGAGATCAGCGAAGTTACAGACAGGTTGAGATCGAGATTTAATATGGGGCTTATCGCCGACATACAGCCGCCCGACCTGGAGACTAAAATAGCCATCATATATAAAAAGGCCGACATGATGGACATAAAAAAGATACCGGAGGATGTCGTGAATCTGCTAGCTCAGAAGATAAAGTCCAACGTCAGAGAACTGGAAGGTTCTCTGATAAGGCTTGCCGCCCAGTCATCCCTGACAGGCGAAGAAATAAATATTGAGTCTACGAAAAAGATTCTCAGGGACATTATACATGACGATGAAAGACCTGTGACTATAGAAAAGGTGCAGAAAATCGTATGTGAATTTTATAATATGAAGCTGTCCGATATCAAGGCGAAGAGACGAACAAGGGACGTGGCGTTGCCGAGACAGGTAGCAATGTATCTATGTAAACAGGTTACCGACGCCTCATTAAGTGAGATAGGAAAGCAGTTTGGCGGCAAGGACCATGCAACAGTCATTTATGCTTACAAGCAGATGGACGATAGAAAGAACAAAGATGAAACTTTCAACAGAATGATCGAAAATCTTCTGAACAGGATAAAAAATTAAGGAGGGGACATGAAAATAGTTGTCTCAAAGGAAGAAATACAGGAGAAGCTTTCTAATATTCAAAATATCGTGGAAAAGCGGAATACCATGCCTATTTTGAGCCATTTTCTGCTGGATGCGGCTGAAAGCGGATCATATATAACCGCGACCGACCTCTAGACAGCCCTGAAAGAACCTCTCCAGATAAAAGTCGAAAAAGAAGGAAGGATATGTATTCCCGCCAGAAAAATGTTCGAGATCGTCAGGGAGATGGAAGGAGATTTGATATGTGAGTCCATTGACGAGCAATGGCTGAAACTGAAGGCCGGGGCAAGTAATTTCAGGCTTGCGTGTTTACCGGCGAACGAATTCCCCTCTTGGCCGGGTATGGAGGACAAGGAGGAGATATACATTAACGCAAAGATATTAATCGAGGTGATAGAGAAGACATTATTCGCCACTGGTGAGAGCGATACCAGATATACACTAAACGGCATTCTCTTTCATGTGACGCCGGAGCAGGATGTTACCGTTGTCGGAACGGACGGCCACAGGCTTGCGATAATAAAAAAGAATATAGAGGGCTCCCTGACCGAGGAGAAGAAGATCATAATACCCAAAAAAGCGGCGACCGAATTAAGGAAAATCCTTGATAAATCAGAAGATAATATAAAGGTAACTATCTGCAAAAACCATATCCTTTTTACTAAGGGAAAAATAGAGTTTTTGGCAAGGCTTATAGAAGGTACTTACCCCAATTATGACCAGGTGATACCGAAAGCCAACGAGAAGCTTGTAACCGTCCAGAGGGAGCCTTTTATGAAAGTTCTCCGCAGGGTGGCAATCATGTCAAGGGAGCATTCGCATGCGGTTAAGCTGGACCTTACCGAAAATTTAATTTCGATCACATCTTCAAACCCGGATATGGGCGACGCGCAGGATGAGCTGGCAGTGGAATATAAAGGGGAAGCTCTCTCGCTGGGCTTCAACGCGAGATACTTTATAGATATTCTTGAGGCGATGTCTTCGGAAAAAATCGTGATGGAGATGCAGGCCCCTTTAAGTCCTGTCCTGATCAAAGACGAAACTGACTCGGATTACCGGTGTGTAATAATGCCGATGAGGATATAAAAAAATAATTGTCCCGACAGATAGTTCGCAGGGATTTAAAGATTAAGCCGGCAGCTTTATAAATGAAAACAAAGGATAAGTAATCAAGATGGATATGACAACAAAAAACAATAATGGTGAAGAAACAGCAGAATATGGCGCAGCGGATATAAAAGTCCTGAAAGGACTCAGCGCCGTCAGAAAAAGACCGGCCATGTACGTAGGTTCGACCGGCGCCGACGGGCTGCATCATCTCGTCTACGAAGTGGTTGATAATAGTGTGGACGAAGCGCTTGCGGACTTTTGTACGAGTATCGAAGTGACGCTGCACCATGACGGCAGCTGTACGGTTGTGGATGACGGAAGAGGTATCCCGACCGGCCCCCATCCCGGCGACGCCGAAGGCCGTTCCGCCACGGAAGTCGTTCTTACGGAACTGCATGCCGGCGGCAAATTTGAGTCAAAGGCCTACGCGATATCAGGCGGACTGCATGGAGTCGGTGTTTCTGTGGTCAACGCCCTGTCTGAGTGGCTGGAGGTTAAGATAAAACAGAACGGCGAGGTTTTTGAGCAGCGGTATGAGAGGGGAAAACCGACAGGGCCTTTAACCGTTATCGGCAAGACAAAAAACGCGGGACGACCGTAACCTTTAAACCCGACGCCGAAATATTCGAGGTGACGGATTTCAGTTATGAAGTCCTATCCGAGAGATTAAGAGAACTGGCCTTTCTGAACAGGGGCCTCATGATAACGGTTCAGGATGAAAGAGCCGACAAAAAGCAGGAATTCCTTTATAAGGGAGGAATCGTATCTTTTGTCGAACATCTGACCAGGAACAAGACGACCCTGCATCCGAAGCCCATATATATATCAGGGGAAAAGGACGGCATTGTCGCGGAAGTCGCGCTCCAGTATACCGACAGTTATTCAGAGACGATATTTACCTTCGCGAATAATATAAATACAAAAGAAGGCGGCACGCACCTTATCGGGTTCAAGTCCGCCCTTACCAGGACGGCAAATAGCTATGCTTCTTCATCCGGGCTGCTGAAGAACGGCAAAGACAGTCTTTACGGCGACGATATAAGGGAAGGACTGGCTGCTGTCATAAGCGTCAAACTACCGAATCCCCAGTTTGAGGGACAGACAAAGATGAAACTCGGAAACAGCGAAGTCAAGGGTATTGTCGAGTCTATAGTAAACGAAACATTATCCTCATACTTTGAGGAGAACCCGGCTATTACCCGGAAGATAATCGAAAAGGCCCTCCAGGCCGCAAGGGCCAGGGACGCAGCCAGGAAGGCGCGGGAGCTGACAAGACGGAAGGGCGCGCTGGAGGACACCGGTCTTCCCGGCAAACTTGCGGACTGTTCCGAGAAAGACCCCGCACTGAGCGAACTCTTCATAGTGGAAGGTGATTCAGCCGGAGGTTCGGCCAAGCAGGGACGCGACCGCCGCGCTCAGGCGATTCTGCCGCTCAGGGGCAAGATACTCAATGTCGAAAAGGCCCGTTTTGACAAAATGCTCAACTCGGAGGAGATACGCATTCTCATTACGGCGCTTGGTACCGGCATCGGAGCGGATGATTTTGATATATCCAAACTTCGTTACCACAAGGTGATTTTGATGACGGACGCCGATGTTGACGGGGCCCACATCAGAACACTGCTGCTCACTTTTTTCTACCGCCAGATGCTGCAGCTCATCGAACAGGGGTACCTTTACATCGCCCAGCCGCCTCTGTTTAAAGTGAAGAAAGGCAGGACGGACAAATACGTACAGAATGAAGCCGAGATGCAGAATATGCTCTTCGAGCTTGCCGCGGACGAGATAGCGCTTCCGCTAAAGGGAAAGGAGGTCCGGGGCAAAGCACTGGTGCCTTTTCTCAAGCGGATAGTAAATTACGAGAGACTGAAGGAATGGTTCACGAAAAGGCGCAAAGACCCCCGTATCCTGAAATTTCTGCTTCGCGAAGGGGTCAATAAGGCCCTATTCAAGGAAAAAGATGCGTTGGCGGGGCTTCTGGAGAGGCTGAAGGCTTATATCCCGGACGTTGATACAGGAGAGATATACGAAGACGAGGAGCATGGCGGTTACGGCGTGGAGGTCAAGCGGCGATTAAGCAGGCTTGTGCTGGATACCAACCTTCTGTTGTCACCTGAATTCAGGGAACTGGAGACTCTACAGAATTATATAGATGACTTGGGCCCGCCCCCATACAAGGTTATACAGAAAGACGAAGAGAAGGAGATGACGTCGACAACCGAAATATTAAGTCATGTCTTTGCCGTAGCGCGCAAAGGACTGTCGATTCAGAGATACAAGGGTCTCGGCGAGATGAATCCTCAGCAGCTCTGGGAGACCACCATTGACTCCGACAAGAGGACACTGCTTCAGGTCACAATAGAAGACATGGTTGAAGCGGAAGAGATGTTTACAACTCTTATGGGCGACCAGGTGGAGCCGAGGAAGAATTTCATAGTAAAGCATGCGCTTGAGGCCAGGAATATAGATATTTAGAGGAGATGGAATGTCGAAAGTACCGGTAAATATAATAGATGAGATGAAGGTCAGTTATCTTGATTACGCGATGAGCGTGATCATAGGCAGGGCGCTTCCCGAGGTGAGGGACGGACTGAAACCGGTTCAGAGGAGGATACTCTACGCGATGTTCAGAGAGGGCCTCCTGCCCGGGAAAAAATATTCCAAATGCGCGGGTGTTGTGGGAGAGGTGCTGAAAAAGTATCATCCCCATGGTGACACCGCCGTGTATGACGCGCTTGTCCGGCTGGCCCAGGACTTTAATATGAGATACACTCACGTGGACGGCCAGGGGAACTTCGGATCCATTGACGGCGACCCTGCCGCGGCATACAGATATACAGAAGCGAAGCTTGCGAAGATCGCCGAGGAACTGCTGGCCGATATAGACAAGGAGACAGTCGACTTCAGCCCTAATTTCGATGAGACCACGGAAGAACCCAAGGTGCTTCCCTCAAAGATTCCGAATCTGCTCATAAACGGTTCCTCGGGCATTGCCGTCGGCATGGCCACAAACATACCGCCCCATAACCTTGGAGAGATTGTCGAAGGCCTGCTGATGCTCCTTGAAAGGCCCAATACCAATGTCGAGGAACTGATGACGGTCATAACCGGGCCGGATTTTCCGACAGGTGGGTTAATCCACGGCGTGGAAGGGATAAAGTCTGCTTATACCAATGGCAAGGGCCTGATAAAAATACGGGCGCGAGCGAGGATAGAAAAGGAGCAAAGGGGAAACGAGAATATCATTATTACCGAAATCCCGTACCAGGTGAACAAGCAGAACCTGGTGAAGAAGATAGCAGAGCTTGTAAGGGAGAAGAAGATAGAGGGAATATCCGACCTGCGAGATGAGTCCGACAGGGATGGCATAAGGGTGGTGCTTGAACTCAAACGCGGCTAGATGGCGCAGGTTACCCTCAACAACCTCTATAAACATACACAGCTGGAGACGACCTTCGGCATAATAATGCTTGCCCTGGTATCGGGCCAGCCGCGTATCCTCAGCCTGAATAAGATGCTTAGTCATTTCCTGCTGCACAGGCGCGATGTCGTGCGCAGAAGGACAAAATATGAACTCAGAAAGGCCGAGGAAAGGGCCCATATCCTCGAAGGTTTAAAGATAGCCCTTGACCATATCGATAAGATCATCGCGCTGATCAGGGCGTCAAACAGTCCGGGAGAGGCGAAAGATAGCCTGATGAGCGCATATCCGCTCTCGGAGATTCAGGCCCAGGCAATTCTGGACATGAAGCTCCAGAGGCTGACCGGGCTTGAACGTGACAAGATAATATCGGAATACGAGACACTGCTCAAGGAGATAGAAAGATTACGGTCGATCCTGGGAAGCGAGATGCTTGTTTCCGGGATAATTAAAGAGGAACTCCTCAATATTAAAACAAAGTATGCCGACGAACGGAAGACAGAGATAACCGAAGCAATAAGCGAGATAACCATTGAGGACCTTATAACAGAGGAAGAGATGGTCATCACCCTGTCACACACCGGCTATATCAAGAGAAATCCTTTAAGCGCGTACCGCAGCCAGAGACGGGGCGGCAAGGGGCTTATCGGCATGGAGACGAAAGAGGCCGATTTTGTCGAAGCCCTTTTTATCGGCTCAACTCATGATTATATGCTCTTCTTCTCCAATCTCGGCAGGCTTTACTGGCTGAAGATATATCAACTCCCCGAGGCAGGTCGCGCGGCAAAGGGCAAGGCGCTGGTCAACCTGTTACAGCTTTCCGAGGGTGAGTTTATATCCACGGCCCTGCCGGTGCGGAATTTCAACGAAGGGTACCTGGTGATGTTTACAAAGAAAGGCATAGTTAAGAAAACAGCGCTTGCAGCCTACAGCAACCCGAGGGGCAAGGGAATAATCGCGATATCCCTTAAAGACAAAGACGAACTGATCGCGGTCAGGAGAACAACGGGTAAAGATGACCTGATAATCGGGACGCGGAACGGGCTGGCCATAAAATTCAACGAAGAGGACGTCAGGGATACGGGACGGACATCAAAAGGTGTGCGCGGCATACGGTTGCGCGCAAAAGATGAGGTGGTTGCGGCCGAAGTGGCGGAAGCGAAGGCAGCGATTCTCACTGTGGCGGAAAACGGTTTTGGAAAAAGGACGAAGGTATCGGGCTATCCTCTCCAGGGCAGGGGAGGCAAAGGGGTTATATCCATAAAGCTCACCGCAAAGGGAGGCAAAGTAGCGGGTATTCTTCAGGTGAGGGATGAAGACGAGGTGGTTATGATTACGGGAAGCGGGAAGCTTATAAGGACGACCGCCCAGAATATATCGATGCACGGCAGGAATACACAGGGAGTAAAAGTCATGGATACGACCGATAAAATAGTGAGCCTCGCAAAGGTAGTTGAGAAAGACGAGTAATGAAACGGTTTCATTAATTATGCAGGGGCAGGGTTTAAACCCTGCCCTTACTCCCCCCCCCCCAAAAAAAAGCTATTGGCTGCGGTACCCGATAAAAAAATAGTACAATGAACATGTTATGACAAAAGCGGCTGATCTCTTAAGAGCTGGGATGGAAGAACTTGGGATTCAGTGTACCGAAGACCGGATTACAGCCTTCATAACTTATCTTAATCTGCTTAAGAAGTGGAACAGGGCATACAATCTGACAGGGCTGAAAACAGAAAGAGAGATTATCATAAAGCATTTTCTTGATTCTCTCCTTTTCAGCAAGGTCATACCTTTAGACGCCCGGTCTATCGCTGATATAGGAAGCGGAGCAGGATTCCCCGGCATACCGATCAAGATAATAAACCCCCGCTTAAGGCTGTTCCTTGTCGAGCCTGCTTACAAGAAGCAGATATTCCTGAGACATGTCACGAAAACCCTTCATCTTCGGGAAGTTGAAGTCATGGACAGCAGGATTGAGGAGATCAAAGGACTGAAGGTCGATGTTGCCGTAACAAGGGCGCTTTTCAGCGTCGGTGATTTTATTGACAAGGCCGGAGATATATTAAATAAAAACGGCATACTGATTTTGAGCAAGGGACCGAAACTCGATGAGGAATTGCGAAAGATAGAACAGGAGAACATTTCAACGGAAGATTTCAGACTACCTTTTGAAAATATAGTCAGACACATTGTGATTGTTAAAAAAGCAGCGGGGAAGACGCCTTGAAAGGAAAACGATTCATAGACCTCCATACCCATGGTATCGGGAGATACGATACACGGACAGGAGAGCCCGGGGACATATTAAAAATGGCCGAACTCCATGGAAGGGCCGGGACGGGCGCGATCCTGCCGACAATATATTCCGGGGCCGTTGATGAGATGAGAAAGAATATGGAGACGGTGAGAAAGGCGATGGAGATTCAGCGTCCGGCAAAGGAGGCCGGAATTTCTGAAATAAACCCCCCGCGCGATCATGTTCCGGCGCTTATTATGGGTGTGCATCTCGAAGGCCCGTTTTTAAACCCTGTCAGATGCGGGGCATTAGACGGGAGTTCTTTTGAGAAGCCGTCCATATCCAATCTGAAAAAGTTGATTGAAGGGTATGAAGACATCATAAAGATAATAACCGTTTCCCCTGAGATTTCCGGTGTCTTAAAGGTGACGGAGAGATGCGTGGATCTCGGCATGAGGGTGAATATGGGCCATTCCGACGCGACATACCAACAGGCGGTTGACGGTAAAAAAGCGGGTGCCTCCGGAATAACCCATATATTTAACGCCATGCGGCCGTTTCATCACCGTGATCCCGGTCTTGCGTGTCTCGGACTCCTTGATCGGGATTTATACATAGAGGTGATTGCCGACGGTATCCATCTTCATCCCAGGACTTTAGAATTGGTGTTTAACCTGAAGCGTCTCGACAGGATAATACTTGTAACCGATTCCGTGAAAAGCTCCAAAACCCGGCGAGGGGCTGTTTTAAATAGCAGGGGATTTTTGTGTGGCTCGTCGATATCAATGTTAGATTCTGTTAAAATCTTAATAGATATCAACATTACTGACGCGGAGATTATCGAGGCGGCGAGAGATAATCCAGCGAGATATATTGGATCAGGGCTGTGATGTGAGTTTGTTGTATATTTTATAAATGTTAAAATGCAATAAAAGAGATATGAAAATCTTTCTGGCGATTCTGTTTTTATTTCTAAACTTTCAGACTGCAAAGGGGGATGATACAATGGGAAAAAATATTCATTGGCTCGGACATGACACGTTCAGGATTGTTGGTGAAAAGGTGATATATACCGACCCGTTCAAGATCAGGAAGGAGGACACCGCTGATATTATACTGATTACTCACAGTCATTATGATCATTGCTCGCCGGAAGACGTTGAAAAGATTCAGGGGCCTGGCACGGTGATAGTAACAGTAGCGGATTGCGCCGGAAAGTTCAGCGGGAACGTAAAGACCGTCAGGGTCGGTGAGAAGATTAATGTTGAGGGCATCGGGATCGAGGTGGTGCCTGCCTATAATACGAACAAGGAATTTCATCCAAAAAGCAAAGGCTGGGCTGGGTATATTTTTACTCTGAAAGGCGAGAGGATATATATGGCGGGAGATACGGATTATATTCCCGAAATGAAGAATTTCAACGCGGATATAGCGCTTTTACCTGTTTCAGGGACTTATGTTATGACAGCGGATGAGGCGGTCAAGGCGGCACTCGATATAAATCCCGGAATCGCGGTCCCAATGCATTACGGCTCGATAGTCGGATCAGCGGATGACGCGAAGAGGTTTGCTGAAGGGCTTAAAGGCAGGATCGAGGTGGAAATATTAGAGAAGGAATAGAGACAATCTCCAGTTTATTGCTCAGGAAGTATCCTGACCCGAAGACCGCGCTCAGGTTTTCCGGCCCGCTGGAACTTCTTGTCGCGACGATACTCTCGGCCCAATGCACGGATGTGCGCGTCAACAAAGTGACAGAGACATTATTCAGAAGATATAAGACCGTAACGGATTACGCGGAGGCCGACCTGAAGACGTTTGAGGAGGAGATAAGGCCTGCGGGATTTTATAAAAACAAGGCTAAAGCGATAATAAACTGCGCAAAGATGCTTTTAGAAAAATTCAACGGTACGGTACCCTCAACAATGGAAGATTTGATCAGGCTGCCGGGTGTCGGCAGAAAAACCGCTAATGTGGTCCTGGGGGGCGCCTTTGGGAAGCAGGCTATAGCAGTTGATACGCATGTTTTGAGGGTGAGCAACAGGCTTGGCATCGCGCAGTCGGACAATCCTGATATAATAGAAAAAATCCTTAACCGGAATATTCCGCGGGAGAGATGGACCAGGTTCGGCCTGGCCCTTATTCTGCACGGAAGGGAGACCTGTACGGCAAGAAAACCAAAGTGCGGGACCTGTCCGCTTTTCGGTGCATGCGGCTGGACTTCTAAATCAGAGTATTCCGGATGGTAATTTTGCAATATCCGGACCGGGGGCCATAATGCCGGAAAATATTCTTCGCTTTCTTAAGGAAAAAGATAAATTTGTCTCGGGTGCGCGGATGAGTTCGGAACTCGGAATCTCGAGGACCGCGGTCTGGAAAAAGATCGGGATACTGAGGAGACAAGGATTTATTATCAAGGCTGTATCATCACGAGGGTATAAACTCATCGGGTCTCCGGACCTTTCGGCTGATGAGATAGCATCGGAGGTTCAGGGTGATTTCTGGAAGCGGATTTTTGTTTATGAATCCGTTGATTCGACAAACGAAGTCGCGGCTTCACTGTCCATACGGCATGAGATCGGGTCGGGAACAGTTATTGTCGCCGACACGCAGGAAAACGGAAGAGGGAGACTGGGAAGAGAGTGGATTTCACCGCCCGGCGTGAATATTTACATGAGCATTATACTCAAACCGGACCTGGAGCCCAGGGATGCGACACTGCTCACGGTTTTGGCTTCAGTCGCCTGCACGGCGGCCCTCAGAAATACCGGCGGGCTTCCGGTAACGATAAAATGGCCGAATGATCTTCTGGTTTCAGGGAAAAAAGTGGGCGGAATATTAACCGAGGTGAGGTCTGAACCGGACAAGATAAGAAACGCGATAATAGGCATAGGCATTAACGTGAATATAGAGAAAAACAATTTTCCTTCAGAGATAAGGTCCGTCGCAACTTCGGTCAGGGCTGAAACAGGTGAGAATTTCTCGAGAAGCGGGATAATTGTCCGGATTCTGAAAGAATTCGAAAAACGGTACAAACTGCTGAAGAGAACGGGAAGAGGCCGGCTGCTCGACGAATGGAGACGCTTTGCCTCGACGCTGGGCCAAAATGTCAGGATCGCCATGGGGAAAGAGGTGGTTTCAGGCCGGGCGGAAGATATAGATGATGAAGGCATGCTTCTTCTGAGATTACGGTCAGGCGCGCTGAAGAAGATCAGCTCGGGCGAAATTACGGTCTTACGCTGAACATACCGGTATTAACCTGAATACCGCAAATCCACCAAACAGTCAATCCGTTAGTCCACCCTACCGTCATTCCCGCAGTTTTTTGAGCGGGAATTCAGTGTTTTCAATGCTTCCTGGATGCCCGAAGACCCCCGATCGGAGTCGAGGGCAGGCTTCTGGAATGACAAATATAAAAACATGGCTCTTCAGAGAAATTCATGGATAGTTCACTCTAACTGACGTTTGGGAAATGTAAGCTAATTTCTGGTAATCTGGGGGTAGTCCCGCAAAAAAGCATAGAAAAAATGAGCAGTTACAAAAGCGACAAGATAAGCGGAGGCCAAAAGTTGTAGGCACACGATATATAGTTTTAGCC
>JAJRYC010000077.1 GCA_024275975.1 Nitrospirota bacterium | reverse complement strand
CTAAAACTATATATCGTGTGCCTACAACTTTTGGCCTCCGCTTATCTTGTCGCTTTTGTAACTGCTCATTTTTTCTATGCTTTTTTGCGGGACTACCCCCAGATTACCAGAAATTAGCTTACATTTCCCAAACGTCAGCTTGATGACGCCGTAAATAAATGCGTGGAATGTCACCACTCCCCTGAAATAAACAATAAACTGAAAGAGATTAAGGTTCAGGTCGACAGGTTTAAGACTTCACTGAGTTATTACATTACAGCATCCGCAAACGGAGAAATGATAAAGTCCCTCAGAAAGGAGACTTACAATGTCGGCACAAAATTGCTGGATATCACGTCTGAAATGGCCTTAATCGCAAATCAGACACTCCAGGAGAGGACCCGCAAGGCGATAGCTGACATCAGAAGCGCGCAGCGGATACTCATATTTACGCTTTTCCTGGCATTCCTGATCGGGTTGTGGATAGCGGTCACCCTTACCCGGAGTATCACTAAACCGGTGAGGGAATTAATAGGACTATCAAGAAAGATCGCCGAAGGGGACTTTGGATATACAACGGATTATTATGATCTTACGGAATTCGGAGAGCTGGCAGCCTCTTTTAATGAAATGAGTCTTTCACTCAAGGAGAGTAATGAAAGGAGCGTGGTGCATATGAACAGGCTGGCCGGGCTTCACAGGATGACGCTCCCTCTTTACTCTGCGTCCGCCATAACGGAGCTTATACGGGAAGTCTCATTCGCCATGGCGGAATTTATAGATGTGGAACAATGTGGCCTTATGCTGCTGGATAACGATTCGGAATATTATGAACATAAGCACCCGGCATCCGGTCTTGATGAAGAGCAGATTAATTCCATAAAGATACGCAAAGACGATCTCCTGAAGTTATATCTTTCCAGTAAGAACAGACCGCTGATTATCAATAATCTCCAGAGAGAAGAGATGCCGGCGGGGCTGCTGGGGGACAATAACATGGATATCCGCAATGTCATGCTGGGATGGGTAAGGCAGAAAGGCGAACTAATCGGAGTGATCCGCCTTGCGAATAAACATGGAGGCGGGTTTACCGAGGAGTCATACCGGTTAATCGGCATCATTTCGAATAATGTCTCCGTGGCGTTCGAAAATATTAAGCTCTATGAAGATATGATGGCCCGGATGCAGGAACTGAAGGAGACCCAGGAACAACTTCTTCAGGCGGCAAAGCTTGCGGCTGTGGGCGAACTGGCTTCGAATGTTGCTCATGAGATAAACAATCCCCTGACGAGTATAATGGGCTACGCGGAGCTGGCTAAAGATGAGACCGACATCGAAATTATTATGAAGGATATAGATATAATCGAGAAGGAATCGATACGGGCGCGGGATATCGTGCAGCAACTTCTTGAGTTCTCGAGGAAAAAACCACTCAAGATAACAGAAGTGGACATAAACAGCCTGCTCAGGGAGACGGTCTCTCTCGCTAATCCACGGATCAGGGATGCCGGGATTAAGGTGATTGAGCAATATTCCGGCCTGCCTTTAATTATGGGAGACCCCAATCAGCTTAAGCAGGTCTTTCTTAATATCATCAATAATGCCGTCTCCTCATTGTCCGAAGGCGGTGGTAAAGTCAGTATAACCACCGGTAAAAATGATGACAGTGTGTTCGTCGAAATCGAGGACAATGGTAGCGGCATCCCGGATGATGTATTGCCCAGAATTTTTGAACCATATTTTACGACAAAAAGGAATAAGGGGACCGGCCTCGGTCTTTCAATCAGTTACAAAATAATACAGAGCCACAAAGGCAGGATAGATGTCCGGAGCAGGGAAGGGGAGGGCACGAAATTCACGGTCTATTTGCCAGTTTATACAAATACAATCTGAAGTTCCGGGATTAATCCGAATCTGCAGGGAAATGCCGCAGATGCAGTTATTCTATTGATAATTGCTGCCCCGACTGTTATATTAATTGGGTTTGATAATAATAAAACCAATAAGATTCGGAGGTTGATGGAATGAAAAGGGAACAGTGGAAAAGCCAGACGGGCTTTCTCCTTGCTGCGGTCGGCTCTGCTATAGGGCTTGGTAATATCTGGAGATTCAGCTATATGGCTTATAGTCACGGAGGCGGCGCTTTCCTCATCCCTTACATAATCGCGCTTATGACCGCCGGCATTCCTCTCCTCATACTCGAATTCGGTATCGGGCATGAACGCATCGGCTCCGCCCCGCTGGCATACGCAAAAATACGGCGCAACTGGGAATGGCTCGGATGGTGGGCTGTTACGTTTGTGATGTTCGGCATAGAGCTTTATTACTCTGTGATCATCTCCTGGTGTCTTAATTTCTTTATGCTGTCTTTCAATCTTGGCTGGGGGGATGATCCAAATACCTTCTTCTTCGAAGATTTTCTCGCGATGAGTGATGCACCTTCGGATATAGGCAATGTAAGGTCCCCTATCCTTATCGGTCTTATTGTCGTATGGTTTTTAAACTGGCTGATAATATACAGGGGCATTCAGAAGGGGATTGAGCTTGCCAACAGGATATTCATGCCCACGCTTTTTGTTCTTACCGCCGTGCTTGTTTTCTGGTCCCTGTCGCTTGAGGGAGCAATGACGGGCATCAGGGCGTATCTTTCGCCTGACTTTTCGCAGCTGTCAAGCCCGGCTGTCTGGATAGATGCATACAGTCAGATATTTTTTACGCTCAGCCTTGGATTCGGCATAATGATCGCTTATGCAAGCTATCTTCCTGCAAAGGCGAATATTACAAAGTATGCCCTGCTCACCGCTGCTTTGAACAGCGGCTTCTCCCTCTTCGCGGGGTTTGCCGTTTTCTCGGTCCTTGGGTTCATGGCGGTATCACAGCAGCTACCGATAGATGAGGTGGTGAGAGAGAGCATCGGGCTGGCCTTTATTGCCTATCCAAAAGCGATCAGCCTCATGCCTGGTGGCAATATATTCGGGGCCATATTTTTCCTGAGTCTGTTTGTGGCCGGTTTATCGTCCTCCATCTCAATAATTGAGGCCTTTACTTCCGCGATTGTCGACAAGTTTGGTTTCAACAGGAAATCTGTTGTGACGGCGGTATGCTGCATCGGGTTTGCGGGTTCGATTATATTCGCCACCAACGCCGGCATCCACTGGCTTGATATCGTGGACCACTTCCTGACGCACTACGGACTGGTAGTCGTCGGTGTATTTGAGTGCATACTCGTGGGATGGTTTTTCAGGCTCGATATACTCAGGAAACATATAAACAGTGTGTCTTCCTTCAAACTCGGGACATGGTGGAACCTGCTGATAAAATATTTTATCCCGCTGGTACTGGGTGTAATTCTTGTGGGAGACCTTTACAATGAACTGAGCAAGCCTTACAGCGGCTATACATGGGCCTCGATTATACTTATAGGCAGGGACTGGATACTGATTACGGTTATCGTTGCATTCTGGATAGCCTCAAAAGACTGGAAGACCGATGAGCACCTGAAACCGGTACGTGGAGAAACAAAATAGCCTTTTCGGATATTCAGGCAGGGGCGTTGCTGCCCCCGCCTTTATTTCCCGAATTACGCCACGTCGATTTTGACAGTCTTCTGTTTGGACTCCTCCTTAACCGGCAGCGTTATTTCGAGTACGCCGTTTTTGTAGTCGGCCTTTGCTTTTGTACTGTCAATCTCCACCGGGAGTTGCACTGTCCTGCTAAAGGCCCCTCGGCTTCTTTCACAGGAATAGAAGTCTTCTTCCTTGACATCCTCTTCTTCTTTGAATTCCCCTTTTATCGTCAGGGTATCATTTGAGATTGCAATGTCAATATTTTCCTTCTCGACCCCTGGAAGATCGGCCCTGACCACAATGGTGCCATTTTTGTCGAACATGTCTATATTCGGAAAGAACACGCCGGACTCCAGTTGTGTCGGCCGGAAGAGCCTCCTGTTTATCGGCTCTGCAACATCCCCGAAAAGCTTGTCAAGATCTCTTCTCATCTCTTCAAGTTCCCTTATCGGACTCAATTTCATTAGTGTCATGTCCAGACCTCCTTTTTTTAAAATCAGCCTGCCGAAGACAGGCATTAATTAAGTCCTGCCTCACCCGTTAGGGTTCGGCAGGGACCATTAAATTATCTCGGCGGCGATCGCCGTGCTGAAAACTATCTTTCCGTCGACATAATCAACTTCCACGAAATCACCTTCCTTCAATGAGCCGTCGATGATTTTGCGGGCCAGCTCATTCAGGATCATTTTCTGCAGAATCCTTTTCAGTGGCCGTGCGCCATATACAGGATCAAAACCTGTTTCCGTAAAGTATTCCTTGGCCCTGTCCGTAAGACCTATATCAATATTCTTCTCTTTTATGTATCTCTTCATGTTTGTCAGTTGTATCTCCACGATCTGCTTCAGAAGTTCCTTTGTAAGAGGATTGAAGATGATCACCTCGTCAACCCTGTTGAGGAACTCGGGTCGGAAAAACTCCTTGAGTTCCTCCATGACTTTGTCCCGAATACGGTCCATGGCATTAATCGCCCAGTAAGCCTCCGGGGCTTTTTCTTTTTCAGTGAGCATACTCTGGATATGCATGCTGCCTATATTCGATGTCATTACAACGATTGTATTTCTGAAGTCCACTGTCTTGCCATGGCTGTCGGTGAGCCTCCCGTCATCAAGCAGCTGCAGCAGTAAATTGAAGACCTCCGGATGGGCCTTTTCGACCTCGTCAAAGAGGACTACTGCATACGGTCTCCTCCTCACGGCTTCAGTCAACTGACCGCCTTCTTCATATCCGACGTAACCTGGGGGCGCTCCGATCAGTCTGGACACCGTATGGCGTTCCTGATATTCGGACATGTCGATCCTTATCATTGCTGATTCGTCATCAAACATGAATTCAGCAAGCGCCCGTGTCAGCTCTGTCTTTCCGACGCCTGTAGGCCCCAGGAAGATAAATGATCCGATAGGCCTGTTAGGGTCCTGAATTCCGGCCCGTGCCCGTCTTACGGCATTTGAGACCGCCTCGATCGCCTCATCCTGTCCCACTACCCTCATTCTCAGTCTTTCCTCCATGTGGAGTAATTTCGCGGCCTCGCCTTCCAGCATCCTGGACACGGGTATGCCGGTCCATTTAGATACGATTTCCGCGATATCTTCTTCATCAACCTCCTGCTTCAGCAATGTCCTCTTTTCCTGTGCCTTGGCCAGTCTGGCGTTTTCTTCCTCAAGCGCCTTCCGCAGTTCCAGCAGCTTTCCATACTTAAGTTCAGCGGCTTTGGTCAGGTCACCCTGGCGTTCCGCCTGTTCCGATTCAATCTTTGTCTTTTCGATCTCGGTCTTATAATTATGGATCTTCGTGATTATATCTTTTTCATGCATCCAATGGGCCTTGAGTTCATCTCTCACGGTCTGCAGTTCGGACATCTCTTTGTTTATCTTTTCAAGTTTGTTGGTTGAGGCTTCCGAACTTTCTTTCATTACGGCCTGTTTTTCGATTTCAAGTTGTCTCAGCTTCCTCTCCATCTCGTCCAGTTCGACCGGCATGCTGTCTATCTCCATCCTGATTTTTGACGCAGCTTCGTCTATCAGGTCTATCGCCTTGTCAGGGAGAAACCTGTCCGATATATACCTGTGTGATAAAACAGCCGCGGATATGAGTGCCGCGTCCTTTATCCTGACGCCGTGATGGACTTCATACTTTTCTTTTAATCCACGCAGAATTGAGACCGTATCCTCAACACTAGGCTCCTTGATCATGACAGGCTGGAATCTTCTCTCCAGCGCCGGGTCTTTCTCAATATATTTTCTGTATTCGCCGATGGTGGTGGCGCCGATACATCTCAATTCCCCCCTTGCCAGCGCCGGCTTGAGCATGTTTGAAGCATCGATCGCGCCTTCGGCCGCACCGGCTCCGACAAGCGTATGCATCTCGTCTATGAAGAGGATGATCGATCCGGTGGCGTCTTCGATCTCCTTCAGCACCGCCTTGAGTCTGTCCTCGAACTCCCCCCTGAATTTTGCTCCGGCGATTAACGCGCCCATATCGAGTGCGACGACTTTTTTGTTTTTAAGGCTCTCCGGTACGTCTCCGGCGACTATCCGCTGTGCCAGCCCTTCAGCTATCGCGGTCTTGCCGACTCCGGGTTCACCGATCACAACAGGATTGTTCTTGGTCCTTCTGGAGAGGACCTGGATGATTCTCCGGATCTCTTCATCCCGGCCTATTACCGGGTCGAGCTTTCCCTTGGCGGCAAGTTCGGTCAGGTCCCTGCTGAATTTTTTGAGCGCCTGGTACTTTGTCTCGGGGTTAGGATCGGTCACATTATGTGTGCCACGGATCTCCCTCATCGCGGTAAGTAATGTATGGTGGTCGGCACCATATTTTTTTAGCAGGTCCGCTGACGCACCGCCGGACGGTAATATGGCCAGAAGAAGGTGTTCAACGCTCACATATTCATCGTTGAGGCGTTCCGCCTCTTTCATTGCGTCTTCAAAGACCTTTTTCAGCCGGGGTGATATGTAAATCTGGCCGACCGGTGTTGCACTGATCACCTTCGGGAGTTTGTTGAGGTCTTCATCAATATCCTTCCGCAGGGCATCAGCGTTAAGGCCCGCTATCCTGAGTATTTGTGATGCGATGCCGCCCTCGTCATCCAGTATCGCCCGGAAAAGATGCTCGACATCAATCTGCTGGTGCCCTTTGCTCTCCGCAATCTTCTGCGCGTTCTGTATTGCTTCCTGGCTTTTTATAGTAAATTTATCCATAAATCCCTCCTTATTCTTCTTCTTCGAGTTCTTTCCTTAATCTATTTCTTAAATCTCTCTTCACATCATTTGCAAGGAACTCCATGATCTCTTCCATTTCTCTCTGCAGAACTTCCAGCTTATGCCTCATCCTTAATATAATATCCACTCCGGCTTTATTTACGCCCAGCTCTCTTGTGAGTTGCAATATCAGGTTTAATCTTTCGACATCGCTGTCCGAATAAAGTCTCTGCCTGTTCGTCCTCCGGGGGCTGATAAGCCCTTCCTTTTCATACATCCTCAATGTCTGAGGATGAACATTAAGCATCTCGCATACGATGCTGATCAAGTATAGTGGCTGGTCTTTGTCATGCTTGTTCATTATCTCTTCACCATCCCCTTCCTCGGTGATTCCCCGTAGAGCGCCCCGATTTCTTTAATAGCGGCTACAGCCTTCTCCGGTATGTTCTTCGGCACGACAATTTTGATGTTTACGTATTGGTCGCCTTTTTTCCCAGTTTTCGAAGAAGGAAAGCCCTTGCCGCTAAGTTTGAATTTCTGGCCGCTCTGGGTGCCGGCCGGCAGAGTCATGGTAGTTACTGCGTTGATTGTCGGCACGTCAATTTTTGCTCCCAGAACCGCCTCGTCAAAAGTTACGGGGACATCGATATAGAGATCGTTCCCTTTTCTGGTAAAGAGCGGATGTTTTTTAACATGAATTTCTATCTGGAGGTCACCGGCAGGCCCGTTGCCCTGTCCAGCTCCGCCCATTCTCCTTATCCTGACCCTGGATCCGGAATCAACTCCAGCGGGTATCTTCACCTTGATGTTTTCCGTCTTGAAGATTTTCCCTGCCCCCCTGCATTCTTTGCATGTTTTTGTTATTCTTGTGCCTGTCCCCCCGCATGTGCTGCAGTGCTGGGACATTCTGAAAAACCCTTTTGAAGCCGTAACCTTTCCTGTGCCTTTGCACTTGTCACACCGGGTGGAGGCTTCGGCCCCTGTTCCGTTACAGGCATGACATGAGACGTCTCGTTTGAATGTTATCGGCCTGGTTACTCCTGAATAGGCCTCCTCGAGAGTGAGGTCCAGGCTCATAACAAGGTCCGGCCCCCGTAAATCAACACTTTCACTTTTGACGTTGAAGGTGTCGGAAAAGATATCTCCAAAGCCGCCGAACTCAAACCTGTCGCCGGCCGCCTGAGTCCTGAAATCAAAGCCAGGGCCGCCGGTCTCATGCGGTGACCCGCCGAACTGATCATATTCTTCCTTCTTTTTTTTGTCACCTAAAACTTCATACGCATCATTTATTTTCTTGAACTTATGCTCGGAGTTTTTGTCTCCGGGATTCAGGTCTGGGTGATATTTGCGCGCGAGTTTCCTGTAAGCCTTTTTGATCTCATCCGCTGAAGCCTGCTTGTCTATTCCCAATATTTTATAGTAGTCTTTCACTGTTTGTTCCTCTGTCATTTTTGACTTTCTTGTTGACTTTCTTATCGTAATACCTTAGTGAGATGTTGTCAAGTCTCTTTATATGAAAAGAAGTTTTTTTCTGAAATATTCTGATTTTTTTTATATCTCATCGAAAAATCCGTTGATAACTCCTCAAACTACCTATTTACCGGATACCCCCCCCCCTTTTTTTTTGCAAAACGGGGTATTCAAGTTCATTTCTTCATAAAGGTGCTTTTCCCGGAACAATCTCTTTATGTATAATGCATACGAGGTTTTTAATGGATCCCGTTAAAATTATCAACGGATATTACAAAAAAGATTCACCGGCATACAATATCCTTATTGAGCACGGCAGGATGGTTGCGGCCAAGGCGGTTGATATCGCCCGGAAGATAAAGTGGATGGACCCGGACATACAGTTTATCGAAGAGGCCTCAATGCTGCATGATATAGGAATTTTTTTGACCCGTGAGCCGCGGATGGGCTGTTATGGAGATAAGGAATATATATGTCACGGGTATCTCGGCAGGGAGCTTCTCGATAAAGAAGGGTTCCCTCGGCACGCGCTCGTCTGCGAAAGGCACATAGGCGTCGGATTGACCGTCGGCGATATCAGGAAACAGAACCTGGATTTGCCGCTGAGGGACATGTCTCCTGTTTCTCTTGAGGAGAAGATTATCTGTTTCGCGGACAAGTTTTTCTCGAAGAGGTTGGATACGCTCCATACCGAAAAGTCTCTGGATGAAGTCAGGAAAAGCATAGAAAAATTCGGACACGACAAATTGATTAAATTTGAAGAGATGGCGGCCTTGTTCAGTAGCTGATCTTCTCCAGGAAAAGGCCGTTTGCAGGTGCGGTCGGCCCTGCCAGCCGCCTGTCCCGGGACTCCAGAATCTGCTCCATCGCACCGGGAGATAATTTCCCCTTGCCGATTTCAACGAGTGTGCCGACAATATTTCTGACCATATGCCGCAGAAAAGCATCGCCTTCTATCCGTATTTTTATGAAGTCTCCCCTGAAAGCCGCTGCCATAAACCTGATGTTATTAACTCCTGCTATATCCAGCGAATAAATATTCCTGACCGTAGTCTTTGCTCCGCAGCCCGAGCCCCTGAATGCGGAGAAATCATGTCTCCCGACAATAGAAGCGGCCGCCTCCTTCATTTCGTCAAGATTAAGCGCCGCCCTGATCTCCCATAAGTATCTTTTAAAAAAAACCGGCTGATTTCCTCCCATGGCGATTGTATAAAAATAACTTTTTCCCAGTGCCATGTATCTCGGATTAAAATCTCCGTCCGTTTCTTCAGCTCCGAATATCCTGATGTCCTGGGGGAGTTTTGCGTTAAGGGCCCGCATTATTATGTCTACCGGCAGCTTTGACTCTGTACGAAATACAGCAACCTGGCCAAGCGCGTGCACGCCGGCATCGGTCCTGCTTGCGCCTGTGAGCCGGAGCCTTTCTCCCGTGATGCTGAAAATGCACTCCCGGATTATGTCCTGTATAGTCCGGCCCGACTTTTGCGTCTGCCAGCCCTGGTAATCACCGCCGTCATATTCTATAAGGAGTTTTATGTTTTTCATTTCGACAGACTTGATATTATTCTGTATCTAATATGAAACGATCAAATGGCTGAGGTTACTAATCAGTATATAGTATCGGTAACTTTCTTAACCCGATCAACTTTGTTTCTGACCATCCGCACTTTTCATAAAAGGCGAGGGCAGGGGCATTATTCCTGTCCCCCAGAAGCTGGAGCCTGGTTAAGCCCTGCTCCACACTCCATTGTTCAACTTTTGCAATCAACTTTCGTCCAACACCCTTTCCCTTGTGTGCTTTCTTTACTACCATATCTTCCAGCAGCCCGACGAAACCGCCTTCAGCCGTTGATATTAATAACTGGACTGAACACATTCCTATGACTTCATTCCTGTATTCAGCCACGAATATACGGTCCTTCCCGCTATTGACCATAAGATTTAATCCGGACCGTTGTTTTTCATCGTTGAAGACAAAATCTTCTTCAATTTCAAATAGTTCTCTGAGGAGATTAACTAACATATCGATATCACTGTGTTTCGCGGCCCGAATACGCACTTCCATTCAGCAATATGCCCCTATAAGTTGTACTTGAAATTTTACACCAAACAACATGGATTTTGCCTCGGTTTACCTCGGGACCGGTCTGCTGCCGGAAATATATGCCTTTGAGTACCGGATCAGCCAGGTAATCCTGTCCTACGCTGGGGAATAGGCTCGAAACCGGAGATATTCATGGAGAGAATCACCATTACCGGGAACGGGGTTATCACGTTCCCGGTAATGGTTCGGACCTGAATTGAATTCCTATGGCTCTATCGGCATGCTCAGCTCGCCCGGAATCAACCGGAGACGAAAGGTGGGGTCGATGGTATAACCTGTCCCTGTAAGTGAAAACGTGTAAGTGCCAGTGGTCGCACTGTTATATCCGACAACTGACGGGCCGGTAAATGTTGTTGTGGGTGGTGTTGTGGAGAAGCTCGAGCCGTCCTGATTGTAACTGATATTGGTGACAGTTGGGGAGGCGCTTACGGTAATACCCGCGATGCCGGCACCGCCGCTGTCCTCCACATCAAAGGCAAATAATGCGTCCGTGGATGTATCAGCTCCTAACAGGGTGGCGATATCTCCTATGGTAGTATCATCAGGCATATAGAATTTTATCCCGGTCTGATCCGCCGAGAACTGATCGATCTGGAGATTTTCCGCAATATAGGTTACAGAACTAATAGTCACGCCATTGGCATGCAGGTAGAAATCCTGGTCAGCCGGGGCGTCGACAGTATATGCCCCGTTTACATCAGTCGTTGCAGTGGCGAGAATTGTATCGTTTGTATCCCTGGCCTCTATCGTCACGCCTTCGAGCAGAGCACCTGTATCTGAATTCTCAACCGTGCCGCTTATAGTTATAATATCCGTGCATGTAACCGCAACGTTCGTCACGTCCGCCCCTGATATTGTTCCGGTCCCGTCCGTGACCGTGCATATCTGGCCCGCAGGCTGGGTGACTACGGTTACATTATATGCAGACCCGTCCGCTATGGTTGTGTCAAAGGTGAAAGCCCCATCCGATGTTATAGTCAGGTCGTCCCCGCCGTTGTTCTGAAGCACCACAGTGCCGCTCAACCCGAACACAGTGCCTCCGACCGAGTAGATAAACACGTCTGCGTCGTCGTTTTTGCCGCAGCCGGTCATCGTGATTGCGAACGACAGCAGAAACATCCCGATAAGAAACATTAACCCTTTTGTTCTCATAGTATTCTCCTTTAATAATCAGACGGCCCGAAGCAGGACTTCGGAGAGCCTTCCTGTTTATATTATCCCCCTCCGAGGGATTTCCCTTTTTCTTCTTCTTTTTTACTCTTTCTCCGGTATCAGATACAGTCAATCAAGGTCTGCAATGCCGGCTTTTCTCACGGGCATGCATACTTTCTACGGACCCTGAAAGGTCGACTTTATTACGGCGGTATATACGTATTATGTAGCTTTTCCATTGTCTGTCTCAGGCCATATTTTTTAATTCCAACCAGTGTTCGGCTGTAGCCATTGTAACAGACCCGCCTCATGATTACTAGTGGACGGATAATTTGCCGGGCTGCCCGTGAAGATATGCTCGCCCGGATGTGGGTTCTTCTTGCAGGCCGTCTTTTTTCCGCAACTTTTCATTGACACTTCATATAAACACATGTTAATATGTTTATATGAAAACGGTAATTGAATATTTCAAGCTGATGACCGATGAGTGGAGAGTCAGGATTCCGGTGCGGCTGAATAAAAACAATTAAGCGTCTGCCGGCAGGGGCGATAGAAGTCTTTATGGAAATTCATGGAATTTAAAAACATAAGGAGTAGAAATGTTTAAGGAATTCAAGAAAAAAAGGACGAAATTACAGAGATATACGTCAGTAGCTTTACCGCTTGCCATAATTGGCGGATGGGTTTATCCGCCGTTGGGATTTTTAATTTTGCTCTGTATGGTTGGAGCCGTAGGAATAGCTCTCTATAAGGGGAGGGCCTGGTGCGACTGGATGTGCCCGAGAGGTAGTTTCTACGATCTCTTTCTCGATAAGCTCAGCCGGAAAATGCCTATCCCCCGGCTTTTCAAAACAAACCGGTTCAGGGTGGTGATCCTTTCAGTGCTTATGATGTCGCTCGGTATTCAGATCTATTTTGCCTGGGGTGATTCTTATGGCATTGGCCAGGCATTTGTTCGTGTGCTGACGATAACTACTACTGTAGGGATTGTGCTTGGTGCGATATTCAAACCAAGGGCATGGTGCCAGATTTGTCCGATGGGCACGGTTGGCAGCTGGATTTCAAGGGGCAAGAAACCGCTTTATGTGAACAAACAGTGTAAGGACTGCAAACTGTGCGCCAAGGTGTGCCCGATGCAGTTGAAACCTTATGAAAATAAATCCGGCGCTTTGACGGATGGTGACTGTATAAAGTGTTCAAGCTGCGTGGCCGCCTGTCCGATAAATGCCATTGGTTTTGAAAAGGAATTGAAGAAGGCTGCGTAAGATGAAATCTGTCCCCCGGGATTTCAGGGGACAATCCAGATTAATAATGAATTGTTTTTTTATTGACAATACATATAAATAATTATATATAAATGAATATGAAAACATTGATTGATATATTCAAACTTCTCTCCGATGTGCAGAGGGTCAGGATCTTGCTGCTGCTGAATAAAAAGGAGTTAAGCGTCTGCCAGCTCATGGGGATCATAGGGGTGTCGCAGCCGCTTATATCAAGAAACGTGGCTCTCCTTTACCGGGGCGGTTTTCTGGAAGAGAGAAGGGCTGGCAAGCTCAGATTCTACAGCATAAGGAAAGACCTTTCAGAAGAAAGAAGGGCGGCGCTTGATTTGTCGAGTAAATATCTTAAAACCGATAATGTATGTAAAGAGGATATTAATACACTGAAAGAGTGCTCAGCATTTCAGAAAAGGGCCGGCAGGTGCGATATGGAGACTCTACGAAAATTCATGGAGTGGAAAAAAACAGAAGGGAAAACGAAACATAAATGACGTTGATTGTAGTATATAACGTCCTATCGTCCTCAAGTTACTCTTGTATTCGCTTGAAGACTCTATAGTTTTGTTTTATACGCAAAAATTCGTAATTATCCGATATGAATTCTTCTATTCCAATGCCAGCTGACACCAGAAAATATTCCGGCGGCCTTGCTTTTAAATCAGATCGTAGTTTCTCTCTTTGTCTTTTACCAGTAACAAATATCCTATTGAAGTACTTACTTGAAGAAACTCTGCCGGAGTAAGATAAAACAGGACTGCTTTTTCTCCCGGCTATATATATATAATCATCCTCGGCTGTGTTATTTCTCAACCATATTCCAAGCTCCTTTCGCTCATCTGAATATCCAGTTGCTGCTGTATGCATGGTTTTAAGTAGTGATTTAAAAGGCGGCGTTTGTCAAGGTAGTTGTCGCGTTTATCATCATGCTTGACTTTTTGTCTAAAAAGTATCATAATGATACTTAAAGTAGTTAAAATAATTCAAAATGACTATTTTAATGTATGTAAAAACTAGGTTAAACTCTGTTTTATGGAAAAAAGGAAGCCCCACTATGATCTTTCTAAAATCAAGGAACTTATATCTAAAGAATCTACTCGTGGAATTACTGAAATAACTCATAAAAATGCAGCAAGCCTTGGTTATATGGATGTCGATGCTATACTTGACGTTATATATAGTCTCAACAGAAGACATTTTTATAAGTCTATGACTGTTTATGATAATCCCGGTTTATGGCAGGATGTCTACAAAATAGAAGATGAAGATAGGAACATTAAACTTTATATCAAATTGCAAATAACAAAAATGAAAGGCATTATAATTCAATTCAAGAGGGATGAAGAAGGAGATTAAAGATGGAAAGAAGTGAATGTCTTATCTGTGGTCTGGGAAAGTTGACCAAAAAAGTATCCGATAACGTATTTGAATATAAAGGAAAATCTGTTGCAGTTCCTGGGTATGTCACATATGCCTGTGATGTTTGTGGTGAAGCTATCGTTGATAATGCTTCTTTAAAAAAGTCCGGCAAGATACTAAAAAATTTTCAACGCGAAGTTGACGGATTTTTGTCGGGTGAAGAGATTAAGAAGATTAGAAAGAAGCTTGGCTTAACACAGGAAGAGATTTCTAAAATATTAGGTGGTGGTCTAAAGAGTTTTGCACGGTATGAGTCTGGAGATGTTTGTCAGAGCCGTGCAATGGATAATCTTTTGCGTATACTTGATGCATATCCGAGTGTAATTAATTTGATTTCAGAAGATTTCCCAAATGAAGCAAAACAGGGCAAAGTAGTATATATAAAAGAGTACACGAAAAAATGCAGCAGAAAGTCAGAATATAGCTATTTGGAGAAAAGAGAAGACATTGATGTAGGGGGGGACTTAGCTTATGGAGCTTAAATTTTCAGTTATTGATATTTCGCTCCTTGAATTGCATTTCAAGTTAAATCCGGATTTTAAATTTAATAATGATCAGAAAATTGAAATAAAGAGTCAAATCAGCATAAATTTCAAAAGGAATAGAAACATGGTGACTGTCATCGTTTCTGTTAATTCAGGTGACTCTTCACAGCCCTTTATATTCAACCTGGCTGTAGAGGGTATGTTTAAATTTAATAAAATTCCTACAGGAAAAGAACAACTTGAAAAATTGGTGCACATTAATTGTGCATCAATAATCTTCCCATATATTCGTGAGACTATAGCAGATTTGACCAGAAGAGCCGGAAGGCCACCTTTTCATCTGGACCCCATAAACTTTGTTAACCTATATCAGGAGTTTAAGAGATAAGTTGTTGCGGTGAGCGTAGAGCCAGTATTGACGGGCGTTTAGCTGGATTTTGGTTGTAAGACCCCACTGTCATCCACATCGTTGTATCAGTAGCACAAGCAAGTGGCGGAACATCAATGCCCAAGGTTATTTCTTGACTTGTTAGAGTATTTACTCTATATTAGAGTCAATATTCTAATTTTAGGAGAAAGTGTGGTCTCTGGAAAATAGGTCTGAATTCCGCATAAACAGCGGGCAGTGGCGAAGTTATTTAATGAATTGCAAGCAAAACCAGGGTTTATGAAGAAATGTACTTGAATACCCCCTTTAGTAAACGGGGGAATAAATAGGTAGTTAATCTTTTTTGAAGCCGTCCTGTAGGCGGGGAGTTTCACTATTACGACAGGAGGAAAGAATGGGACAGGATTTTAAAGATAAAGCCGTAGTGATCGCTCCACCGCCGCTGATATTCGCGGTGCTGTTAATATTGGGACTGCTCATTCACCGGGCCTTCCCTGTCCGCTTTCTACCGGATATGTATGCAGTGCGTCGGGCTGTTGGAATCTTTCTTCTTGTAGTTCCGACTGTTTTGTCGGTGCTGTCATTAATCACCCTGTGGAAACGCAATACAACCGTGGGATTTAATAAACCGACCGCAGCGGTAGTTAATGATGGGCCATTCCGTTTTACACGTAATCCACTGTATGTTTCCCTGTTGCTGTTTTATTGCGGAATCGCGGTCCTTTTAAATTCACTCTGGTTCATACTGCTGCTTCCGGTGATGTTTGTTGTTATTGACCGTGGAGTCGTCCGCCGTGAAGAAAAATATCTCGAACAAAAATTCGGCGAGGAGTACATGCGGTACAAAAAAAGTGTGAGGCGCTGGATTTAGGTGGGAACGAAGATGAAGACGAAGGACAGAATAGTGGACGTCGCCATCAGGCTTTTCAACGAAAAGTTTACAAAAGCGGTCACCACAAACCATATCGCGGCGGCTGTGGGGATAAGCCCGGGTAATCTCTACTACCACTTCAGCAACAAGGAAGAGATTATAAGGGCTGTTTTTTCCAGAATGGTGGATTTTATAGAGGGCGGGGCATCTTACGGTTCCGGCTGTCGCGTCTCTCCGTCCCTTTCGTCTCTGGAGGAATTCTTCCAGAAAGTGCTTGCATTGCACTGGGAGTATAGGTTCTTCTTCCTGGAACTGAACAGTCTGCTCAACAGCGACAGAGAACTGAAAAGCAGTTTTAATGAAATGCAGAAAAAACGATTAAAGGAGATAGAAGTCAGTATCCGTGCTTTTATAGACGCCGGTATTCTGGTCTGGATGGAGGAGTCCACCATCGAATTTTTGGTAAAATCTATGTGGATCGTCAGTATTTTCTGGCTGTCATTCCTGGAGACGGGCGACGGAGAGATAACTCTTTCGAGACTTGAAGAGGGCATAGATATGATGCGCAACCTTCTCCATCCGTATTTGACCGGGTCCCCTGCCGGCTGTTAAACAGGTGAGGGCAGGCCGGATCTCAGGGGAACTATAAGGGCGGAGTTTCATATGAGAGACCGCCCGCTCTTATCAATGAATTTTATGCGGGGCCGTGGTTAATCAAAAGCCCCTGATGACCGCTGACCGTCTTAGCCTGTTTCCGCTTTTGAGAGCGTGTTAACTTTTTTTGTCAGTTTTGATATCTTTCTTGCAGAGTTATTTTTATGCAGTATTCCCTTTGAATTTGCGCTGCTTATTGTCTTTATCGCGATTTTCAATGTTTTTTCGGAATCTTCCCTGTTGTTTCCCTTGATCGCTGTCTCGACCGCCTTCGTGACACTTTTGAGCCTGGTGCGCGCCATCCTGTTGCTCAGATTCTTTTTTTCCGCCTGTCGGACTCTTTTTATTGCTGAAAGATTTTTTTTAACCGCCGCTTTTGCCGCCAAATCTTACTCCTCCTTGAAAAATTGATCTTATTTTTTAACATATTATACTGTTTTTTAGCAACAGACCATCAATTTGACCGGAAAATATAATAAAATAAACGCCTTGTTTTTTTAAAGGTATCGTCGGATTACTTTCTTTTCTCTCTTAGTTCCAACGGTGGTTTCCAACCCGCAAGCTTTAATTTGACTTTGAGCACGGCTTATTTAAAAACGCTTTCATCATGGCGCGGTATTTTGTTATGATTAGCATTCATATTATTTCCAGCAAACCACAGCTTTTCATGTAATAAAGGAGGCATATCATGTCGGATCTGAAAAAAATGTATAAAACAATAATGAGCGATGATTTTCCTGATGAAATGACGATAAAGTTTGGTGAGCAGACGTTGATTTATAGGAAAAGGGCATGGAAGATACCTGATGCGAAGACCGGCGAACTTATCGAAAAAGGCCTTCGTTATGGTGAGAACCCTGAACAGCAGGCCGCGATCTTCGAGCTTGTTAACGGGAACCTTGCACTTGGAGACTGTAAATTTATCGGGCCGGGCAATGGACTTGTCAGCGCTATTTCAGAGGCCGACATGATACAGGCTGGCAAACATCCGGGCAAGACTAATCTGACAGACCTCGACAACGCGCTTAATATACTTAAATACCTTGCCGGCAGACCGGCTGCCGTGATATTGAAGCATAACAATCCATGCGGGGCCGCTTACGGCGAAACAGTCCAGGAGGCTTATGACAGGGCGAACATGGCCGACATAATCGCCGCTTTTGGCGGCTGTCTCGTTGTCAACAGGGCCATGGACAGGGAAACCGCCGAGATGGTAAGCGGAAATTACCTCGAGGTGGTGGGAGCGCCTGACTTAGAAGAGGGAGTGGTGGACATTCTCGCGAAACGCAAGAACCTCAGGATAGTCAGGATAGCCGGGATCAGTCAGCTCGAAAAATACAGGGACCTGCGTTTTGTTGACTTTAAATCGCTGATGGACGGCGGTATTATCGTCCAGCAGTCACCGGTCAACAGGATAAGGACAAAGGACGATTTCCTTCCCGCCAAACCGTATATAAAGATAAGGAATACGTTATCGACCGGCTGCCGACTGAGAGGGAATATGGTGATATGCTCTTTGGCTGGAACATTGAACAGGGCGTTACCTCCAACTCCGTCATTTATGTAAAGGACGGCGTTACGGTCGGAATAGGCACGGGAGAACAGGACCGCGTCGGTGTCGCGGAAATAGCCATTTTCAAGGCATATACGAAATATTCAGATGCGCTCTGTTTCAGGAAATACGGCGTGCCCTACAAGACATTTGAACTGGAGGCGTCCCAGGGCAAGAGGGATATTGCCGCCCTGCGCGAAATAGACGAGGAGACAAAAAAGGACAAGGGCGGGCTTGTAGGAGCCACAATGGTTTCGGATGCGTTTTTCCCGTTCAGGGACGGCGTGGATGTCGGGATAAAAGAGGGGATATCAGCGATTGTTCAGCCGGGGGGCTCGGAAAGGGACTTTGATTCGATAGAGGCATGCAACCAGGCCGACCCGAAGGTGACGATGGTCTTTACTGGACAGAGGGCTTTCAAACATTGATGGCTGGCTAGCTTTTATTGTTTTCTGAAATCCCGGGATAACCGGCGAGTATGCTTTTTGCGTCTGCTATATCGGTGTTTATCTGCTGGATCAGGGCTGTCGCGTTGTTGAATTTTTTCTCTTCGCGAATCTTCCTGAGAAAATACAGGGTGATCTCTTCCCCGTAGATGTCTTCATTGAAGTCAAAGATATGCACCTCAACGCTAAGTTCTTTTTTGTTGAATGTCGGACACAGTCCTATATTCGCGATGCCGTCGTAATACTTCTCCCTCACAAATAATCTGACCGCGTAAACGCCGTCGGCTGGAATAATCGCGTGCTTGGGAGCTATATTGGCGGTCGGAAACCCGAGGTCCCTGCCTCTTCCGTCTCCCTTGACTATTATCCCCATGATCGCGTAGTGCCTGTTGAGCAGTCTGCCGGCGTATTCGACCTCGCCGTCTTTTAACAGATGTCTTATCCTGGTGCTGCTTATGATCTCACCGTCTATTGATAGTTGTTCGACTTCTCTGATGCTGAAGCCGAATTCCTTCCCGAACTCTTTCAGTTTTTGAATATTCCCCTCTCTGCCCCTGCCGAACCTGTAATTATGACCCACTAAAATCTCCTTTGCGCCGAGCAGGTCACATAAAATATTCTTTACAAAGTTCCTTGGGGTTATCATCGAGAAATCTACGGTGAAAGGTATCTTAACGAGGACATTAATACCGAGCTTTTCGAAGAGGTGTATCTTTTCTTCATATATGCTGATTAAGGGCGGACATTTCTCCGGCGCGAGTATCTTTAAGGGATGGGGCCTGAACGTAACGACCAGGCTGATGCCTTCTGTCTCCTTCGCCCTGCTGATGACCATTTTTATCAACTCCTGATGCCCAAGGTGCAGGCCGTCGAAGTTTCCAAGAGTAATAATGCTGTTGGTGAACCTGGTTGTTATCTTATTCAGATCAGTGATCAAGATCATTCTGTTAATCTCCTAAAATACGCTTCATCTCTTTATATATCTCGTTGCCGATCTCAATCCCGAAGTCGATAAATTCAGGGCCGTACTTCCGGCCGGTTTCAGTTCTGAAGGTCTCTTTGATTTTTCTGATGCCTTCCATTTTTTCCTGGAAATCTCCGTAAAGTGTTTTAACGGTGATACCTGTTGACTCCATTATAAGCCATAAGGTGGTCGTGAAATTATCTGGTCCCCACCTGAATTTGTCTGCGTCGTAAAGAGAATCGCTGATCAGTTTCGCCATCCCGTTCGTGGAATCCAGGACTTTTTTGAATGCCTCGTGATTTCTTATCGCGGCGGTAACATATCCTTTGCAGTCAGCACCGATATCGAGCTCATTCAATATCCTGCCTGCCTCAATGCTTCCCGAGATCGTATGGTCTTTTTCAGTGCGCTTAATATCATGAAGAAGCCCCGCCATCTGGACGCAGAGCAGCATTTCTTTTCTCTCCGACGCAGAGCGCTTATTATTTGAACTCTCAACCAGCAATATAGCGCCTGCTTCCATTGCCACCTTCTCACAATGGAAAATACCATGCGCGGGATGCAACTTTGATTCGTCGAGATAGGACCGGCATCTGTGAAGTAACTCGCTGTTTGAGAAATACCGGTAAGACTCGTCCAGTTCTTTCCTTTGCATGTTGTAAAAAGAAGGGGGGCCGAGCTTGCGGGCCGCCTCAAGCGCTTTTTCCTTTAAAATGGAGTTGTCCAATCCGAATAGCCTTTTCAAAATGTTATATTTAATTATAATGGTTTTATGTGTGGTTTGATCAAGTTTTTCGGGCCAGGAGAGGAATCTTCTCCTGACACGACCCGCCGAAACGCTTCAAAGAAAATTTAAAAATATGATAGTATATCTGTATTTTATAAATTCCGGAGGAAGAAATGTCAAAGACTTATAATATAGCGGTAATACCGGGCGACGGCACAGGCCCGGAGGTTGTCACGGAGGGCATTAAGGTTTTAAACGCGGTTTCCGGGAGATACGGGTTCAAACTCGATTTTCACAATTTTGATTTCGGCGGCGAAAGGTATCTCAGAACAGGCGAAGTTTTACCGGACAACGCGACCGAAGAACTCAGAAAATATGACGCGATATATCTCGGCGCCATCGGCCATCCGGATGTCAGGCCGGGAATCCTCGAAAAAGGCATCCTTCTCAGGCTGAGGTTTGAACTCGACCAGTACATTAACCTCAGACCGGTAAAGCTCTATCCCGGTGTGGATTGCCCGCTCAAGGGCAAAGACCCCGAGCATATAGACTTTATAGTCGTCAGGGAAAACACGGAAGGTATTTATGCCGGGGCCGGGGGTGTGCTGAAGAAGGGTACGCCTGATGAAGTTGCCGTTCAGGAATCCATAAATACGAGAAAGGGAGTCGAGCGCTGCATAAGATATGCATTTGATTACTGCGCGAAGAGAAACAGGATGAACAAGCTGACTCTGTGCGGCAAGACAAACGTTCTGACCTTTGCCTTCGACCTCTGGGAGAGGGCTTTTTACGAGGTTGCGAAAGAGTATCCCGGCATAAAGCCCGACTATGCTCATGTTGACGCCATAACCATGTGGTTTGTCAAGAACCCCGAATGGTTTGACGTTATCGTTACCGACAATATGTTCGGTGATATAATCACGGACCTCGGGGCCATGATCCAGGGAGGCATGGGTATCGCCGCAGGGGGTAACATAAACCCGGAGGGTGTCTCCATGTTCGAGCCGATCGGAGGTTCCGCCCCGAAATACAAGGGCAAAAACGTCATCAATCCTCTTGCCGCGATCTGTGCGGGCGGGATGATGCTCGAACACCTCGGAGAGGAAGAAGCGGGGAAGACTGTCGAGAAGGCTGTAATGGAAGTTACAGGGAAACATATAAAGAGCCTTGCCGCCGGACATATGGGGCTCAGCACAACCGGGACCGGAGACCTGGTCGCGAAAATTGCGACTGAAATCATTTAGTCAGTATTGAAAGGAACCTGATACATGTTAAAGAAGAAAGACAGATATAACGTTGCGGTTGTCGGCGCAACAGGCGCTGTAGGCAATGAGATGATCGCCACGCTTGAAGAGAGGGATTTCCCTGTCGGGAGACTCAGACTTTTTGCCTCCGAGATGTCGGAAGGCAGGAATCTGAAGTTCAGGGACGCGGATATACCGGTTGAAATACTTAATGAGGACTCTTTCATTGGGATAGACATAGCGCTCTTCTCAGCGGGCGGTGAAAGGTCGAGGATATGGGCCCCCGTTGCTGCTAGGTCGGGATGTGTCGTTATCGACAACTCGAGCCAGTGGAGAATGGACCCTGAAGTACCGCTTGTTGTACCGGAGGTGAATCCGCATGACCTGGAATGGCATAAGGGGATAATAGCCAACCCGAACTGTTCCACAATACAGATGGTTGTCGTGCTGAAGCCCATATATGACGCAGCAGGCATCAGGAGAGTGGTTGTCACAACATTCCAGTCGGTCTCGGGTACCGGGAAGAAGGCGATGGACGAACTCATGCAGCAGACTGTCGCTATTCTGAATTTCAAACCGGTCGAAAAGAATGTCTATCCTCACCAGATTGCGTTCAACTGCATTCCTCACATAGATTCCTTCCTCGAAAACGACTACACAAAGGAAGAGATGAAGATGGTGAACGAAACCAGAAAGATTCTGGGCGATGATTCCATCGGGATAACAGCGACCACTGTGCGCGTGCCTGTCTTCAGGTGCCATTCTGAAAGCCTTAATATAGAGACCGATAAGAAGATAACGCCGAACGAGGTGAGGGCGGTCCTTTCAGCGGCCCCGGGGCTTGTGGTCTATGACGCCCCAGAAAAAAACATCTCTCCGCTTGCCACGGATGTCGCCGACAGGCATGAGACATATGTCGGCAGGATACGGGAGGACGAATCCACGGAAAACGCTATTAACATGTGGATAGTGGCGGACAACCTCAGGAAAGGCGCCGCGCTTAACGCGGTACAGATAGCGGAAAAGCTTGTTGAAATGGCGTGAAGCTTGATGCCGACCTCATAGTCACGGCTGATTATGTCCTGAAGATGGACAGGGAACAGACTGTTATCGAAAACGGTGCTATCGCTGTAAAAGACAAAAAAATTATTGGCGTAGGTACTGAAGAAGAGATAGCCGGAAAGTATTCTCCGGCGAGGACCATCGGCGGCACCGGCAAGGCGGCCTTCCCCGGCCTCGTAAACACCCACACACATGCTGCAATGGTATATTTCAGGGGCCTTGCGGACGACCTTCCACTTGATATATGGCTCAGGGAACATATCTGGCCGGCTGAAGAGAAATGGCTGAGTGATGAGTTTGTTTTTGACGCCGTGGAGCTTGCCTGTCTCGAGATGCTCAAGGCAGGCGTCACCCTCTTCAATGATATGTATTTTTTCAGCGACGCCGTAGGCAGGGCCACAAAAAAGACCGGCATGAGGGCGGTCCTGGGGGCCGGGATAATAGACTTGCCGAGTAAGGTTGCCGGCACGACGGCTGAGTATCTGGAGAATGCCGAAAGGTTCATTAATGCCTGGGCTGGAGATGAGCTTATCTCCACAGCCATAGCGCCGCATGCGTTATATACCTGTGCGCCTGAAAATATGGCAAGGGCGAAGAAACTGGCGGAGCGTTATAATGTGCCTGTCCATATCCACCTCTCCGAGACCGAATGGGAAGCAGGCGAGATCAGGAAACAGTATGGCAGGACGCCGGTAGAGTTGCTGGCCAGCACCGGCTTTCTCGACGAGAGAATAATAGCGGCGCATTGTGTATGGCTTACCGACAGGGAGATCGAGATACTCGCGGAGACAGGTGTTGGTGTCGCCCACTGCATTGAGAGCAACCTGAAACTTGCCGCAGGCATTGCGCCTGTTCATAAGATGCTGAAGGCGGGCGTAAAGGTTGCATTCGGAACTGACGGGGCCGCAAGCAACAATGACATGAACATACTCAGTGAGATGTCCACTGCCGCAAAGGTCCATAAGGCTGTATCAGGCGATCCCACGGCATTAACCGCGAAACAGGCGATGCTTATGGCGACAAGGCAGGGGGCTGAAATACTGGGCCTGGGCGATATAACAGGCAGTATAGAGGAAGGCAAGGCAGCGGATATAGTCATCGCGGACCTGACAAAACCTCATCTGACGCCGATGTATGATGTTTATTCCCACATTGTCTATTCCATGAAATCCTCCGACATAGAGACTGTCATTGTCAACGGCAGAGTTGTCGTGGATTGCGGGGAATTGACCACCGCCGATGAATCGGAGATCATCCGGAAGGCTGTCTACTGGGGCGGGAAAATTAGTCCACGAAATGCGTTTTGAGGCAGGCGTCTCAGCCTGCAAACTATTTTACGATGAAGAACCGGCTGCTTATGATATTCCGGGTCAATACTCGCGCCAGCTCATAGGCACGGCATGCTCAATGGCATGTTTGTTCAGCATGTTGAACAGCCTGTCGGCCTCTCTATATTGTCTGTCGGCAAACTCCTTTAATTCATCGTAATTCCTTAAGTCGTCCTTCTGTCTGATCAGCTTTTCCCTGTACTGCTTCCATTCCGACCGTAGTAAGGCAAAGCGGTAAAAATTATTCCTCCACCACTGCATGCTGTGGCCGGCAGACATCTTCGGCCTTGAAGAGAGTTCCTCGAATATAACTACCCGTCTGATGGTGTCTATTTTGACGGAATAGTTTGCCACAAAGTCCATGCCTATAAGTCCATCGAAAGCCTCTGACAGGGCAGGGGTGATGCTGGTAGGGACAAAGTGGTCCTTGACTCCCCCCACCTGAACAGTGTCGATGATAGTAAAAAATGAAGGTACTGAGCCACCTATGCCGTTGGTGAACGTTGACAGTTTTGCGGTGTCTTTATCTAAAAGACCGAGCCTGTCCGCCAGCTCGTTCGAGATTAACATGCCTGGAGATCCGGTGTCCAGCGCCATCCGGGCGGTCACTTTGCCGTTGAGAGTTACCGGGATGATGATCCTGAGAGAGCTTCCTTCATAAGCTCTGTAGGGCACTACATACACACTGGCAGCGTCGTCCGCACCTGGGTCTACCGACCATGTATCATTATCTTTCAGTGGGTTATCAGGTGATAATCCAGTCTGATCGTCAGGACTTTTATAATCTTCCAGGTCCCCGTCTGTAAACACCGGGAGATTTGCCTCACCCCGATCGTTGCGATCGGCGAGAACAGGAAATGAAAAAAGTAATATCAGGATTGTCAGTATGGTTTTTGTCATGGCATCACCTGTAAAAGTTTATAGTAATGTTATTCATAAAATTATTTTACCGCTAAACAATTCTCTTTTCAATTTTTTGACAAAGAATCCGCATTTTAATTATATTTTATACAATATTCATACCAGATATATGCTGGATATAAAAAATGCTGAAAAAGTATAATAGTAGTAATATATTAAGGGGAAAGCGCCGTGGATATTCACTGTAACAGTATGTATATTCACGAAAAAACCGGTTTGGGGCGGCTGGGGGACTACCGTGGAATAAACCCCTTATAAATTTAATAAATTTTATGCGATACTATACTTAGGATAAAGAGTGAAAAATGATAAATAAAGAAAAAGTTATAGCCTTCATCAGGGAAAAATCCGGGAGACCCCTCTCTTTCAAGGATATAGTGCATTTTATGGGACTGGGCAGGCCGGAGGCTAGGGAGCTCAAGAGGCTTCTGAGGGAGATGCTCCATAGCGGAGAAGTAGTCCAGACCCGCAAGGGTTTATATGGACCTGCCGAGGAGATGAACCTTGTCAGGGGATATTTTGAGGCGCACAGGGACGGATACGGCTTTGTAATTTCGGAAAAGCCCGGCGAAAGGGACGTATTCATTCCGGCCAGGGGTACTCTCGGCGCGATGAATAACGACCGGGTCATTGTGAGTGTCGGGAACTGGAGAAAGCGTGAAGGCCGGATTATCAGGATACTCGACAGGGCGTACACAAGGGTTGCGGGAAGACTGGATGTCACAAAAACCGCGATCTATGTCAGGCCGAAGAGCAAGATGATCCCTTTTGACCTTTATATCGCTCCAAAAGACAGTGGTGGGGCAAAGCACAATGATAATGTTATAGCCGAAATAATCTCCTATCCGACTGAAAAAAGACCTCCGGCGGGGAAAGTTGTAAAGATAATAGAAAAACCCGGAGACCCGAAATCAGAGATAGATGCGATCATAGAGGAGTTGAATCTTTCCGGAAGGTTTCCGAAGGCCGTCACTGATGAAGCCCGGATGATGAAACAGGATATGGGGGAGTGCCCGGCGGGGAGGAAGGACCTGCGGTCCCTGCGTACTGTGACAATAGACGGGGAAAGGGCGAAGGATTTTGACGACGCTGTCTCTGTCGGTCTTAACGGGCGCGGATACAGGCTGTGGGTGCATATTGCTGATGTCGGATTCTACGTGGGATGGTCTTCCTCTGTTGATCTCGAGGCGAAAAAACGAGGTACCAGCGTCTATCTTCCCGACAGGGTGATCCCGATGCTTCCCAGACACCTTTCCGAAGACTTATGCAGTCTTAAGCCAAAAGTCGACAGGTGCTCGTTTACGGTAGAGATGGACTTTGACAGGGACGGCGTGAGATTAAACGCGAAATTCTATCCAAGCCTGATAAGCAGTGATGAGAGGATGACCTATACTTCCGTAAAAAAGATAATAGTCGACCAGGACATTAATGAGCGCGATAGATACAAGTATCTGCTGGCAGACTTCGATCTGATGGGCGAGCTCTGCGGCATCCTGAGGGCGAACAGGCTTGAACGGGGCAGTCTTGACTTCGACCTCCCGGAGCCGGAAGTGCTGCTTGACCTGCAGGGAAATCCGGAGGCGATTATAAGCGCCGAGAGAAATTACGCCCATATGATTATTGAGGAATTTATGATTGCCGCAAACGAGGCGGTTGCCGAGCACATCGAAAAAGCCGGAGTCCCTGGTATATACAGGGTGCATGAAGAGCCCGACCCCATGAAACTTGAAGATATCATAAGGATTTTAAAACCTCTTGGTTTATCGAAAAGGAGTACACTGAGGCCGAAAGACTTCGCGGAACTGCTCAGGTCGATAAAAAATACAAAGGAAGAAGATATAATAAATTACCTGGTCCTGAGAAGCCTCACACAGGCCCGCTATTCGACAATAAACGTCGGCCATTTCGGGCTTGCCTCGAAGTGTTACACACATTTCACCTCGCCGATAAGGCGGTATCCGGATCTCATAGTCCACAGGATACTGAGGGAGATTACCGGAAAGAAGAAGTTTTTGGATAAAAGGGTAAAGGAGCTCGAAGCATTGCTTCCGGACATCGCGTTCAACTCGTCCCGTATGGAAAGAAACGCTGAAAAAGCCGAAAGAGAATCGATCAATGCGATGCGGGTCTGGTTTATGAAGGAGAGGGTGGGCGATGAGTTCGAGGGTAAGGTTGTCGGTGTGACCCCCTATGGAATCAAGGTCAGGCTGAAGGATTTTTACGTGGAAGGCTTCCTTCATATTTCAGCCCTGACAGACGATTTTTACGAGTATAATGATAAAACCATGAGGCTTAACGGCAGGCATACAAAACGTTCCTTCAGAATAGGGCAGGAACTAAAATTGAGGTTGGACAGAGTTGACATGGACGAACGGGAAATAATATTTGGTATTTAAGAATGTCCGCCGCCACCGGCCGCCGCTATTGATGAATCTCACGCGATGCCTGAGGTATATAAAAGGAATCCGCGCCTGATTTCGGGGAATTATGGACCGGCTCAAAAATATCCTGGACAGGTTTTACAGGGAATACAATTTTGATGAAAGGATTCTCCACGACCCTATAGAATTTCCCCTCCGGTATAAAAATCCCGCAGACATCGAGGTCTCCGGATTCATCGCCTCATGTCTTGCCTACGGGAAGGTGGAACAGTTCAAGCCGGTTGTGGAGAGATTGCTTTCTCCCATGGGTTCCAGCCCCTTTGACTTTCTGGTGAGCTTTGATCCCGGCAGGCACGGCAGGCTTTTTGAAGGGGTACGGTACAGGTTTAATCAGAGTGAAGATATTCTCTGCCTCTTGTTTATGCTCCACCGGGTGCTGAAGAAATATGGATCGCTTCAGAATGTATTCATAAGCCGGTTTCATCCGGATGACAGGAATATTGGAAGGGGTCTTTCAGGGCTGATCAGCACGTTTCTGGCCATGGATACATCTGAAGTCTACGGAAAGGATATAAGGCCTCGGGGTCTGGTCCAGTTTTTCCCATCTCCCGTCAATGGGAGCGCGTGCAAGAGGGCGAGTCTTTTCCTGCGCTGGATGATAAGGGACAGGGACATTGATCCAGGGATATGGAAAGGTATACCAAACTGACGTTTGGGAGCAGTAAACACACACCTTGTCGCAAAGCGGCTTCCGGCAAGGGTTTCCGGACGAAGGGCAAAAATGGCGTGTGCCTACTCCTTCTTGGCCGGTTTGGGCAGTGCCGATATGCTTAAAACGCTT
>JAJRYC010000010.1 GCA_024275975.1 Nitrospirota bacterium | reverse complement strand
CGATCTTCCTGTTTGTCTTTGTGGTCTCCTCTATCTTGTTTATTGGGTATTTGTTTACATCTATAACATTGTCGAGGAAATGGACCGCTTTCCATACGGTCTTTCCGAGTTTCTGATAATCCACTGCCCCGTCCGTTACTATCCTGGAGAGGTTTATGTACCCGAGGTTGCATGATTCATAAGGAAGCAGTGGTTGTTCGCCGCACGGGTTGGTTGATTCTATTGACCCGGCTTCAGGCACCGGGTTGGATGCGTTTATCCTGTCGATGAATACAATGCCTGGCTCACCATTTTTCCATGCGTTTTTTATTATAAGATCAAAGACCTCTCTTGCCTTGAGTCGTTTTGTAACTTTTCTGGTTCGAGGATTGACCAGGTCGTATTCCAAGTTTTTCTTGACCGCCTGCATAAAAGAGTCGGTAAGCGCAACGGATATATTAAAGTTATTAAGCTTGGTGTTACAGTTTTTTGCCGTAATGAAGTGGAGGATGTCGGGATGATCGACACGCAGCATGCCCATGTTGGCCCCCCGCCTTGTGCCACCCTGTTTGACCGCCTCGGTTGCTGTATCGAATACAGTCATAAATGAGACCGGCCCCGATGAAACACCCTTTGTTGAGCCGACAATATCGCCGCCGGGCCTTAGCGATGAAAAACTGAATCCGGTGCCGCCCCCGGATTTATGTATGATGGCGGTATTTTTGACCGCCTCGAATATCGATTCCATTGAATCATCAACCGGCAGAACAAAGCAGGCGCTCAGTTGGCCGAGTCTCCTGCCGGCGTTCATGAGAGTAGGGCTGTTCGGAAGAAAATCCAGCGATGTAATCATTGAATAAAATTCTTCCTCCGTTAGCGTGACTTCCGCTTCTGATTTCCCATGGTTAAAGTCCGCAGAGCTGATGGTCCTGGCGATACGCCTGAAGAACTCCTGTGGGAGCTCAACTACCTTGCCCTCTTCATCTCTTTTTAGATATCTTTTTTCAAGAACTTTCAGTGAGTTCGGCTTGAGACGTATTATTGAAGCAGACCCTTCCATAAATAATTCCTCCGGTAGTTGTTAATTTTCATAAGTGTTTTGGCTGCTGCCCCCATGTGATCTCATCACAACAAATTGTAGCTGTAGACAATTAAAGCACAACATATGGTATATGTCAAGCTTAAAATAACCTTTCAGAAAGCCAAAATCAGCCTTTTTATTAACCGCTTGATTCTTAAAAATATTTTTGGTGAACTAGATGTGTATCAATTGTTAATTATTTCAGGCCGATGCGAAATCAGCATCTGCTTCCCGTGGTAAGCCGTTTTTTGTCCCCGGAACGGTAGACTTCGATTGCTATCTCGGGGCACATGTTAGCGCACATCGCGCACCCGGTGCACTTTTCCAAATGTATGGCGGCGGCGGGATAGTATCCGCTTTTATTGAACCTTTTCCTGATAACGATAACTCCCTCCCGGCAAGTTTCGATGCAATACTCGCAGCCCTTGCAGAGTTCGGTATCGATCCTTATCCTGCCCTTCATTCAGCTCTTTCCAGGAGTTCCTCCGCGTGCCTGAGCGATGTTTCTGTGATCTTTCCGCTCAACATTCGGGCGATCTCGGCGGCCCGCTCTTTACCTGTAAGTTCCTTTATTGCAACCTGAATACTATTGTTTTTATCGCTCTTTTCGATCTTCAGGTGGAAATCTCCAAAACTGGCTATCTGGGCGAGATGCGTGATGCAGAGAAGCTGATGTCTTCGGGATATCATATTAAGCTTTTTGCCGACACCCTCGGCTGTTTTTCCTCCTATGCCCGCGTCGACCTCATCAAAGATAAGGACCGGCATATTGTCGACATCAGCGAGAATACTCTTCAGTGCGAGCATAACCCTTGAAAGTTCCCCTCCCGAGATTATTTTTGATAACGGTTTGGGTTGTTCGCCCTGGTTAGCGGAAAACAGAAACTCTATTCTGTCCATGCCGTATGGGCAGACCCTGTATTTACCGTCATCGCCGGTCTCCTGTCTTATATCGATCCTGAACCCCGGGCTGTCGATCGACAGTTCCCTGAGATTGTCTTTTATTAACTCTTCAATCTCAAGCGCTTTAATCTTTCTCT